>JAGZYM010000022.1:0-32316 GCA_018377855.1 Collinsella sp. | reverse complement strand
AGGACGGACAGCGAGCGACGTCCAGAGCGAACAAGTTGGCATGAAAAAGGCAAGGCATAGACCTTCTGGTCATGCCTTGCCTTTTGAATGACAAATTGTTCGCTCTGGGCGGCGCGCAGCGTCGAGCCGTTCCGCCGTTCGGCAGAACGGCGGAACCTACAGATCCCCGCCGGCGCCCAAAAGCTTGCGCATGACTTGCTCGGGGTTGACCGAGCCGTCGCGCGGGGCCAGGGCGGTGATCTTCTTCTGCATCTTGTACTCATGCAGCTCGTCCTCGAGCTGGCGCACGCGAGCACGGAGCTTTTCGTTCTCGCGCTCACGCTCCTCGGCACGCTCCTTCATATCGAGGATGCGCACCACGCCGGCAAGGTTGATGCCCTCGTCGGTCAGTTGGTTGATGAGTTCCAGACGCTCGATATCGGCACGGGAATACAGGCGCGTGTTACCGCCCGAGCGCTGGGGGTTCACCAGGCCCTTGGACTCGTAGACGCGCAGAGTCTGCGGATGCATGCCGGTCAGCTCGGCCGCCACGCTGATCATGTACAGCGGTTTGTTCCTATTGTCCTCGGCCATGCTACCTGACCCCTTTCCGTCTCGCACATCTCCATCATAAGCCTGCGGCCAGCCCGTGGGCCACGCAACCAAACTAGTACGTTGCCTTGTAACGGTTGACCTTCTCGCGATAATCGCGCGTGTCGGCCTCGCGCAGCCTGGTCATGGCATCGCGCTCATCGTCGGACAGGTTCGTGGGAACCTGCACCTTGATCTCGACGAGCAGCGCGCCCGTGCGGCCGCGATGCTTAACGTCGGGCGCACCCATCTCCTTAAAGCGGAACTTCTTGCCCGTCTGGGTGCCAGCGGGCACCTTCAGACGAACCGTCGCACCGCCGGGCGTGGGCACGTCCACCGTGCAGCCGAGCGCCGCCTCGTAGACCGAGACCGGCACCTCCATGGTCACATCGGCACCCTTGCGCTTAAACAGCGGATGCTCCTCCACGTGTGTGGTCACGACCAGGTCGCCGCGCTCGCCTCCGGCAACGCCGTACTCGCCACGGCGCTTGTAACGCAATTTGCCGCCGTCGACCGCGCCTGCAGGCACCGAGACCGTAATGGTCTGCTGCTCGCCCGTCGAGGGAATACGGTAGGTGACCTTGTGCGTCACACCGCGAAACGCGTCCTCGGCCGTCACATCAACGGTCAGCGACAGGTCGCCGCCCTTGCGAGCGCGGCTGCGGCCAGCGCCGGCACCGGCAGCGCCCGCAGTCCCGGCAAAGCCCGAGCCCCAATCGCTGCCCCAAGCGCCGTTGCCGCTAAAGATGCTGTCGAAGATATCGCCCCAGCCGCTGGCACCCGCGCCGGCACCGTAGCCACCGCCATACGCGCCGCCCGCGCCCGGCATGCCGCCAAACATGAGCATCTGGTCGTACTCTTTGCGCTTCTTCTCATCCGAAAGCGTCTCGTAGGCCTCGCTGATCTCCTTAAACTTGGCCTCGTCGCCGCCGGCATCGGGGTGATATTTTTGCGCGAGCTTGCGAAACGCGCTCTTGATCTCTTTGTCGGAGGCGCTCTTGGATACGCCCAGGATGTCATAGAAGGTTTTGCCTGCAGCCATCGTAGCTCCTCTCCTGTTACGTCCGCCGTCCATGCAGACGACGGCTCATGCTGTCATATGGCACTAGGCCAGAAAGGGCCCCGGGTGTTGCCCCGGGGCCCTTCTCAATTACTCCTCGGTGCTCTCGGCCGTATCGGCCGCGGCATCCTCGGGCGCCGCTTCGGGCTCCGGTGCGGGGCGCTTCTCGCCACCGTAGGTCACCGTCACCATCGCGGAACGCAGGATGCGATCCGCCATGCGGTAGCCCTTCTGGTACACGTCGTTGACGGTCTCGTCGTACTGCGATGCGTCCTCGACACGCCCCACGGCCTGGTGCTCGAGCGGATCGAACGCCTCGCCCTTGGGGTCGATGGGCTCAACGCCCTCGTGCGCAAACACATCGAGCAGCTTGGCATGCACCGCGTCAACGCCATCGACGAACTGCTTAAAATCGTCGGAAAGCTCCTGGCTACGGGCATGGTCGATTGCACGCTCGATATCGTCAACCACCGGCAGCAGCGCAGTGACGAGCTTCTCGGTCGCGCGCTCGCGCTCGGCGATGCGCTCGTTAGCGGTGCGGCGACGGAAGTTCTCCCAGTCGGCCTGTAGACGGGCGGTGCGCTCGGTGGCGTCCTTTGCCTTGTCCTCGGCGGCCTTCTGAGCCTCTGCCGCAGCATCGAGCTCGCTGCGCACGTCGGCAAGCTCCTTTTGGGCCTGCTCGAACTTGAGCTTAAAGTCGTTGTCGGCGGCTTCCTCACCGGCGCGGATAGCAGCTTCCACCATCTCGTCCTCGGTCATCGTCGCCTCCTTGTTGGAATCCTCTACCTGGTTCTCGGCAGCCTCGGCGGCCTCGGTCTCGTTGACCTCGGTATCGTCGACGGCCTCTACGGGAATCTTCACGTCCTTCTCCTCAGAGTCAACGGGGGCGGCGCCAGCGGCAGCCGCCTCCGTGCGAGCTTTACGGGCGGACATGATTACTTGTCCTCGTCGTCCACAACCTCGTAGTCGGCGTCGACAACGTCATCGTCGGCAGGCTGGGCACCGGCGGCACCGTCGGTCTGCTGCTGAGCGTCGGCGTAGACAACCTGGGCAAGCTCGTAGGCCACGGACTGCAGGGACTCGCCAGCGGCCTTGATGGCCTCGACGTCAGAGCCCTCGAGCGCCTTCTTGGCGTCGGCGATAGCGGCCTCGGCCTTGGACTTCACGTCGGCGGAAACCTTGTCGCCCAGCTCGTTGAGGGTCTGCTCGGTGGAGTAGCACAGGCTGTCGGTCTGGTTGCGGACCTCGACCTCTTCCTTCTGCTTCTTGTCCTCCTCGGCATGAGCCTCGGCGTCCTTGACCATACGATCGACTTCGTCGTCGGACAGAGCGGTGGAGCCGGAAATGGTGATCTGTTGCTCCTTGCCGGTGCCCTTGTCCTTAGCGGAGACCTTGACGATGCCGTTGGCGTCGATGTCGAAGGTGACCTCGATCTGCGGCACGCCGCGGCGGGCAGCCGGGATACCGGTCAGCTGGAACTTACCGAGCGACTTGTTGTCGCGAGCAAGCTCGCGCTCGCCCTGGAGCACGTTGATCTCGACGCTGGTCTGGTTGTCGGCAGCGGTGGAGTAGACCTCGGTCTTGGAGGTCGGGATCGTGGTGTTGCGGTCGATCATCTTGGTCATGATGCCGCCCATGGTCTCAACGCCCAGCGACAGCGGGGTTACGTCGAGCAGCAGGATGCCCTCGACGTCGCCGGTGAGCACGCCGCCCTGGACGGCAGCGCCGTCGGCAACGACCTCGTCGGGGTTCACGGACATGTTGGGCTGCTTGCCGGTCATGGTCTTGACCAGATCCTGGACAGCGGGCATACGGGTGGAGCCGCCGACGAGGATGACCTCAGTCAGATCGGAGAGCTTAAGCTTGGCGTCGCGCAGGGCGTTGGTGACAGGCTGCTTGCAGCGCTCGAGCAGGTCGCGGGTGATCTTCTCGAACTCGGCGCGGGTCAGCGTGTAGTTGAGGTGCAGCGGGCCGGACTGGTTCATGGTAATGAACGGCAGGTTAATGGTGGACTGCTGCGCCGCGGAGAGCTCCTTCTTGGCGTTCTCGGCGGCCTCCTTCAGACGCTGCAGGGCCATGGGGTCCTGACGCAGATCGACGCCGTTCTCCTGCTGGAACTTATCGGCCATCCAGTCGATGACGCGCTGATCCCAGTCGTCGCCGCCCAGGTGGTTGTCGCCCGAGGTGGACAGAACCTCAAACACGCCGTCGGCGAGGTCGAGGATGGAGACGTCGAAGGTGCCGCCACCCAGGTCGAAGACCAGAATGCGCTGGTCAGTGCCCTGCTTGTCCAGGCCATAGGCCAGAGCAGCAGCGGTCGGCTCGTTGACGATACGCTTGACGTTGAGGCCGGCGATCTTACCGGCGTCTTTGGTGGCCTGACGCTGGGCGTCGTTGAAGTAGGCCGGGACGGTGATGACGGCGTCGGTGACGGTCTCGCCCAGATACTTCTCGGCGTCGGCCTTCATCTTTGCGAGCGTCATGGCGCTCACCTGCTCGGCGGTGTAATCCTTGCCCTCGATGTCGACGACGGCACGGCCACCCTGACCCTCCTTGACCTCATACGGCACGGTCTTGATCTCAGAGGTGCACTCGGAGTACTTGCGGCCCATGAAGCGTTTGATGGAGAACACGGTGTTCTTGGGGTTGGTGACAGCCTGGTTCTTAGCGGCCTTACCCACGACGCGGTCGCCGTCGGCACGGAAGCCCACGACGGACGGGGTGGTGCGGTCGCCCTCGGCGTTCACGATAATGGTCGGAGAACCGCCCTCGAGAACGGCCATTGCGGAGTTAGTAGTACCAAGGTCGATACCAAGAATCTTGCCCATTAGAAATTCCCTCTCTCTTGTGCGTTTGCACCGACTCGGCGGTCTGCCGCGCGGTGTTTCGGCTTGTCTTTCAGGATGTAGTGTATCCCCTTATGGGCCGGAATATACAAAATCTAAGTCAATTCATATAAGATTTCTTATTGCCAAGAGTTTAGGTTCTTAAATGCGCAGGTAGATGCGCTGTTTGAGTTCTAGGCAAATCTATCGAGATCTATGTAGAGATGGCTGAGGCTTGGGTCCGAGGGTGCCTGGGGCTGCCTTGCGGAAAGCTCGTCCCGTTTTGAGCGTGGATTCCGGGCCGCGGTTTCCGTCTGAAGGCTCAACCGGAAACCGTATCCCGTTTTGAGAGCTGATACCGGGTCGCAGTTTCCGCTAGCGGGCCCAACCGGAAACTGCGACCCGTTTTTCGACCAAATAACGGGATGCCCTTTCCGCAGGCGCGCTCAATAGCTCAATATTTCAAGTCACCTTTAGCTAACATTTGCGCAGCTCAACGGCCCCACCTGCGCGTTTTTTAGTAAACCTTGGCATACTCGGCGAACGGTATGAAGATGCCGGCCAGAGGGTATTGCAAACGGTCGCTCCCGTGGTATGTTTTTGCCCGAATCAAACCGGCGCGCATCGCCTGTAGCGTCGGTCAACAGAGAGGAAACTACCATGGCTCATCCCGTAATTGATGCCGACGAGTGCATCGCTTGTGGCGTTTGCGTCGACTCCTGCCCCGCTGGCGTTCTGGA
This sequence comes from Collinsella sp., assembly GCA_018377855.1. Classification (GTDB taxonomy): domain Bacteria; phylum Actinomycetota; class Coriobacteriia; order Coriobacteriales; family Coriobacteriaceae; genus Collinsella. Next base: position 27,121 of record JAGZYM010000022.1, on the reverse strand, counting down.
GCTCCAGGACGTCGCTACCGTCGCTGACGAGGACTCCTGCGTCGCTTGTGGCGCCTGCCAGGACGCTTGCCCCGCTGGCGCGATCACCGAGATCGTCGAGGAGTAACAACTCCCCCACCTGCACACTCAAAAGTACACCGTGCACAAAAAAGGAGGCCTCCGCATCGCCGCGGAGGCCTCCTTTTTTGTGCGGATAACTAATTTGGCACCGTCGCAGGTTGAGCTCACGTCAGCGAAAACACCCCTAAGCGAGCAAGGTGACGTGAAAGAGGAGGGAAGCGTACTTTTTGTACGCAACCGACGATTGAACGTCAGATTGCCGCTTAGGGGCGTTTGCAGCGTCGGCTACGATAGATCGTCCTCGTAGGGCATCAGGTCTGCTAGGTAGCCTTTCTCCTTGAGCATCGCCTCGATCTCGTCGAGGGTTTGCTCGTCCTCCGCCGCGATGCGATGGAAGTGATAGCCGCTTGTCACCGTCAGCAGTGGAAAACTCTTGCCGCTGGCAATACCCTCCAGATAGCGCTCGATATCGCGACGGTTGCGAATGTCCAGATCGGCTGTGATCTTGCCATACACGCGGTGATTGACGATCACGTTGAGAACGGCGCCACCCGCGTCGACGATACTCGTAAGCTCGTCGCCCGCCTGCTCCACGCTGTGGCGCACCTTAACAAGACGCGTGGGCACGGCGGGGCTGCTGGGGGCCTCCTGCAGCACGTAGCCGCGATTGGTGGCCACGATATCGTGCCCATCGGCGCGCAGCAGGGCGATGTCTTGCACGACAATCTGGCGGCTCACACCCACCTCACGAGCAAGCGCACTGCCCGAAACGGGCTCCTTGGCTCGCTCGAGCACGCCTATGATGGCACGGCGACGCTCGCGGGCGTCCATTATTTACCGTCCAGCAGACGCAGGTGCTTAAGCGAGAGGTCGAGAATCGGCGCAGAGTGCGTCAGCGCCCCCGAGCTAATAAAGTCAACGCCCAGGTCGGCGAGCGCGCGGATATTGCTGGCGTCCACGTTGCCCGAGCACTCGGTTTTGGCGCGACCGGCGATAAGCTCAATCGCAGCAGCCATGTCGTCGTGGGTCATGTTGTCGAACATGATGATGTCGGCGCCGGCCTCCACAGCCTCGCGCACCATGTCCAGGTTCTCGCACTCGATCTCGACCGTCGTGGTAAACGATGCATGGGCGCGCGCCATCTCGATCGCACGCGTCACGCCACCGGCGGCATCGATGTGGTTGTCCTTGAGCATGACGGCCGTCGACAGGTTGTAACGGTGGTTGCTGCCGCCGCCGATCTCGACCGCGGCCTTCTCGAAGACGCGCATGCCCGGCGTGGTCTTGCGTGTGTCGACAAGCACGGTCTTGGTGCCCTCGAGCGCCGCGGCCATCTGGTGCGTATAGGTAGCGATGCCGCTCATGCGCTGCAGGTAGTTGAGCGCCACGCGCTCACCCGAAAGCAGCACGCGCGCATCGCCACGCACCTGGCCCACGTGGTCACCGGCGTGCACCTCGTCACCATCGGCAACATCAAACAGCACCGAGCTCTGCGAATCCAGCAGCTCAAAGGTGCGAGCGAATACATCCAGGCCCGCGATGATGCCATCGGCCTTGGCGATAAGCTCCACCGTGGCGGGACGCGCCGTGGGACACACGCTCGCCGTGCTCACGTCCTCAAAGGTAATGTCCTCGCGCAGAGCCTGCAGAATCAGATCATCGACGACGAGCTTCATGGTAATGGGATTCATGGTCTACTCCTCCACGGCCTGCGTGCCGGCGGCACGGGCCAGATCATCGATTGCCAGGGTATCGGCGCTCAGGGCGCGATGACGGCCATCGAGCGCGGGATCGCCCGCCTGCTCCACGGCCAGCGACTCGCCGGTACGCATATACCACGCGGCGCGACGACCCCAGACCAGCGCCTCGAGCAGGCTGTTTGAAGCCAGGCGATTCTTGCCGTGAACGCCGTTGCAGGCCGTCTCGCCGGCGGCGTAGAGCTCGGGCATCGAGGTGCGGCCGTCCTTGTCGACCCACACGCCGCCCATAAAGTAGTGCTGCGTGGGCGTGACGGGGATGGGCTCGTCCAGGATGTCGCGACCGTCCTCAAGGCAGCGCGCGCGAATGTTGGCAAAATGCCCGGTCACCACATCGCGTTCGACGGGGGCGAAGCTCAGCCACTCGTGCTCGGTACCGTCCTGCTTCATCTGTTCGCGAATAGCGGCGGCGACCACGTCACGCGGCTGCAGCTCGTCGGTAAAGCGCTCACCGGCGGCATTGAGCAAAATCGCACCCTCGCCGCGGCAGCTCTCGCTGATCAGGAAGGTGCGGCCCGGCTGCGGTGAGAACAGTCCCGTGGGGTGGATCTGCACGTAGTCCAGGTGCTCCATCTTAATGCCATGCTCCTGAGCAATGTAGCAGGCATCGCCCGTGAGCTGCGGGTAGTTGGTCGAATGGTCGTATACGCCACCGATGCCGCCCGTCGCCCACAGCGTGTGGCGGGCATGGATCTTAAACGGCTCGCCGGCATGCACGCCCTCGGCGGCATTTGCCAGCTCGTCGGCAGGACGAACCGAGCTGTTCTCGTCCACGGGAACGGCGACGACGCCGGTGCACATCGTGGCGCCGTCACGCTCGCCCGTTAGGATGTCGGTCATGGCCACGTGCTCAAAAATCTGCACGTTGTCCAGCTTGCGGACAGCCTGAAGCAGCTTGGTCGTAATCTCCTTGCCGGTGATATCGGCATGGAAGGCAATGCGCGGACGGCTGTGTGCGCCCTCGCGGGTAAAGTCGAGACTGCCATCGGCCTTGCGCTCAAAATCCACGCCCATCGCTAGCAGGTCGTTGATGACCGAGCGGCTCGAGCGGATCATGATGTCTACGCTCTCGCGGCGGTTCTCGTAGTGACCGGCGTGCATGGTGTCCTCAAAGAAGGCATCGTAGTCAGAGCCTTCGGGCAGCACGCAGATGCCGCCCTGCGCGAGCATCGAATCGCACTCGTCGACCGCGCCCTTGGAAAGCATGATCACGCGCGTGCTCGTCGGCAGATTGAGGGCAGCGTACAGACCTGCCACGCCGCAGCCGGCAATGACGACATCGCACTCCATGTCGGGGTATTGTTTGGTTTCCACAGGAATCCTCTCCCTTGTAATGCGACATAAGGGACTGTCCCTCATGTCGCATTGGCTTAGCGCGCCGCGTACTCGAGCATGCGGTCGAGCGTGAGTTTGGCCTGGTCGGCGGCCTCGTCCGACACGCCAATCTGCACCTCGCCCTCGCCCGTCTCCAGACAGTGCACGAGCTTTTCGAGCGTGATGAGATCCATGTTGACGCAGGTGGGCTGTACCGCGGGGAAGTAGAACTTTTTGCCGGTGCCCTGGCAGCGGCGCTCGAGCTCGTAGAGCACGCCGCGGACCGTCACGATGATGAACTCGCTGGCGTCCGACTCCTCGGCATACTTGATGATGCCGGCGGTGGAGCCGATGTAGTCGGCCTCGGCCAGCACGTCGGCTTTGCACTCGGGGTGCGCCAGTACGAGCGCGTCGGGATGTGCTTCCTGCGCGTCGACGATTTGCTCAACGGTGATGATGTGGTGGCGCGGGCAGTAGCCATTGTTGAGGATGACGTGCTTTTGCGGCACCTGCTCGGCAACGAAACGGCCCAAGTTTTGATCGGGGATGAACAGGACGTGCTGCTGCGGCAGCCCGGACACAATCTTGACGGCGTTGGAGCTGGTGACGCACACGTCACTCCAGCTCTTGATCTCGACCGTCGAGTTAACGTAGCAGACCACGGCAAGGTCGTCGCCGTACTCGGCGCGCACCGCGTCAACCGTCTCGCGCTTGACCATATGAGCCATGGGGCAATCCGCGCCCGGCTCGGGCAGCAGCACGGTCTTGGTGGGGTTGAGCAGCTTGGCGCTCTCGCCCATAAACTCCACGCCGCACAGCACGATGGTCTGCTGCGGCAGACTCTTTGCTAGCTTTGCCAGGTAGAAGCTGTCGCCGACGTAATCGGCCACAGCCTGGACCTCGGGCGCCACGTAATAGTGTGCCAGGATCACCGCGTCGCGTTGGGATTTAAGTTGCTGAATGGCCTCGACGAGCTCTGCGGGCACCAATGCCGCGCGCTCCGTTGCCGTCGTTGCCGATGCCAGGCCGGCCGCAATGTCGCGTGCAAGCTCCGATGCATCCATGTTCGCGCTCTGTGCCATCAAGGCCCCTCTCTTTTGGCGAATCTTGGGGCTTTAGTATGACACCTAGGTTTACAGCTGACAAGACAGCTGTAAACCTAGGTGTAAAGTTGAAATAAAGATTCAATCATGTGGCAGGTCCATTTTCGAACTGACAAGCTGAGGATAGCCGAGCTCTCGATAGCGCAGGAGGCATCTTTCGCCACCGCAATACCGCTTGGCGCGAGTTGCACGCCGTGGGGCGCAAACGGCGCGCACCCCCGCGGGCGGTACGCACCCAATGTGGCAAAATCGAACTACTAAGGGGGCCGAATGCTCAAGATTATTGCCTGCGACGACGACGTCGCTTTTCTAGATAGACTGCACCGGATGATCGACCGTTGGTCGACCGAGACGGGCACGGCGGTCGATGTTGCGCTCGTCACGCGCGGCGAGGACCTGCTAGCCCGCCATGCCGCATCGCGCGCCGACATCATCCTGCTCGACATGATCATGCCGCTCATCAACGGCATGGACACCGCGCGCGAATTGCGCCAGGCCGATACCGCCGTGCGCCTGGTGTTTCTCACCTCATCGCCCGAGTTTGCATTGGAGTCCTACGAGGTCCGCGCCTTCGACTATCTGCTCAAGCCCGTGACTTACGAACGCCTGGCGCAGCTACTCGACGAGCTTTCGAGCATGCGCCCGGCGGCAACCGACGAGCTCGTGATCAAAACGTCCTTTGGCTACCACGCCCTGCGCTTATCCGATATCGAATATGCCGAGGCGCGCAACAAGCACGTGGTCTTCCACCTGCGCGATGGCCGCGATATCGAGGCACTCGAGTCGTTCCGCAGCGTTGAGGACCGTTTGGCACAAAATGCCACCTTCTTTAAATGCCACCGTAGTTACCAGGTCAACTTGCGCAACATCGACCACTTCGATCGCACGGACATCGTCATGCGCTCGGGCGCGTGCATTCCGCTGTCGCGCAGCAGCAAGCAGGGATTCCAAGACGCCTACTTTGCGATGCGCTTCGAGGGCGGGAGGCGCTAATGCCCGCAACGGTCGAAATGGTCCTTTGGGCAATCCACCACGCCACGACGTTGCTCTTTGGCGTCTTTGCCTCGGCGGCGCTGTGCGGTGTCGAAATCAACCGACGCCACGCGCTTGAGCTGCTGGGGGTCGGCGTCGTGACCGGCGCCGCCTTCTCGATCGCCAATGTCGTTGGCGGAGAGCTTTTTGCCCGCCAGGCTTATCCGCTTGTCGTGCACCTGCCGCTTATCGTCTACCTGTGCGCGCGCTACCGCCTGAGTCCACTGCTTGCCGCGCTCGGCATTACGAGCGCCTATCTGAGCTGCCAGTTCAGCAACTGGATGGGTATCGCCGCATTTGCCGCGACCGATTCGCAGATCACGTACTATCTGGCGCGCATCGCGACCACGCTCGCCGTCTTTGCCGTCCTGTTGCATTGGGCCGGCGACATCGGTCCGCGCCTGGCGATTAAAAGCACCACCGAGCTGAGCATCCTTTTAATCCTGCCGCTCGTCTATTACGTCTTTGACTATGCCACCAACGTCTACACCACGCTGTTCCACTCGGGCTCGGTGGTGACGGTTGAGTTTTTAGCCTTTGCGCTCTGTGCCTTCTATCTTATGTTTCTTGCCGTTTACCTGCGCGAATACGAGGAAAAGGAAACCGCCGAGCGAGAGCGATGGATGCTCGAAACCCGCGACAGCGCCGCCATCAAAGAGCTCGAGGCCTGGCGTCAATCTGGGCGCGAGCTGTCGATTCTTCGCCACGATATGCGCCACTTCCTACGCGGTCTGGCCGCTTTGATTGAGGAGGGCCACACCGACGAGGCGCTCAAACGCATCGACGAACTCTGCGAAGCCGGCGACCGCACCGCCGTACGCCGCTTCTGCGCCAACGAGACCGTAAACATTGCGCTTTCGTCATTTAACTCGGAAATTAATAGAAACGGCATTACCGCCAACCTGCGCGCTGCCGTACCCGAAACCATCCATGTAGGTGACGCCGACCTGTTTAGTGTGCTCTCAAATGCCTTGGAAAACGCTATCACCGCCGCAAGCGCCGCGCCCCAAGGAAAGCGATTCGTCGACTTTGACCTGCGACTTGAGGACGGTCAGCTGCTGCTGTTAGTTTCCAACACGTTTGACCGCGCGCCGCGCATGGTCGACGGCATGCCTATAACCCAGCATGCGGGCCACGGCTTTGGCACCAAGAGCATCAAACTTGCCGTGGAGCGCATGAACGGCAACTGCCAGTTCCGCATTAACGGCGATCGGTTTGAGCTGCGCGCTGTGGTGTAGAAGTGCGGCGCCGATCTTGCGGCGTGGTTTGCCCGCCAGGCAATCGCTCGCCGACGCCAATCCGCTACAGCGGAGCGGCCGGCGGGGTCAGCTGCTTGATGTAGGCCCACATGCGCTGCTTGGCCGCCTTGTCGGTCAGCGCCGCCTCAAAGCCATCGAGCGCGAGCACGCGGCGGCCCTGCACATGGGCGACCAGGCCGGGCTTGAGCATGGCGGTGTCGAAGTCATCAATCGCCACGAGCATATCGGCGTAGGTTTCGCGCATGACATCGGCCGCGCTGTTATCGAGCAGCAGCACCGCCTCGGGATCCAGAGCCTCAAGCGCCTCGCGGAACAGGTCGCACGGCAGGGCATGGCCCACCGTCACAGCTCCGTCGCCCGCGCCGGCAACACTCGCCAGCACACAAAACTCTTCGGGCGCGTAACCGATTGCCCCGAGCGCCTTGCGCAATGCGGCGCCATCCGCGCCGGCGGCAAGTTCGCCGCCCGAGCGCTCGGCATCATCCAAATCACCTTTGACCAGCACGATCCGCGAGCACGCGTTGCCCGCGATGCGCACGCCACGGCCCACAAGCGATGCGAGCTCCTGCTCGGCGGCCTGAGCGATAGCTTCTTTTTTCTGGCTTTGTGACGTGGACATGTGCTCTCCAATCGTTTGCGTGCCCACCATTATATAAAAGAGCCGCCCGTGAGTGGTTGCTTTGCGGGCCGTTGGGTATAAGCACGGTCGTACTGAGTTTTACGCGGCCGAGCCGCGTCGCATTATGGAGGTCACCATGGCTGACATTAAGCAGATTACCCCCGAGAACTTCGATTCCGTCGTTAGCGACAACCTTCCCGTACTGGTTGATTTTTGGGCGCCCTGGTGCGGGCCCTGCCGATCGCTCTCGCCCATCGTGGACGAGGTAGCCGACGAGCTGGCCGGCAAGCTTGCCGTTGCCAAGTGCAACGTCGATGACAATCAGGACCTGGCCATGAAGTTTGGCGTCATGAGCATCCCCACGCTGATTGTCTTTAAGAACGGTGAGGAGGTCGACCGCTCGGTCGGCGCGCTGCCCAAGGCAAGGCTGCAGGTATTGCTGGAGAAGCACCTGTAATACGCTGGTTACATTTTGGCGTCCTGCCGCCGTCCATGAACGCTTTTGCACCGCTCGCCGGACTTCTGGATGCACCGCGTGCGACCACGGATAGTATGGTAAATACAAACAGCCCCCAGTGAACGGGTGCGGGTCACACAGACTCGCACCCGTTTTCTTATGCGGCAGCGCCCCGCGCGGGCGTAGTAGAATCTGAACCACTGGATTGCCCCGAGCATAAGGAGATTTCCCATGCATGACGTCGGAATGAACATGAGCCAGCTTGCCATGAGCGTCAAGCAGGTCGACGACACCATCGAGCTCGCCCACGAGTGGAGCCATCAGCTGCTGCATGCGACCGAGAATTTTGACATGGAGCGCATTGGCGCCAAGCTCGAAGCTGCCATGGCCGCACTGCACGAGGCGCATGACGCGCTCGAGGGCTACGAGGAAGCCATCGAGGCTGACCACAACTCCGTCGGCTCCGTAAAGCTGGTGTAGGGTGTCCGAACACGAACACGAGCACGGCTGCGGGCACGACCACCGCAACGACACAGGCGACGAGGCGAGCTGCCGTTGCGGCGGCGGCTCCGAGCTGGTCCGTTTTTCGGTCACCGCGCCCGATGACCTACTGCGCCGCTTTGACGAGCAGATCGCACGCCGCGGCGACGTGGCCAACCGCTCCGAGGCAGTGCGCGATTTGATTCGCGCCTCGATCGCCAAAGAGCAGATGCGCACGCCCGATGAGCACGTTATCGGGTCGCTCACCATGATCTACGACCATCACACCGGCGATCTGACGCGTCGCCTGGACGAGGTGCAGCACGACTACACCGACGAGATCGTATCGACCATGCACGTGCATCTTGATCACCACAACTGTCTGGAGATCTTGGCGCTCAAGGGTCGCGGCGAGCGCGTCTACGAACTAGCCGACCGCCTGCTGGGCCTGCGCGGCGTTAAGCACGGCGAGCTCACCTGCGCCGCCACCAGGCAAAGTCTGGGGCTATAGCGGGATTTCCCGCAGCGCACCTGCCAAAAAGGGACAGGTTTGTTTTGGCAGGTTTAGAAGTTTTACCTACCAAAATAAACCTGTCCCTTTTTGGTCGGTTTTGATGAGGGGTGTCGCATGCGGCATGTGCATATTCATGTGACGGGCATTGTGCAGGGCGTTGGCATGCGACCGTTTGTGTATCGCGAGGCCACGGCGCATGACATTTGCGGCTGGGTGCTCAATGCGGGCGACGGCGTGCACATCGAGGCGCATGCTCCGGCCGATGCGCTCGATGCTTTTGTTGCCGCGCTTTCTGAGCATGCGCCTGCGGCGGCCCGCGTAGAGCATGTCGAGACTATGGACCTGGCAGCCAACGGTTGGGGTGCCGCCAGTGAACAGGGTTTTCGCATCGTAGCATCGCAGGACCAGACCGCGCACACGACGCTCGTCTCGCCCGATATCGCCACCTGCGACGATTGCCTGCGCGAGTTGTTCGATCCCACCGACCGACGCTATCACTACCCCTTTATCAACTGCACTAACTGCGGCCCACGCTTTACCATCATCCGATCGCTGCCTTATGACCGAGCGGCCACGTCGATGGATTGTTTTCCCATGTGCCCCAAGTGCGCCGCGGAGTATGCCGACCCACTCGACCGGCGTTTTCACGCGCAGCCCGATGCCTGCTTTGATTGCGGGCCGCATATTACGTGGCGCGAGGCCGGCGTGGGCAATGAGCCGGGCGAAGCCGCCGCGTCGCCGGTCGTCGGCACCACGCGCGAGAACAGCGACGCCATTATCGACCGCTGTGTTGAGCTGCTGGCCAACGGCGGTATCGTCGCCATCAAGGGTCTGGGCGGATTTCACTTGGCATGCGATGCCTCCAACGAGCAGGCGGTAGCCGAGCTTCGCCGCCGCAAACGCCGCAGCAACAAACCGCTTGCCGTTATGGTGCGCGACCTTGCCGATGTTGAACGCCTGTGCCATGTCAACGACGTTGAGCGCGGCTTGCTGGCCGGCAGCATTCGCCCCATTGTGCTGCTGCGCCGACGTGCTGTTTGCGAGCGCGACGGCTCCCCCGACGCCCTCGCGCTCGCACCGTCCGTCGCGCACGACCTTCCCGAGCTCGGTGTTATGCTCCCCTACACCCCGCTTCAGCATCTGTTGCTTGCCACGGCAGAAGCCCGCGGTATGCACGCGCTCGTCATGACCAGCGGAAACCTGAGTGAAGAACCCATCGAGACCGACGACGACCTTGCCTGGGAACACCTCGTTGCCGCCGGCATCGCCGACGCGTTGCTCGGTAACGACCGCGCGATTCTGTCGCGCTACGACGACTCTGTGGTACGCGTGGTCGACGACGCCGTTATGCCCGTTCGCCGCGCTCGCGGATATGCACCCCAGCCGCTGCCGTTGCCGGCGCTCGACAGCGCTCCGTCCTGTGTGCTCGCCTGCGGGCCACAACAAAAGGCCACGATTGCGCTCACGCGTGAAGGGACGAACGTCGAGGCGACCTGTTTTGTGTCGCAGCATATCGGCGATGTTGAAAACGGCGAGACCTTCGATGCCTGGAACGCCGCGCGCACGCGCTTGGAAAATCTCTTTGACTTGGCGCCCGCCGCCTTGGCCTGCGATGTACATCCCAGCTATCTATCGAGCCAGTGGGCGCGCGAGCAGGCGCGAAAATGCAATCTGCCGCTCGTCGAGGTGCAGCACCATCATGCGCATATCGCGAGCGTAATGGCCGAGGCCATCGCCGCGGGCCAGCTTACAACCGACGCGCGCGTCCTTGGCATCGCCTTTGACGGCACCGGAGCCGGCACCGATGGTTCCATTTGGGGCGGCGAGTTTCTTGTTGCCAGCCTTGGCGGCTTTGAGCGCGCCGCGCATTTGCGCACCTGGTCGCTCCCCGGCGGGGCGGCCTCCGTGCGCGACGCCCGCCGCAACGCCTTTGCCCTGCTCAGTGAGCTCGGCCTGCTTGAACACCCGGGGGCCGAGCGGCTCTTAGGCAACCTAGACGAACAAACACGTAGCGTGACGGCAACGATGATCGAGCGCGGCATCAACAGCCCGCGCACCAGCAGCATGGGGCGTCTCTTTGATGCCGCGGCAGCAATTCTGGGCATCTGCGACAAGGCAACCTACGAGGGCGAACCCGCCATCGAGCTTGAGGCTGCCGCCTGGCGCGCGCTCGACAACGAAATCGCCCATTTTCCCGACGACAACGCCGGCCATTTCGCATCTGGCCCATCGTGGCCGGACGGCCCCTATGTTCTGGACCAGAAAGCACTCTTTGAGGCACTTTTGGGAGGAATTGAAGCCGGAGCGCCCGCCGACAGGCTCTCACTCGACTTCCATGTCGCCGTCGCGCGCTCCTCGGCGCGCATCGCCAGCGAAATCTGCGTGCACGAGGGCATCGATACCGTCGCGCTCTCGGGTGGCGTGTTCATGAACCGACTTTTGCTCCAGCTCCTCACCCGCGAGCTCAAAAGCATGGGTCTCACTGTCTTGGTTCCTCACTCCGTACCCGTCAACGACGGCTGCATCGCCTACGGTCAGGCGGCAGTCGCACGCACCCGCCTCGCACAGGTCGCACCGCAATAGGCTGTTCGGCCAGCCCACAAGCCACCGTCTCACAGGTGTAGCGCGTTTGCCCGCAGCGCCCGCGAGCGCTACCATCAACTGATGGATTATTGAGCGCCCGTCCAGCGCAAAGCGTATAAAAGGGGAACAATATGTGCCTTGCCGTTCCCGGTAAAGTAGTCAAACGCGACGACGACCTCAAGGCCACCGTCGACATGATGGGCATCGAGCGCCCCGTGTCGCTGCGACTCGTGCCGACGGCGCAGGTTGGCGACTATATTCTCGTACACGCCGGCTTTGGCATCCAGATTGTCGACGAGCAGGAAGCACAGGAAACGCTCGAGCTTGTTAATGCCATGTCCGAGCTGGTCGAAGAAGACCAGCTGGCCACCAACCCGGCGGAGGCTTACTAGTGGCGCCCGAGCAGCCGGCGCGCTCCGGTATCGATTTCTCGGCATTCCGCGATCCCAAGCTGGCTCGCGAGCTCATCGAGCGCATTCATGAGCTTGTCGGCGACCGCACCATCAACCTTATGGAAGTCTGCGGCACGCATACCGTGAGCATCGGGCGCTATGGCTTTCGCTCCATTATGCCGGCCGGGCTCAAGCTGCTGAGCGGCCCGGGCTGCCCCGTCTGCGTCACCGCCAACCGCGACATCGACCACGCAATCGCGCTCGCCAACATAGACGGCGCCATCATCACCACCTTTGGCGACATGATGCGCGTGCCCGGATCATCCACCTCGCTCGCTGCGCAAAAGGCGGCGGGGCGCGATATCCGCATCGTCTATTCCCCGCTCGACGCGCTCGACATTGCCGAGCAAAACCCTGATCGCCCGGTCATTTTTATGGGCGTGGGCTTTGAGACTACGACGCCCACCATCGCCGCCGCCATCTTGGAGGCCGAGGCGCGCGGGCTTTTGAACTTCTCGGTCTATTGCGCCCACAAGACCACGCCGCCGGCGTTGCGCGCCATCGCCAACGACCCCGAGACCACCATCGACGGCTTTATCCTGCCGGGCCACGTCGCCACCATCACGGGCTTGGCGCCCTTTAGCTTTTTGGTCGACGAATTTAATACCCCGGGCGTGGTCACGGGATTTGAACCGGTCGATATCCTGCAGGGCATCTGCATGCTGGTCCAGATAGTTGTCGAGGACAGGCCGGCGATTGACAACGCCTACCGCCGTGGCGTCAACGCAGACGGCAATCCCGTGGCGCGCCAGCTGGTCGAGCAGGTGTTTGAACCATGCGACACCACGTGGCGCGGGCTGGGGCCGATTGCGGCTTCGGGACTCGCCATTCGTCCCGAATTCTCGCGCTTTGATGCCCGTACCCGCTTTGATGTGCCCGTTGAGGCGACAGTCGAGCCGCGCGGGTGCCGCTGCGGCGACGTGCTGCGCGGGGCCATTACGCCGAGCGACTGCCCGCTCTTTGGCCGCACCTGCACGCCCGAGCACCCCGTCGGCCCGTGCATGGTGAGCTCCGAGGGCAGCTGCGCGGCGTACTACCGCTACCGCAACTAGCCCGGACACACCCGCACACCGGCACCACCCACGATTGGAGTTTTCGATATGTCCCATAGCGTTACCGATAGCACCGTCCTGCTGGGCCACGGCTCCGGCGGCCAGATGATGAAACGCATCATCGATGAGGTCTTTTTGGATGCCTTTGGGTCGCCCGAGCTGCTCGAAGGCAACGACGCCGGCGTCGCCACGCTGCCCGCGAGCGGGCGCATCGCCATGTCGACCGACAGCTTTGTAGTCTCGCCGCAGTTCTTCCCCGGTGGCAACATCGGCCGCCTCGCCGTGTGCGGAACCGTCAACGACGTCGCGACCTCGGGCGCCAACGTGCGCTACCTATCGTGCGGCTTCATCCTCGAAGAGGGCTATCCCATGGATAAGCTCCACCAGATTGTGCAGACGATGGCCGAAACGGCGCACGAAGCGGGCGTGTCCATAATCACGGGCGACACTAAGGTGGTCGAGCGCGGCGGGGCCGACGGCGTCTATATCAATACCGCCGGTGTGGGCGAGGTACCCGCGGGCGTGGCGCTCAGTGGCGCAAACTGCCGGCCCGGCGACGTCATCCTGGTGTCGGGCACACTGGGCGACCACGGCATCGCCATCATGAGTCAGCGCGAGGGTCTGGCGTTTTCGAGCACCATCGAAAGCGACGCCGCGCCGCTCAACCACCTGATTGCCGATGTGCTTTCCGCAGCACCCGACACACGCTGCTTCCGCGACCCCACGCGCGGTGGCCTGGCGTCCACACTCAACGAGTTTGCCCAGGCCAGCGGTGTTGCCATGGAGGTCGACGAAGATGCCGTGCCCGTGCGTCCCGGCGTGCAGGCCGCCTGCGAAATGCTCGGCTACGATGTACTGCAGGTGGCAAACGAGGGCAAGATGGTTGCCGTCGTGCCTGCCGAGCAAGCCGATGCCGCGCTGAGCGCCATGCGCGCCGCCCGCTACGGCGAGAATGCCGCCATCATCGGTCGCGTGCTGCCGCTTGAGTCAGGCGCCCGTCCCGCCGTGCGCGTGCGCACCGGCTGGGGCTCGACTCGTATCCTCGACATGCTCGTGGGAGAGCAGCTGCCGAGGATTTGCTAACGGCAAAAGCTTGCGGCCGGCGCGATGCGACTTGATATCCCTGGAGATGTTCAGATTCCAAGCTCGCCCAACGCGGAAGCCCAGTATTATGAGGTGCGTTTTTAAAGCCAATGACGGGAGCTTTCATGGCAGCAGCTTTTTCCCATGTGATCTTTGATCTGGACGGCACCATCCTCAACACGCTCGAGGACCTGGCGGCCGCCGGCAACCATACCTGCGAGACGCACGGCTGGCCCACGTTTGCCGTAGACGAGTACCGCTACAAGGTGGGAAACGGCATGCTCAAGCTGGTTGAACGCTTTATGCCCGCCGAGTACGCGGGAGACAGCCGTATGTTTGAGCAGACGCTTGCCGAGTTTAGGGCTTACTATGGCGAGCACAAGGAGGACCACACTGCCCCCTATGCCGGCACGATCGAGATGCTCGACCGCCTGCGCGCCGCGGGTGTGCAGCTTGCCGTGCTCACTAACAAGGACCACGTCTCGGCGGCTCCGCTTATCGAGAAGTATTTTGGTTCCGAGCGCTTTGCGCTGGTACAGGGCCGTGTCGATGCGTTTCCACCCAAGCCCGAAGCACCCGTCACGCTGCATGTGATGGAGGAGCTGGGTGCCGATCCGGCAACCACACTCTATGTGGGCGATTCCAATGTCGATATCCTGACCGGCCACAACGCCGGCCTTAAGAGCGCGGGCGTCAGCTGGGGCTTCCGCGGCCGCGCAGAGCTGGAAGCCGCCGGCGCCGACTACGTGGTGGACACCCAAGCAGAGCTCGCGGCGCTGGTGCTGGGCGAGTAACCACTCATCCCTTCCACGGGTAGCTAATGTGGGACGGGACTCTTTTAGCTGCCCCCGCAACAAAGAAATGTCCCCGACTGCCGGCAGAAAAGGAACGTCCCCAAGTGCCGCCTTCGACAGCGATGGCAACGCCACAGGCACAAGTGCCACTTTAAGCCAGCCAAGGGAACGCCGTTGTTTTGGCAACGACAGCGAAAGCCCGCCAGAGCGAGCAAGGCGCCTTGAAACGAGGCGGCATTGACCTTCTGGTCATGCCGCCGAAGTTGAAAGGCAGATTGCCGCTCTGGCGGGCTTGCAGCGTCGAGCAGTTGCGGCGTTTGGTAAAACGCCGCAACGAACTAGCTCATCATCGCATTCATCATCTCGGTGGTTGCGGAATCGTCGGCGGACCACTCGTTATCCTCGTTGGCGGAATACTTAAAGGTGACCTTGGTGTCCTTGGTCTTAGCGGCCTTGGTCACGTCGACCATGACCTGGCCGGCCATCTTGTACAGGTCGTCCTCGGACGGCAGCTCGTCGAGCGCTGCGACCTTCTCCTGATACTGAGCAGCAAAATCTTCGACAATCTTGTTCATGGACTTGCAGGTTATGGTGACCTCGGCGGTCGCGGTGCCCTTGTCCTCGTCGACCGTCACATCGCCGATCTTGTAGTCAAAGCCCTCGAGATAGCTCTTGGCATACTCCTTGGGATCGATGCCCAGCTGCTCAAACTCGTCGCCCGAAGCCTCTTCCAGGCCGGAGAGGAAGTCATCGCCGCCGTTCTTGATCTCGTCAAACTGACTCGTAAGGTCATTGGTGATGAGCTCCTCCACCGAAGGCCCTCCGCAGCCGGAAAGCAAAACCACGCACGCGACCAGGGCAGCCATCAGGGGCGCAAGCAGCAGCTTCTTTTTCATGACATTCCTCCAAACAAGCGGCGCCGCGCTCCCTACGCAGCGCACGTCGTGACAGTAAGTCCATATTAGCGGCCCGGCCCAACCCCCTGCGTCGCAAAAGCGCAGGCGGCTCAATTTGACGAACGAATGGCCCTTAAAGCAAGCCCCCTGCAATAAAATGCACCTGCTTAGCCTATTAAAAAAGGGTGGCCGGATAACCCGACCACCCTTGTGCATCTTCTGGATGCCGCAGACTACTTGCGGACGACCTTAACGATGGCGTCACCGGCGGCGACGGCAGACTCGGCCTCGACGGCGAGCTCGACGTCGGCGAACTCGGCGGTGTTGGACACAGCCACGACGACGCAGTCCTTGTAGCCGGCAGCGGCGATCTTGGCGCGGTCGATCTTGAGCATGGGCTGGCCAGCCTTAACGACATCGTCAGCCTTGACGAAGCCCTCGAAGCCGTCGCCGTTCATGTTGACGGTATCGACGCC
Organism: Collinsella sp.; assembly: GCA_018377855.1. Taxonomy (GTDB): domain Bacteria; phylum Actinomycetota; class Coriobacteriia; order Coriobacteriales; family Coriobacteriaceae; genus Collinsella. The sequence continues at coordinate 11,190 of JAGZYM010000022.1, read as the reverse complement.
AACGTGCACCAAAACCTCGATGCCGCTATCGGACTGCAGGCCCACGGCGTGACCCATGGTGACGGTCACCTTGCCGTCGCAGGGAGCGTAGACCAGTTCGTCCTCGGGCCACACGGCGCAGCCCTTGCCCAGCACCTCGCCGCTAAAGACGGGATCGGGCACGTCGGCCATCTTGATGACCTTGCCCTTGACGGGCGAGCACAGCACGTCGGCGCCGGCAGAAGTAGAGATGGAGGCAGGAGCAGCGGCAGCCGCGGGCTCAGCCTTCTTCTTGAACATGTCAAACAGACCCATACGTTTTCTCCTCTTGATTAAGCGCAACGTTATGCGCATGCCTATGGTGATTATAGTGCCAAATGATCAAATTGCTAAGGTGAGGGCTCGAATCGCAAGCCCTTCCAAGCCCTTCCCAAAACCTTTTACCAGTGGCACTCATATTGTCGATTACTCCAAGCCCTCGGTGCCGTTGGACTTGATGATCTTCTGATATGCGAAGAAGCTGTCCTTGCGGCGGCGCTCGTAGGTACCGGTGCCGTCGTCGTACTTATCGACGTGGATGAAGCCGTAGCGCTTGCGCATCTCGCCAGTGCCGGCGGAAACCAGGTCGATGGGACCCCACCAGGTGTAGGCGATCAGGTCAACGCCGTCGGCGATGGCCTCGCCCATAGCCTTGATGTGGCTCTGCAGATAGGCGATGCGGTACGGGTCGTGGATGGAGCCGTCCTCCTCGACCTCGTCGTAGGCACCCATGCCGTTCTCGACCACCATCAGCGGAATCTCGTAGCGGGCGTAAATCTCGTTGAGGGCGATGCGCAGGCCCAGCGGATCGATCTGCCAGCCCCAGTCGGTGGACTCCAGATAGGGATTCTTGCCGCCAAAGGTCATGTTGCCCTCGGTCATCTCGTGGTCCTTGTGGGTGCCCACGGTGCCGGACATGTAGTAGCTAAAGGTGTAGAAATCAACCTTGCCGTCGGCGATATCCTGCAGGTCGCCGTCCTCCATCACGAGCTCAACATCGTTCTCGGCCCAGAAGCGCTTGGCATAGAACGGGTACTTGCCGCGCACCTGTACGTCGGAGCAATACCAGTTCATGGTGTTCATCTCCTGCTGCGTGGCGAACACGTCGGCCGGATCGCACGTGGCGGCATAGGAGAGGATGAAGCAGTCCATGTTGCCCATCTTAAACTGCGGGTAATGCTCGTGGGCATAGCGCACGACGCGGCCGCTGGCGACAAACTGGTGATGCAGCGCCTGCATACGAGCCTGCGGCGTGGTATGGACCGCCGATGCCGGACCCTCAAAGCCCTGAATCATGCTGGTCTCAAAGAGGTTGCCCATGTCCTGAGTACCGCAGTTGATCTCGTTGAAGGTGAGCCAGAACTTGACCTTGTCCTGATAGCGGTCGAAGACGGTCTGGCAGTACTTCTCAAAGAAGCTGATGAGCTCGCGGCTCGCCCAGCCGTTGTATTTCTCGACCAGGTGATAGGGCATCTCGTAGTGCGAGAGGGTCACGAGCGGCTCGATATTGTGGGCGCGCAGGCAGTCGAAGACGCGGTCGTAGAAGGCGAGACCGGCCTCATTGGGCTCAGCGTCGTCGCCGTTGGGGAAGATACGGCTCCAGGAGATGGACATGCGGAACATATTGAAGCCCATCTCGGCGAACAGCGCGATGTCCTCCTCGTAGTGATGGTAGAAATCGATACCATCATGATTGGGGTAGAAGCGGTTGGGGTCGATGTCGATTGTAATCTGACGTGGCTCCTTGTAGCTGCCGCCCAAGAAATGGTCGTCGACGGAAGGACCGCGGCCGTCCACGTTCCAAGCGCCCTCAAACTGGTTGGCGGCGGTGGCGCCACCCCAATAGAAACCCTTGGGGAACTTGATGTTTGCCATGAGCATCTCCTTTGCATCGCGGGTCGATAATCCGAGTATCGCCTGCGCACGGGACGGGCAGAAGCGGGCGCGCCAAACCCGACACTTCTTTTCGCGCCCACGGACCGCCGCCGCCCCGTCCCTGACACTTCCTGATACCGACCAACAAAGGGACAGGTTTATTTTGGAAGGTTTTATCTGGGCAAACGCCGGCGGTAGGCGGCCGGCGTGCAGCCATAGCGCTCGGCAAATTTTTTGTAGAAGAAGCTCATATTGGCATAGCCCACCTCGCGCGCTGCGGCCTCTGCAGTAGCACCGGTGTCGAGTAGAGCCGCCGCGCGTGTCAGGCGGCTCTCCTGCACGAGCTGCATAAACGTGCGGCCCGTCTGCCGCTTGAGCAGCGCGCTCGCGTAGTTGGGACTCAGGTGCAGGTGGTGGGCTAAGTCGTCGAGTGTGCAATCGCAAGCATGCCGCTCGATGTAGCTCATCGCCGCCGCAACCTGCGCCGAGGGAAGTGCGGGCGCGTCCGTTTGCAGCAGCGCGGCCTCGTAGCTTTGCATAAGCTCGACCAGCAGCAGCTCGAACAGCCTCGAGGCAATCTGAGGACTCGCCGCTGTCGGCTCCAGAAGCTCGCACAGTATCTCCTGCATGTATCGGCGCACGCGGCGGCTGTTGCCCGTGCGGAAATGCACATGGCCGCGGTGGTCGGTTTCGTCATTGAGGGCATTAATGAGGAACTGCGAGACGGTGCTTGACGGCGACAGGCTCTGCTCTAGGCTGCGGTGCAACATCGGCCGCGAGATAACGATGCTCAGCATAATGTCATGCTCGCCGAGCTCGCCCACGGCATGTGGACAGGCCGCGTCGAGCAAGAGCACCTCGTTTTGGGCAAGCGTGAGCTGTGCGCCGTTGACGACCTGTGGCGCATGACCGCGATAGACATAGCTGATTTCGACATAATCGTGCACATGCTCCGGCACGGGGTTAAAGCGCGAGTTGCGTACAATCGACAGACCCTCGGGCATGCCTTCTTGGTGCAGGGCGTACGCCGCGTTACCGATTTTACGGACATGCCTGCCATCGATATCTGCCTGTTGACCCTGTCTAAATGCATCGTTCCAGTCATAGCGGGCGCCCGCGCAGTAAGCGCGCTCGCTATCGGTCAGCTCGAGCAAAAGATTGTCCAAACGTGCGATATCCATAGCGCCACCATCGTTGATTTAGTCATATTCTGCCGTGGTTTTGATATTAGCAGGGCAGCGCGGACGACGTACCCTGAACTCGCAAGGGTTTAGAAAGTTGGTTCTGGCATGTGGCACGCGTCCCAGCGCTTCGCCAAGCAACTGTGGGGTGACGTTTGCCCAGATAAAACCGACCAAAATAAACCTGTCCCTTTTTGGCAGGTTTTGAAGGAGTGAGTATGGCGGCATATGACAACCATGTGCTTCCGTTCTTGTGGCTCAAGGGCGAAGAACGCGAGACGATTACCGAATACTTAGAGCAGATTGCCGGGGCGGACATCCGCGAAGTCTGCCTTGAATCGCGCACGCATCCCGAGTTTTGTCGCGACGGCTGGTGGGCTGACCTGCGTTTTATCATTGGCGAGTGCAAGCGCTTGGGGTTGAAGATCTGGCTGCTCGACGACGCCCATTTCCCCACGGGCTACGCCAACGGCGCGCTTGCGGGCGAAGATGTTGACCCCGCGCTTAAGAAGACCGTGCTCAAACATCGCACGGTTACGGTCGTTGGTCCCCAGCCGTCCACGGTCATCAAGCTCGGCAATCTTATGGATCCCACGGAGCGCTTTGTGGGTGCGGCGACTTTCGACGCCGCCGGCGCACCGCTCGACTTTGAGCTCTCCGTTGAGCAGGCCGACGGCACCCCCGCCCGCCTGCGTTTTGACGCGCCCGCCGGCATCACCACCGTCGAGCTCTTCGTCACCAGCCAAAAAACCGGCTTTCGCGATGAGTACATCAACATGGTCGACGCCGATTCGTGCCGCGCGCTCATCGATGCCGTCTACGAGCCCACGTTTGAGCATCTGGGCGACGAGTTCGGCTGCACCATCCTGGGGTTCTTTACCGATGAGCCGGGCTTTATGAACGAGAAGGGCACGGCTCTCGACGATGCTTCTACCAGCAGCTTTATTGGACGCGGCGATATGGCACTACCTTGGTCGGACGAGCTTGCCAGCCGCCTGCGCAATGCACTTGGCGAGGACTGGCTCACCAAGCTACACGGCCTTTGGACACGCGAGGCAGATGGCGCCCGAGTCCGTCACACCTACATGGACATTGCCACGCAACTCTACCGCACCTGCTTTGACGAGCAGATCGGCGACTGGTGCCGTGAGCACGGCGTCATGCACATCGGACATGTGATTGAGGACAAAAGCTGCCACACACGCCTGGGCCAGGGCGCTGGGCACTATTTCCGCGCTGTCGCCGGTCAGGACATGGCGGGCATCGATGTGGTTATTAACCAGCTCGCCCCCGGCATCGACCACGGCCCTTACAGCTACTTCCATGGCGCATGGAACATGGAGTTCTTTACCTACGCGCTTGCCAAACTGGGCTCTTCAGCCGCGCGCCTCGACCCCAAAAAGCAGGGGCGCTGCATGGCCGAGGTTTTTGGCGCCTTTGGCTGGCACGAGGGCTTGCGCGAGATGAAGTGGATTGCCGACCACATGCTCGTCCGCGGCGTCAATTGGTTTACGCCGCACGCGTTTAGCATGGCACCCTTCCCCGATTGGGACTGCCCGCCGCACTTTTACGCGCACGGCAACAACCCGCAGTGGCCGCACTTTGGCCAGCTCATGAGCTATATGAACCGTACGGCAACGCTGCTTTCGGGAGGCTGTGCCACGCGCCCCGTCGCCATCCTGTACCATGCCGATGCCGAATGGGCCGGTAGCGCCATGCCTATCGAGCGCGTGGCGGCAGAGCTCACGCGCGCGCAGATCGACTTTGATTTTGTGCCCGCCGAGGCTTTTGAGGACAAGAGCCGCTACAAGATTTCGATTGCCGATGGATTGCTTGGTGTTAACAGTTGTCGCTACCAGGCATTTGTTATGCCCAGTGCTACGTTTATTGGCGCGAAGACGGCAAAGGCAGCGAGACGCATGACGGATGCAGGCGTTATGGTGCTCGCCGTCGACAAGGTGCCCGGTGCATTCTACGATACCGATGGCGCGGTCGAGCTGGGAGGGCTCGTCGCAACGCCGCTCGCCGATGTCGCCCGCGCGCTTGCAAGCGCGGGACTACAGACCGTTGTGTCTGACACACCGCAGCCCTGGCTACGCGCACTTCGCTACGAGCGGGCAGGCGAGACCTACGTTATGCTCGTCAACGAGCACCCCCGCGAGCGCATCGACTGCACGGTTGCACTTGCGACAGGTGAGCGCCTTTGCGGCACGCGGCTCGACCTGCTAAACGGCACCGAGCCCGTTGCGTTTGACGGTGTGTTGGAGCTCGCACCCTTCGAGAGCTGCATCGTTGTTTTGGAAGCGGGCAGCGAGGATGCGCCCGGAGACGGCGCAATCGACGCTGATACATCGCTCGGTCTGCGCATCGAAGGCCCATGGACCGTTGCCCTCTCCCCTGTCGGCAGCAATGGCGCCTTTGGTGAAGCACGAGAGCTCAAACACCTGGGCGACCTTACGGCCGACCTGTTCACCGGCACCTGCGGCACCTACCGATATCATGCGTCGTTTGAGCTGGCGAACGACCTTGCCGATGCCACAATCGACCTGGGAGATGTCTACGAAGTCGCGACACTTACGCTCGACGGACACCCACTCGGCACACGCATCTGTCCGCCCTATCGCTTTGTCATCAATCCTCTTGCTGCCGGCACGCACGAACTCACCGTCGACATCATCAACACGCTCGACCATGCGGTCCCCGACATCTTCGCCCTCACCGAGCCCGTCGCCCCCAGCGGCATCCTCGGCCCCGTTACCCTTTGCGGGCAAAACCTGCCAAAATAAACCTGTCCCCTTTTGGCAGGTTTGGCGAGTGTGGGAGTTCGCATGGATATCAAACGCAAGATCACCGAGGCGCAGGGCCTCACCCCCACCGAGCAACAGCTCGGCATTGCAGCCCTTGCCATCGGCGAGGACATCCGCGGGCTTTCTATTAAGGAATTTGCCGCGCGCGCCAACGTTTCGGTCGCGAGCGTGCACCGTTTTTGCAAAAAGCTCGACCTCGAGGGTTTCAAGGACCTCAAGGTCGAGCTTATTCGCTTGGCAACCGAGGCGGGCAATCGGCGCAACGTGGACATCAACTTTCCCTTTGATGCTACGTCCAGCCCCGCGCAGGTTATGGAGCGCATGGAGGGGCTCTACCAGACCACGCTGGCCGAAACGCAGGAGCTGCTCGACCCCACGCAGCTTGACCACGCCGCCAAGCTCATCGCGAACGCCCGACAGGTCGACATCTACACGGGCTCGCACAACCTCTATCCAGCGGGAATGTTCCGCGACCGCCTGCTCTCCGCCGGTAAAAGCGCGACGTGCCACGACGGTGTCGAGGCCCAGGTGCGAACGGCACTCGCCTCGGGTCCCGACCATGCGGCAATCGTCATCTCCTACAGCGGCCTTGCCCCCAACCTCAAGGACATCTTGCCGATCCTCAGCAGTCGACATGTCCCGGTCATCGTCATCGGCACGCCTTATTGCGCGCGCATTCACCCTGGCTTTGCCGCCTACCTTACGGTGAGTGACCACGAGAGCATGACGCATCGCATCACGCAGTTCGCCAGCCATATCGCCGTGCAATACGTGCTCGATTCGCTCTACAGCAGCTACTTCGCCAAAGACTACGCCCACTGCTCCGAATTCCTGGAGCGCTCGTTCCCCTACACCCGCCTCCCGGGGCTCAAGTAGCGACGAGCGTGGATTTTCGGACGCTTATCTAACGAGCGTGGATAATCTCCCACTTTGAGGCCGTCACCGAGCCAAAAACGGGAGATTATCCACGCTCATTCACGACTAGTCATTTAAGAACGTCCCCAATGACTACCCATCCGGAGCAAGACAACACCGCGGGTAGAGGACGGACAGCGAGCGCCGCCCAGGGCGAACAAGTTGGCATGAAAAAGGCGAGGCATTGGCCTTCTGGTCATGCCTCGCCTTTTGAATGACAAATTGTCGCCCTGGGCGGCGCGCAGCGTCGGTCGGTTACGACGTTTGGTAAAACGCCGTAACTACTCCTGAGCTCCGTACTGCTCGTAGTAGGCGTCGATGGCGGTCTTGAGCTCGTCGTCGATGACGACCTTGCCGTCGATCTCGTGGTTGTAGAGGGTCTCGACGACCTCGGCCATGGAGACGATGCTCGCGACAGGGAAACCGTACTTGACCTCGATCTCCTTCTGCGCGGTAGTCACGCCGCCCTTGCCGACCTCCATGCGGTTGAGGGACACGATGAGACCCTTGATCTCTACATCGGCAGCAGCCTTGACCTTGGGATAGGTCTCGTCGATGGACTTACCGCTGGTGGTGACGTCCTCGACCATGATCACACGGTCGCCGTCCTGGGGCTCATAACCCAGCAGGTTGCCCTTGTCGGCACCGTGGTCCTTGGCCTCCTTGCGGTCGCAGCAGTACTTGACCTCCTTGCCGTACAGCTCGTGGTAGGCAATCGCGGTCACGACGGCCAGCGGAATGCCCTTGTAGGCAGGCCCGAACAGCACGTCAAAGTCGTCGCCAAAGTTATCGTGAATGGCCTGGGCGTAGTACTCGCCCAGCTTCTTGAGCTGATAGCCCGTCACGTAAGCGCCGGCGTTCATAAAGAACGGGGACTGACGGCCGCTCTTGAGCGTAAAGCTGCCGAACTTAAGGACGTCGGACTCAACCATAAACTTGATGAACTCTTGCTTGTAAGCCTCCATGTGGGCTCCTCTCGTAATCGCGTACGTGCTTCCAGTTTAGCGCAGGCGAAGCGTCGATGCGGGCGCGCTTTGAAGCCATGGCGCTCTGTAAGGGCTTTGTCAGGGGCGATGATTTTCCGAACAATGGGGTTGACACGGCAAACCCCCCTCGTCAAAAATACCGGCGGATTGAAACGGGTACGAGATACCCAAAGCGCGCTGCGCCCGGCCTTAAGGAGGTGTGCCATGGAAGGCAGCCATAGTCGAAAAACCTGCATGTCGCCCTCGGCACGCCGCGAGGATTCCGCGCACGCATAAGCGCCAACAGTCGATCACCAAAACCACCACAAAGGTGCCTGCCCCCCTTGTGGTGATTCGCGAGCATGACGTGAGCGACATCTAGGTTTTTTGAAGCAAATACGACACGTACGCTAACTCCCCTCAACAAGGAGGACCCTATGCTGATGCTCAAAACCGTCACGGTACTCGAAGCCATCTCCAAGCGCCGCCGCACGGCGCGCCCTGCCGCTCATACCGGCCTATCCAAGAACACCATATTCGCCGCAACCCATAGCGCCGAGGACGCCCTCGTACTGCTTGACGCCACGGCAAACGGCCTCACCGTCGAGCAGGCAACTGAGCGCCTGAACGCCGTCGGCCCCAACACCATCGAGGCAACGACCAAAACGCTCGCCCGCCGCATCGCCGACGCGTTCATCGATCCCTTCGCCGGCATCCTCGCCGCGCTCGCACTGGTCTCGCTCTACATCGACGTGCTCGCCGCACCCGAGCCGCAGCGCGACCCCTCCACGGTCATCGTCATCGGCATCATGCTGCTGGTATCGGGCGGCATGAAGTTTATCCAGGAAGCCCGCAGCGGCAATGCGGCCGAGGCCCTCAAGGACCTGGTCTCCAACACTTGCACCGCCCTGCGCGACGGCGAGCGCATCGAGATCCCCTTCGACGAGCTCGTCCCCGGCGATGTAATCCGTCTCTCTGCCGGCGATATGGTGCCAGCAGACGCCCGCATCATCACCGCGCGCGACCTGTTTGTGATCGAGTCCGCACTCACCGGCGAGAGCGAGGCCGTCGAGAAGACCACCGCCGTCACCGTCGTCGAGGGCGCCGACGGCTCCGCACTGCCACTCTCTGCCTGCAAGAACATCGTCTTTACCGGCACCTCCGTGCAAAACGGCGCCGCCATGGCGCTTGTCGTTGCCACCGGCTCGGACACCTACCTGGGCGGCATCGCCAAGATGCTCAACGGGCGCGGCGAAAAGAGCGCGTTTGACCGCGGCGTCTCGAGCGTCTCCATGCTGCTGGTGCGCCTGATGCTCGTTATGGCGCCGGCCGTCTTTGCCATCAACGCCGCCACCAAGGGCAACGTCATCGACGCGCTGCTGTTCGCCACGAGCGTGGCCGTGGGCATCACGCCGCAGATGCTTCCCGTCATCGTGACCACGAGCCTGTCGCAGGGCGCCAAGGACCTCGCCCGTCGCCAGGTTATCGTCAAGGAGCTGCCGGCGATTCAAAACCTCGGAGCGATGGACGTCCTGTGCTGCGACAAGACCGGCACCCTCACCGAAGACCGCATCGTGCTCGAGCGCTACCTCAACACCGATGGCAACGAGGACGCGCGCGTGCTGCGCCATGCGTTTTTGAACAGCTTCTTCCAGACCGGCCTCAAAAATCTTATCGACCTGGCCGTAATCGACCGTGCCGATGTGACGCCCTCGACCGTCGTGCCCGATTCTATGCTGGGCCAGAGTCTGCGCGACCGCTACACCAAGGTCGACGAGGTTCCCTTCGATTTCTCGCGCCGTCGCCTGAGCGTAGTTGTCGCCGACGCCCAAGGCAAAACCCAGATGGTTACCAAGGGCGCCGCCGAGGAAATGCTTGAGATCTGCTCCTTTGTCGAGATCGATGGCATCGCTCAGCCGCTCACCGACGAGAAGCTCGCCCAGATTCGCAAGCAGATCGCCGGACTTAACGTCGAGGGCCTACGCGTAATTGCCGTGGCGCAGAAGACCAATCCGCGCTGCGTGGGCGAGTTTGGCATCGCCGACGAGTGCGACATGGTGCTGATGGGCTTTTTGGCCTTCCTCGATCCGCCCAAAGCAAGTGCCGCGGGCGCCGTCGCCACCCTCGAGGCCAAGGGCGTGGCGGTCAAGATCCTAACCGGCGACAACGACCGCGTCGCCGCCACCGTCTGCGAGCAGATTGGTATCGATGCGAGCAGCGTCTTGCTCGGCTCCGAGATCGATGCGCTCGATGACGCCGAACTTACCGAGCGCGCCGAGAAAACCCACCTCTTCGCCAAGCTCTCGCCGCTGCAGAAGGCGCGCCTGGTACGTGTCATGCGCGAGATGCTCGGCCACACCGTGGGCTTTATGGGCGACGGCATCAACGACGCCGCCGCCATGCGTGCGAGCGATTGCGGCATCTCGGTCGATTCGGCCGTCGATATTGCCAAGGAATCCGCCGATATCATCTTGCTTCAGAAGGACCTGGGCGTGCTCGAGCGCGGCATCATCGAAGGCCGCCGCACCTACGGCAACCTGCTCAAGTACCTCAAGACCACGGTGAGCTCCAACTTTGGCAACGTGCTGTCCGTGACCGTCGCGAGCTTGTTCTTGCCGTTTTTGCCTATGAGCGCTCTGCAGCTGGTGCTGCTATCGCTCGTCTACGAGATCGTGTGCATCGCGCTGCCGTGGGACACCGTCGATGACGCCTGGACTGCCCGCCCGCGTGCTTGGGATGCCGCGTCCATCAAGGGCTTTATGCTCGAGCTGGGCCCCGTGAGTTCGCTGTTTGACATCGTGACCTTCGCCGCGCTCTTCTTTGTGGTGTGCCCTGCCACCGTAGGCGCAAGCTGGTCCGAGCTCGCCGGGACGGGCAACGTCGCGGGCATAGCGACCTTTGCTGCGCTCTTCCAAAGCGGCTGGTTTGTCGAGTCCATGTGGTCGCAGACGCTTGTGATCCACATGCTGCGCTCCCCGCGCCTGCCGAGCCCGCGCGACCACGCCGCGCCCGCGCTGTGCGCGCTCACCGTGCTAGGCCTGGCGCTTGTCACCTGGCTGCCGGCAAGCCCCATCGCCGATGCACTCGGCCTCATGACGCTGCCCACAAGCTTTTTCGCGCTGCTCATCGGCATCGTCACCGCCTACATCGCGCTCACCCAGCTGGCAAAACGCCGCTACATCGCCCGCCACGGCGAACTGCTGTAGCAAGCAGGCGAAAAACACCCTGCCAGCCGCCATTACCGCTACCACAGCTGCCGACGCCGCTGCCGTTGCCTCTGTCGCCGCCGCAGTCTATCCCCTCAGCAGTTGCGGTGAAATAGTTCCTGTTGGGGGTGCGGACAGAAAGTTGGACCGCGGGGCGGTCCGGACTGGAGGTTCGCATGTACAGCAGGGAGAAGGTCGAGCTCTTCCTCCTGGCGACGGAGGA
>JAGZYM010000006.1:0-121104 GCA_018377855.1 Collinsella sp. | reverse complement strand
GGCCGGCCGGTCCGGCCCTCAGGGTATCGGGTTCCCACATTCATCCGCACATGTGCGGATGAATGTGGGAGGTGTTCGGATGAAGTTGATAATCAAGGGTATTGACCCGTATTTGAGTTTTTAAAATATCCCGAATCAGCGGGCGCGATTCGGGATACAATAGCTACAGGAAACGACGCACCCCGCGTAAGTGTTTAGGAGCGCGGGCGACCAGTTTCCGGTGTTGTTAAATGCCCGGGCCTCTAACCCCGGGCATTCTTATTTGCGCTTGTTGCGGCGCAAATGCCTTCCGCCGTCCGCACCGCGCGTGCGCCTACGGACCTTAAACCGAACCTCATACGAGTCAAAAAACGCGATGACGAACGAGCCCACCGCCGCGAGGGCAGCGAGCACGTTAAGGAATTTCAGCATTTGGGGACCTCCGATCGAGTCGTCGGCCGCCCGCGCACGGGATGCGTCGCAAGGGTATTTTACCGCGAGCGCACGCACTTACAGCTGGTAAACGCAATATTTGCAAACATTTGTTCGATGGTTACACACACGATCCTTTGAGCAGCGGAGCCTGGCGGCATTGCCCGGTCAGGTAGAGGCCCGTATTTGCGTTTTCAAAATGTCCCGAATCGGCGGGGCGATTCGGGATACAATAGCTACAGGAAACGACGCATCCCGCGTAAATGATTGAGAGCGCGGGCGGCCTAGTTTTCAGCTTTTGTTAAATGCCCGGGATCCGACCCCCGGGCATTCTTATTTGCGCTTGTTGCGGCGCAAATGCCTTCCACCGTCCGCACCGCGCGTGCGCCTACGGACCTTAAACCGAACCTCATACGAGTCAAAAAACGCGATGACGAATGAGTCCGCATCGGACGGTGGAGGCTGCCTGCGTTGTCCAAAAAGAACGGGGCAAACTCCAGCGCGGAGTCTGCCCCGAAAATAGAATGGCAAAGCAAGAACGTCGATGGACGAGAAAAGTGTCCGCAAGTCTCATGGCCATCACATCCCACCTGCCAAAGGGATGGGTGAGCGAGCGTTACTCCTGCTCGGACTCCTCAGCCTGCTTACGGCTGCGGATGAGGTGCGCCACGCCGATGCACAGCACCGCGCCACCAGCGAGCCAAGTAAAGGTCACGCCGTTGAGACCGGTGAGGGGAAGGCCAGAGCCCTTCTTGTTCTCGACGGTAAGGTTAACGGTGCCATCAGTCTGGGTAGCGTCAAGGATGACGAGACTGGAAGTCTCCGCATTCCTGGTGACCGTCACGGTCTGTGCCTCTACCTCGGTTTTACGAAGACTACCTTCGCCAGATACCGGAGTCGAGATTGTGAAGGTGAAGTCCTTCAGCGAATTGTACTCGCCGAGGGCAGTTTTCTCGTGAACGGTGTATGTTCCGGCGTCAAGTCCCGTGATGTAAATTTCACCATTCTCATCAGTGAAGAACTCGTGTTCGTTATCATCAAGGTTGCCATGCTCCTGAACGTATTTGCCCTTGGAAGCGCTGCCGTCCGCATTGTCATCAGGATCGGTAGCCTGAATGGTAAATCCGACATTCTGGAGCTTGTTTTTGCTTTTGTGATCTTGCTTGACGAGTTTGAGCGCATAGGTGTAGTCGCGAACAGTATCGGGCACGGACTCACCCCTGCCATTGCTCATGGGGTTGTTGGAGTAGATGAGCTTAACGGTGTTGTCATTACCCGCGCCGCCCACGACAACCGTTTTATTGGGATCAAGTTGAGCGGTGTACTCAACAAATATCTTGGTACTAGACGAGAGGTCCGCAACGGCAGTCTTGAGATTATCAAACGTAACGGTCAGGGTTTGCCCGGCGCCATTCTCACCATCCTTGACTTCGGGGGTAAATCCAGAAGTTATTTCGACAGCGCTGTCACGATCACTGCCCGCATATACCTTAATGGAGTCTTTCTTAGCCGTCAGGCCAGCAGAAAGTTCATCGTGGAACTCATAGTAGTAAGTATCAAACGAGGCTACGTTTTCGGCAACAGTGCCGGTCAGCTGATATTGAACATCCTGGCCAACCTGCGAGTCAGCCTTATCGGCCCAATCACTGCCGGGCTTGTCGTCCTTAATCTTCTTTGTAACCGTAGGAATACCAATCTTCTCGGTAACCTCGACAGCGCGACCACCCACGACAGCGAAGATTGGCGAAGTGCCGGTCTGCTTCTGCTTGGAATAGTTGTCCTTAGTACCGATAGAACCATCGTCCGTCAGGAAGAGATAGTAGCCGGAGTTCTCAAAGGAAACTGAGGTATCCGCGGCGAAAGCAGCATTAGAAGCCTCTTTTGGTTTGACAGGAGTAGTGCCCTTGACCAAGTCAGCAATCGTATCGAGCAAATCACCATTGTTCACAACGGAAGAAGTCTCTTGGAGATTTGCTGCCATCCACTCGGCAACATCCTGTGCGGTGGGATTTTCAGTGGGAAGTTGTGGATTAGTGGAGTCATAGTCAGCGCTGCTCTGAATGGCAGCAACAATGGCGTTCCGGGTGTCACGTGTCACATTGGCGCCCCATTCGACATCAGAAACGACCTTGTTGTTTGAGCCGGCTCCATCAACCACTTTGGCTTTAAAAATTTGATAAGCGACGAACTGCGTCTTTTTATCCGGATGCGTCTCATCCGTATTATTTGCATCTTGCTTGATGGTGATGCTATTGGTCGTAGTCGCCGCGTCCTCAGCAAACGCCATGGTCACCGGAGCCATCACGCCGCCGAAGCTCAGCGCTGCCGTGAGGCCTGCCGTCACTGCCAGGCGGGCGATGTTCTTGCTCATACTCATCTTCTTTTCCTCTGCTTTCTGCTTGAAGTCCATTTGATCTAAAACCATCTGTCTGTGTCTAAGCATCTGCTTTGTTACGTCTCGCCCCGCTCTCTGTGGGGCCATTGGCTACTCTGCATGGTTGCCGCCTCCCCGCTTGATCAGGAGCGCGACCACGATGAGCGCGGCTCCGGCGACCGCTGCGGCGGGCGCGGCGTACATTGCCATATCGCCAGTCGAGGGCATAAAGCCTCCGGTGGTAATGCTAGGGGGTGTGCCGGCGGGCGTGTTGATGAGCGACGCCTCCAGGCTGCCCGTCGACCCGTCCGCGCTGTCGGCGCGCAGGGGCGACTCGGCCGTGATGGTGAGCTTGGGCTTGGCAGCGACCACCTGGTCGACGTCCAGGCCCTTGGCCTTGACCGTCACGGATCGCGTGCCCTCGAAGGCGGTGTACCCCTTGGGCGCCTTGAGCTCGCGGACCTCCAGCTTGCCCGAGTCCACACCCGAGACGGTCACGCGGCCGCCCTCGCCCGTGGTGACGGTGGCCTTGCCCTCCGCATCCCACGTGCCATCGGCCGCCAGCGTACGGCCGCGGTCGTCGGCGATGCTCAGGACCGCCCCGGCAAGCGGCTTGTCGCCGTCGCTGCCGCGCTTGGTGAGCGCGAGATCCCAGGTGTAGGCGCACGCGTCATCGCTCGGTGTGCGGGTGAAGCCGGCGTCGCCGGACTGATCGGCAAAGGGAGAGCGCGGGTAGCGCAGGTACACCTCGTTGGGGTTGCCCTTCGCGATGCCGTGGTTGCATGCGCTGTTGAGCGGCGCGTTGTACACGGCGACCACGCGGGCGCCCGCGGCGAAGGCGTCGGCCCCGCCGAGCGCGGCGATCAGGTCGCCGGTGCGCACGGTGAAGGTCCCGTCCGCCGCCACCTTGGTGGGGCACTGGGCCGTGATGTCGGTCCAGCCCTTCGCGGGCTCGGTGCCGGCGCGTCCGTCCTTGCCGGTCGAGACGGCGTCGAATCCGCCGTCCGCGCCCGCCGCCACGTATACATGCATGCTCGCGGCCACCTTGGAGGGGTCGAGCCCCGCGCTCATGGTGTCGACGAACTGCACCGTATAGGTGTCGTAGGCCGTGAGCCCCGCCGGGACCGTGGCCGAGAGGCGCCAGTACAGGTCGTCGGCGACCGTGGCGTCGGCGGCCTTGCCCCAGGCGGCGGTGCTGTCCTCCAGCACGTGCTTGGCCACCTTGGGGGTCGCGGCCTTGGGTTTGACGGTGACGGCGCTGCCGCCGACCAGGGCCATGATCGGCGCGGTGCCGGCCTCGCCCTGGGCGATGGAGTCGTCGTCGGCGACGATGAGCCAGTAGCCGCAGGGCAGCTCGGCCGTCGTGCCCGCGTTGAGGGCCACGGACACGGCGCCAGAGCTCTGGAGGGAACGAGCGAGCTGTGCGCTCAGCGCGCTCGTAAGGTGGGAATCGGTGTCGAGCCACTCGGCAGCTTCCTGCGCGGTGGTCTGGGAATTGGACATGCCGGCGCTGTGCAGCACAGGCAACACGGCATCGCGCGCGGCGTCGCTTGCCCAGGCGAGGTCAGTGGCGGTCTTGGCGTCGCTGTCGCCGTCGACGACGTTGGCGCTAAAGATCTGGTAGGCGTCGTAGCTGCGCGCCCCGGTGCCGCTCACCGTGATGGAACCGGTCGAGGTCGGCGCGGCCTGCGCGGATGCGGGGAACACAACCGCGCAGGTGCCGATCAGGAGGGCAAGCAGCGCAAACAAGATCGGGAAGGAGCAAACTTTCTTATTCACGACGCTCACCTCCCTTCGCATTCGCCTTGCGACGAATGTGCATCCAGGCCGCAGCAGCGCAAAGCACCGCCGCGCCGACAAGGTACGTCAGAGTGACGCCCGACATACCAGAAAGGGGCAAAGAGGTGGAGTAGGTGTTGGTGAAGGTGGGGGTGTCGGTCTTGGTTTCCGCGCCGTTGGCGTCGACCTCGTAATAGGCCGGCGTGCAGGTCAGATGTCCTTTGCCGTCATCCTTTGCCGTCACCACGACCTTGAAAGTCTTTGTGTCGTTCTTGTAGCCTTCGTGCTCGGTGCCTTCGTTCCCGTCGGCGGGGCATTCACGGATGTAGTAGGTGAACTTCGCCTGCTGATTGCTATCGAGCTCATCAACGCCTAGTGGGCCGATTTGTACCGGATTGAACTTTACTGTCTGAGGGTTTTCTGACCCAGAAGTATATGTATATATGGGCTGAATAGTTTTCTCCGTGTTGTCGGTATTCTCAGCATACAACTTGAACTTGAACTTCTTCATCTCGCCGCCATCGACCTTCTTGGTCACCTGAGGCGTCCAGGTGCCTGAGGTCTTGTAGGGAGCAAGTTCGTTCATAAATGCAGGATTGGAGCCGTTGCCGATTTTTACGGTCGAGACGGCACTGTCAGCCGTATCCGTGCTCCAGCTATAGAAGCCATCATAATCAGTGAATTCGGTACCGTTTTTCTTTTTGACGGATACTTTGGATGTGTTCGCATCAACCACATAGCGATTAATGTTGATCCCCAAAAGGCTAATTGTAACCGGATTAGCGCTGACGCTCACATGAATTTTATAGATGGTCTTATCGAATGTGGTGCCCTCCTCATTGATGGGGACCTCAACCAGGTAAAGGTCGTAATTACCCGACTGATAGTTCGCGGCAGTATCAATGACAATCTCACCGTCTTCATTAACGGTAACCGCAGACGTCGCCTCGCATCCGTTTGCGTTGAGTGTGCCGTCCTCATTCCAGTATGGTTCATTGGATGAATTGGCAGGTGCGCCCAGGAGCTCAAACTGATAGGAATGATTCTTGAGATCTTGTTTAGCGCCATCCTTTATAAGGAACTTGTTGGCCTTGACTTTAATTGCAGGGTACACGTCCAAGGCAGCGGCGTCGCCAACGACAAGATCGCCGTTGGTCATAATGCCGCCACCGTGGGTGTAGGAGTAGTTACCACTGATGATGGTCGTAGCCGCTGTCTTCGCCTTTCCCATGGCCTCATCAGTCGGATGGGCCTCAAGACCGAACATGTACTTGGCCTCGGCACCGCCATTTGGGTCGATGGTAATCGGATTTCCATCGCAAGTGCCCTGCCAACCAGCCGATCCGCCGCCGAGCATCTTGCCAAGAACGACAGCGATCGTCTTATCCGCGCCATCTTTATTACGTACCAGGAAGAAATCCTTATGGCCGGCGCTTTTGAAGTCAGGCGTGATGTAATCAGGATCCTGGTCTTGCTTTTTGCCATCGCCACCAGCGGAATAATGGGGTGTATCCAATGTAGCGCCATCTTGGTCAACGTTATCAGTATTGCCATAGATAGCAGCACCATTGGAGTGTGAAACGATCGTCTCGCCCGTAGGACATGCGCCAATTCCGCCGCTCCAGCCACCGGCCTTATTGTCAGTGATGAGCGATTTGAGAATGGTGAGTCTACCGTTCTTCTGAATGAAGATACCGCCGCCGCCCCAGTCGCCTTTGCGACCTTCGCCAGAGTTAGAGCCCGTCATGGTCTTGTTGTTGGTGATATATATCTTGCCGTCAGCGTCAGCGTCAATTGTCGCGTGCGTATCAGTGCTGATACGCAGACCGCCGCCTTCGGCGTTCTCCGCCACGTTGCCCGCGATTGTACCGCCCGTCATTTTGAACGTAATCTTCTGGTTCCAAAAGCCAGCGTAGATTCCGCCGCCAGCCTCATGGGAGTAATTGGCCGTAACGGAGCCGCCCGTCATAGTTAGCGTTCCATTGGTGGTAGACGCAATGCCGCCGCCGCCGAGCAGGCCGTTGTTATAAACGTTACTGTCAGCAACGCGAGCGTTAGCTCGGTTGTTAGTTATAGTGGCAGATCCACTGATGGTAACGTTTGCGCCCTTGGTGTAAACACCGCCGCCGTAACCGCCATCATTGGTGTTATCTCCATTGTTGATAGTGTTTGCATACGTAGCGTTGCCCGAGATGACACCACCGGAGAGATTCAGCGTGGCATTCTCAGCATAAATGCCGCCACCAGAAGCGGCCTTGTTCGCGGCAATCACGCCGTTGGTCATGTTGACTGTGACTTTCGCGCCTACTACGCACAGGCCGCCGCCCCAGCCTCCGCGCTGCTGATTAAGATTCGCGCCAGTGATATAGCCGCCGCTGATATTCACTTGGGTATCGTTATTCTTGCCTTCGGCAAAAATAATATGGCCATTGTTAGCCAAGTTATTCGGCGTTGTGATCATACCGCCGGTGAGGTTAAGCGTACCGCCATCCCGAACGGAAATGACCTGTTGAACCGATCCGCTTTCGGACGCACCGATAATTGCACCGAAGCCGCTGACGACATGCTTAGTTGTGGTTTCAGTGGTGCCAAGGCGGTCCTCATTAGGCACGCTTGATGTCACATAGTAGGTAAGAGTAGCTTTGTTGCTGGCATCCCATGCCATGATTGCGGGCTGGCCGGGATGATCACCATCAACAAGAGAAGTCGTATCGATTGGTGTTGCAGAGTCCTCAATGGTAAGTGCGCCACTCTTAACCGTAATGAACGTGTCGTTGCTGCCGGTGCGGTAATTAAGCTTGTGCCCCGCAAGGTCGATCGTGGTGTTTTGGCTGATGGTGATTGATGTACTCGAACTAATATCAGCCGCAAGACGCAGCTTTTCGGGCTTCTTCTCCATGGCAAGATAGGTAGTCCAATCATCGTCACTCTCCAGCAGCGTGTAACCGTCCGTATCTTGTTGAAGTCCGTGAGCCTCACCTTCATTTGCAATAGTAGCGACCTTATAGACGGGCTCTCCATCATCCGCAGGTTGCGCAGCACCCTCGGCTTCCGCGTCATCAGACAACGGATCTGCCTCGGAAGCATCGTCGCCAGTCTCGCCGCCCTCGACCTCGTCACTATTCTGGTTTTCGACATCCCCGCCAGTGTTGTCTACATCAGTAGACTCACTTGAGGAACCCCCCCATCACAGTTTCCTCGGTAAAAACCGTCTGGGCATCGTTGGCAATGGCCTGCGAGATCGGAGGCATGACGAGCGACAGTACCAGGCTCAAAACGGAGGCTCCGCACAAAACGCCTGCCAGTACACGGCGCGTCGCTTTTTTACTCTGCTTAGTTTTTTCTGAATTCGCTTTCATCGATGTCTCCTCCCCAAGAGACCGCGATCTTGCTCTTTCACTATCAAACGTATCTGCGCAACCTGTAATTACGCACGCTTATAGTACATATTGTAATGATTGTTTGAACATCTAAGCAAAAATACCGATAGTTTTGTAGCGAATTCTCAATTCTCTTGACATTTGCTCGGATTTACCTTCGTTTATTCGCTATGAAATATCTATTTCTACTGGTAATTAAGCTAGTTATCATTTTTTAATAGCATTTTATTTATTTGCACAACATTTTGCTCAAGAGCATGCGTCCTGTGAACGGTCGAAAATCGACCGTGAACGGTAGATCATTAACCGGGAGGAATAGACTACCAAATTGATGGGAATATCTTTAACCCATCGGTAGTTAGAAGCGTAATGTTCAGACAACCATATCTGAATTTTCGCGCAGATTTTAGGCATCAATTCGCCCAAATCGCCTGAGGCCACCGCAAAGGTGCCTGTTCCCCTTGTGGTGGCTCTCCCCCGGCGCTACAGCAGATGCTCCTCGATAAAAATCGCGATGCCGTCTTTGTCGTTGCTGGCGGTTACAAAATCGGCGGCGAAGCGGGTGGCATCGCTGCCGTTTGCCATGGCCACACCCACGCCGGCGTCGGCCACCATGCAGGTGTCGTTATCGGCATCGCCAAACACGCAGATGTCCTGGAGCCCCATGTCGTTGAGCTCCGCCACGCGCACAAGGCCGCGCGTCTTGGACACGCGCGGATCCATGAACTCGTAGAGCCGCTGCGTGGTTTGCAGAGCCGCCGCCTTAACAGTGTCATCGGCAAACGTCGACGCCCGCTCAATCACCCGCGGCATTACCTCGGGCGCCATGGTAAACATCACCTTGGGCTGCGGCTCGCGCAAGAACTCGGCAAAATCGACCACCTGATAGGGCACGCCGTCGACGCGCGACAGGTGCTCGACACACGCATTGCTCTCGGGCACGTAGAACACGCCGTCTCGGGGGCAGACGGGTGTTGCCGGAAGGTCCGCCATGTGTTTGCAGATGCGCGCGATGGTCTCGCCCGGCAGCGGATAGCTCAGCTCGTTGATATCGTGCGCGCGGTCGATGACCTCGGCACCACCGCAGCCCACCATCACGTCTACCAGGCCTTCGATACCCCAGAGCTCGTACATGGCCTCGGTCGCGTGGGCGTCGCGCCCGGTGCACAGGCCAAAGAGCACGCCGCGCTCGCGCAGGGCGCGGATCGCCGCCACAGCGCGCGGGGACACCGTGTGCTGGCTCGTGAGCAGCGTGCCGTCGATATCGCAGAACACGGCTTTGATGTGGCTGAAGGTGGTGTCCATGGGGGCCTTTCTGGGTTGTGCAGCGGTGTGGGGTGTATTCGTGAACGGCGTACATGGTATACCAAGGCGCGGATGCTGCCTGTCAAAGCAAAAACCACCACAAAGGTACCTGGCCCCTTTGTGGTGGTTGCGACGCTTGCGGGCCAAACCATCACAACATTCGACGTTTTTCGGCAAAATCGCGATTTTTACCGAATGTTGTGATGGTTTCTTACTGCTTTACGGCACGTTCCAAGTGATTGCGTCCAAACAGCAGCAACGCCGCAGGGACCGCCGTCACGACCATGCCCGCCCCCACGAGTGTCCGTTGTACGCCAAATGTTGCCGCCAGCCACGGGGCAATCGCCAGCGGGGCCACGCCGGCAAACATATTGCCAAAGCCCATGACCGAGTTCACGCGACCGAGCTGCTCGAGCGGAGCCGTCGTTTGCACAATGGTGTTGTGGAGCGGGTTGACGACACCCCAAGCTATGCCCAGGGCGATCTGGCCGATGAGGGCCACGCCCACGTACGGTGTCCCCACATAGAGCAGACTTCCCAGGCCCACGGACATGAGCGCCACGAGCAGTGTTTTAAGGTTGACCAGGTGCGGCGGCAAGCGGAGCGCGAGCACGGCACCCAGCACCGCGCCCACGCCCGAGGCCGACGAGAGCCAGCCCATCCACTCAACGCCGACATGCAGGACATCGCGATAGAAAAACGACTCGAGCGGATCGAAGGCTCCATAGCCAAAGTTCGAAAGAAAAATGATGCAGAAAAGTAGCGCGAGGACGCTGTTGGTAAAGACCGTCTTGATGCTAGCCGCGAAGGTGACACGGGCGGACGTGCTGGGGTTGGAGCTTTGTCCCGCACGTTCCCCTTCCTCTGCCGAATCGGCATCCGCATGCCCGGCGACATGGCTGGTCTGCGGCCTAAAGCCCCAACCGACGACGAACGCCAGCACGGTAAAGAGCATCATGAGCACGAACACCGCGCGCGACGACGCAGCCGCCGCGACAAAGCCGCCCAGCGTGGGGCCAACGATGATACTCACGTTTGAAAACATGGCGATGGCGGAGTTGATGTCTTTGAGCTCGACAGGATCGTCGGTGAGGTAAGCCGGATAGGATGTGGCGATGGGCTGGGCGAATCCCATCACAAAGCCCAGAAACACCGCGCCGAGTAGGACGACGCCGGTCGCGCTACCAAAGGCGATGATTGCCGTGCCAGTTGCGAGAGCGCCGATGATGCTCAGCAAGAAATGGCGGCGCGGACCCCAGGCGTCAAGCGCCGCGCCACCCGCAAAGGATCCCAGGATCACAAATACATTCATAAACAGGACGGCCAGCGATGTCGCAACGACCGAAGCGTCGTCCGCATAGGTGAGCGTTCCGATGACGCCGATAAAGTAGCTGGTCTGAAAACCGGTGTAGATGAGAAAGCGCATTGCCACCAGGCGCTTGGCCTGCGCGGACAGCGACGAGCGGACTTTTGGGAATACAGATGTGGGCATGGGTGCTCCTTATCGCATACGAATAGCGGGCAGCGTCCATTCATCCGCTGTCCATTGGCTCAATCTATCTTTATGCCTGACTAGGGTCGCATCGAGCCCCTTCCGTCTTTCCGCCCAGCATGAACTACTTGGTAGATTTTAAGGCATGTCCCACACATCTACCAAAGCAAAAACCACCACAAAGGTGCACTGCCCCCTTTGTGGTGGTTGCGGCGTTTACGCTGGTTGAGACTTGGCTAGGCCAGGTCGGCGCCGTTGGACTCGATGACCTTCTTGTACCAGAAGAAGCTGTCCTTGCGGCTGCGGGCAAGCGTGCCGTTGCCGTCGTTGTCCTTGTCGACGTAAATGAAGCCGTAGCGCTTCTTCATTTCGCCGGTCGAGGCGCTCACCAAATCGATGCAGCCCCACATGGTGTAGCCCATCAGGTCCACGCCGTCCTCGATGGCAATCTCCATCTGCTTGATATGCTCGCGCAGGTAATCGATGCGGTAGCTGTCGTGAATCGAACCGTCCGCCTCGACCTCGTCCACCGCGCCTAGGCCGTTCTCGACGATCATCAGCGGCACCTGGTAGCGGTCGTAGACCTCCTCCAGGTAGTAGCGCAGGCCCTCGGGGTCGATCGCCCAACCCCAATCGCTCTTCTTGAGGTACTCATTGCCGGCACCACCAAAGATGTTGCCCTGCTCCAACAGCACCGGGTCAGCCGTGGCCGTGGCGCTCATGTAGTAGCTAAAGCTGTAGAAGTCGACCTTGCCGGCGGCCAGCGTGGCGGCGTCCTCGGGCGAGACCTCCACGTGCACGCCTTCGCGGCGCCACACGCTGGGCGCCCACGAGGGATACGCACCGCGCACCTGCACGTCGCCACAGTAGAAGTTCATCTCGCGCTGCTGCTTTTGGGCGGCCAGGACGTCGGCCGGGTTGCACGTGTGCGGATAGCAGGCGTTGCCGGCGATCATGCAGCCGATCTTGTTCTGGGGATCGATCTGATGGCCCATGGTGACGCACTTGGCGCTCGCCAGGAACTGGTGGTGCAGGGCATCGAAGCGCGCCTGCGGATCGTCCCAGTCGCAGTCGCCAAAGGCCATGGGCGTGTCAGTCGCCTCGGGCACCATGCCGCCGCCCATCACGCCGCCAAAGCCGCCCATGAGCAGGCAATTGATCTCGTTAAAGGTGAGCCAGTAGCGCACCAGGCCCTTGTATTCGGTCATGACGGTGCGGGCGTAGTTGAGGTAGAAATCGATGAGCTTGGGATTCTTCCAGCCGCCGTAGTTTTTGGACAGGCCATAGGGCAGCTCGTAGTGGCTAAGGGTGACCATGGGCTCGATGCCCTGCTCCTGACAGGCCTGGAACACGCGGCGGTAGAACTCGATGCCGGCCTGGTTGGGCTCGGTCTCGTCGCCGTTGGGGAAGATGCGGCTCCAGTTGATGGACATGCGGTAGCACTTAAAGCCCATCTCGCCAAAGAGCTTGATGTCGTCGAGATAATGATGGTACATATCCACGGCCTCGTGGCTGGGATAGTGGTACTGGGGCAGAATGCCGTCGGTAATGTGGCGCGGCTCGGAGACCGTACCGCCAGTCATGATGTCGGGGACACCGAGGCCCTTGCCGTCCTCGTTGTATCCGCCTTCGCACTGATTGGCGGCAGTGGCGCCGCCCCACAGAAATCCATCGGGAAAAGCCATGTTGGCTCCTTTCGTACGTGTTGGGATGTTGCACGGGCGCCGAAACGGCGTCCGCAGGACCAATTTGCGTCCTGCTCGGGGTCCGCGCAGGAACCGCTGCCACGAAACCGGCCTATCTACTACGTTTTACCGCAAATCACCGACCACACCGCAATTGTCAATAATAAAACCGCAGGTAGAAGGCTTGACGGTTTTCGGAAAACCGCCGTGTGGTTAGTCCCTGCCACCTAAACGTAGTAGATAGGCCGGTTTCGTGGCGAGGCATGTTGCGGGACGCGCACGGACCGACCCATCGAAACTATGCCGGCTTAAGATATGCGGACGGAGCTGACGGAGACGACGTTTGCCCAGATAAAACCGACCAAAATAAACCTGTTCCTTATTGGCAGGTTTTAAAAGCCGGCAGGGCGCTTGTCCCCGCCGGCCTGGTACCGAGTCTTTGTCGTTTGGGCTACTTGGCAGCCTCGGGCTTGTAGGTGACAAACTCGATTGCGAAGCCCACGGCGGCACCCACGAGCGAGGCAACGATAGCCCAGATCATGTGGTTGATGCCGTTAACACCGGAGGGATCGATGAAGGACAGCCAGTTGAAGACGCCCAGACCGCCGGACATGTACACCACGGCGCCGGAGATGCCGATGATGAGGCCGCCCACGGCAGAACCGATGCTGGCGTTGATGAAGGCCTTCTTATCGGGCAGGGCAACACCGTAGATAGCGGGCTCGGTGACGCCAAAGAAGAAGGCGGAGATCATGGCCGGCAGTGCGATGCCGCGGAACTTCTCGTCCTTGTTCTTGAGATACATGGCAAAGAGCACGGCGCCCAGCGAGAAAGAGTGGGCGATAACGGAGCCCAGAACGTAGTCGTAGCCCAGAGTGGACAGGTTGACCAGCGCGATGGGCACGAGGGACCAGTGGAAGCCAAAGATGACCAGGCACATCCAGAAGGCACCGACGAGGGTGCAACCCAAGATGGAACCGATCATGGGCAGGCCAAACAGCAGCGCGAAGAGCTCACCGAGCAGGTTGGTGATGAGCGTGGCGATGGGGCCAATGACCAGGTAGCCAAGGGTGACGGTGACGGTGACGACGATCAGCGGGGTGAAGAACATCTTCATAGAAGCGGGCATCCACTTCTTAACCCAGTGCTCGAGGGTAGAGCCGAACCAGATCATGAGCAGGATGGGGATAACGGAGCTGGTGTAACCCGAGGCGGGCATGATGAGCGGCAGGCCCAGGAACGTGGTGTACCAAGAGAAGGTACCGGCAAAGCCGAGCTCGACGGAGCCGACAACCTCACCCGAGGTCAAGGCAACCATGGTGGGGTACACCAAAGCAAAGGCGATGGCCATGCCGTTGAACTCGCTCATCTTGAACTTCTTGGCCGCGGTAAAGCCAAGCACCACGGGCAGGAAGTAGAACATGCCGTCGGCGACGGTGTAGAGCAGCGTGTAGGCGCCGTCGTTAGCAAAGCTCGGGACCAGGAAGGTAGCGAGCGCCAGCAGGCCCTTCATGATACCGGCAGCGGCGAAGGTGCCGAGCATGGGGGCGAAGATGCCCGAGATGAGGTCGATGATCACATCGGTAACGCCCTTGGGAGCGGCATCGTCGTCATCGGCGTCGACGGCGCCGCCGTCGCTAAAACCGCCGGCCTTGAGAACGGCGTCGTAGACGTCCTCGACGATGTTGCCCACAACAACCTGGTACTGGCCGTTGGCGTGCATGACCTTGATGACGTTGGGTAGCTCGGAGATTGCCTCGTCATTGGCCTTCGACTCGTCCTTGAGCTTAAAACGAACGCGGGTAATGCAGTGTGCGACGCATTTGACGTTGGACTTACCGCCAACCAGCTCTACGATCTGGGCAGCAAGATCGTCGTATTTACCTGCCATGATCTGTCCTCTCTTTTCCAAATTTCGACAAAAATATCCCCTACCGCGAGCCGGTACCTTGCCCGCAGCTAGAAACCAAAAAGAATTGTTGCGATTGCCGCCGGGCTGGCGACGCGTGTTACTCGGGCTGCGAGCTCGATCGCAGACGGTTGATATGCATCATCAGATACAGGAGCTCCTCGTCCGAACAGCTCTGGTTGAACTCTTTCTCGAAGACGCGGTTGATGGCGTAGGCGCACTGGTAGGCCTCGGGAAAGTCGCGGGCGGCCTGCATGAACAGCGAGGAGTTCTCGGTCTGCGTGCAGTTGCCTTTAACAAGGCGACGGACCAAAAAGCGCAGGTGCGCAAGAAAGCGAATGTAGCTATACGACGCCGTGTCGAGCGAGCAGCCGAGCTGCTTTTCCACGGAATGAGTCACCTCGTCGAGCACGCGGGTGCTCTTCATGATGAAGTCCATGTCCTTGGCACGGCCCATGCCGTCGACCTCGGCGTTGACGATGTGGAGCGCGATGCTCGTAGCCTCGTTTTGGCCGAGCACAGCCCCGGTGTGTTTTTGCACGATGGCAAGTGCCGCCTGGCCAATCTGGAGCTCGCGCGGGTAGATGAAGGCCACCTCGTGCTCGAGCGGGTTGGGCGCGTTGAGCTGGTCGTCGTCGCGCTGGACGGCAAACTGCAGGTGATCTGCCAGGATAAAGGGAAGGCCGCCGGACAGCTTGCAGCCGAGCTGCTGCGCCGCGAAGCAGGCGATATCGCTTGCCGCGAGCAGCACGTCATCGGGAAGGGTGCCGACCATGTCCTGCAGGCTCTCGGGGACGTTATAGAATTTGCGCTGGATGAGCGACTCGTCGGAAAGCTCGTAGGGCATGTCGTGGAAACCGATGCCCTTGCCAAAGACAACAACCTCTCGGCCGTCATCGCTGGCGGCGAGAGCAACGTTATTGTTGATCTTCTTTAAAATGAGCATGAAAAAACTCCTCGGACATCGGCGCTAGACGACGGGGCGCTATTCCTCGTCTTCTATTATGCGCAAGTGATGCCTCCCGAGGAGTAACAAACTTGTAAGCACGTGGGCGATTGTAGGATGAAACTTGCATGCGGCGTAAGCCCCATTGGCGCGAAAGTCCGCCGAACGGTAGGAAATCGCCCGTAAACGGTACCTACCAAAAAGGGACAGGTTTAATTTGGCAGGTTTTATCTGGACAAATGCCGAGGGCAAGGCCAAAAACCGCCACAAAGGTACCTGGCCCCTTTGTGGTGGTTTTGGCTGATGCCCCGATGTTACTCGCGCGGAGTGCCATAGGGGTTGTACAAATCTGCGAGAGCAAATGTGCTGGTGGCGGGATTAAAGTTAAGCTCGAGCACGCAGCAGTTGCCGATGCGGTTCTTCATCTTGAGCGGCTCCACGCCCACGCCGCGCATGACCTGAGCCGCCGCGGCGCCATGGCTCACGCACAACACGCTCTCATGTCCGGGGCGCTGCATGAGCTCGGTGATGGTCGCCATCATGCGCTTGCGAAACTCGTCTTCGCCCTCGCCGTCATACTGCTTGTAAAAATCGCCGTACGGCAGGCGCGGATTCAAATCCTCGCTCGCGCCCTCAAACTTGCCAAAATTCCACTCCTTAAGGCCCTTGACGCGCTCGTAAGGCTGGTCAGGAAACGCAAGCTCAAGCGTGTCGCACGCACGCTCGGACGTGGAACTGTACGCATGGTCGAACGCAAGGCCACGCTCTCGCAGGGTCGCGCCGACAGTTTTAGCCTGCTCGATTCCCAGCTCGGTGAGCGGCGAATCGCACCAACCCTGCTTGCGGCGAAGCAGGTTAAAGAGCGTTTGGCCGTGACGCATAAAGTACAGTTTTGGCATGAGACCTCCGTAATCGCAATCGTTTGTCAGCGATTATTACACCTTGAGGTAGGTTTAAGTCAAAGGCTCTTTGATCAAAACCACCACAAAGGTGCCTGGACCCTCTGTGGTGGAAATGACGTTTGCCCAGCTAAAACATGCCAAAACAAACCTGTCCCTTTTTGGCTGGTTTTAGGCCAGATAATCTTGAATCAGATCGCAGATGGCTCGGGCGTCGTTGATGTTGATGGCTCGGGTCGCAAAGCCGGCGTCAAAAGCCTGGCGTGCCAGGGCCTCGTTGCAGGCTAGGGCCAGTGTGCGGCCGTCGACCAGATCGAGCGAGCTCTTGCCACGCAGACGGTCGACGCCGGAACGCGCGACCACGATATTGTCGAAGCCCTCGGTCTTGTAGCCCTCGATGATCACCACATCGACGTCGTTGTAACGCGACAGCAGCTCGCGCGCGGGCATCTCGTCCTCCTCGCGCGTGTCGGCGTACTCCGCCCAGCGCGTGGCGCAGATGAGGCCCACGTGCTTGGAGCCTGCCTGGTGATGACGCCAGGTATCCTTGGCAGGCACGTCGATGTCGAAGCCGTGATGCCCATGATGTTTGAGCGAACCCACGCGCAGGCCGCGACGGGTAAGCTCGGCGATGACCTTCTCGACGAGCGTGGTCTTGCCCGAGTTCTGGTAACCGATAAACGCGATCGCGGGGGCAGCCGGGGTGGGAGCTGCGGGCACGGCCGGGGCGGATACGCTCGCGGGCGCGGCACCATCGGCAGCGGTTGCCTCGGCAGTGGCAGCTTGACGCTCCGCACGGTCCCACACGCCCGAGCGGCCACCTTCCTTGTGCAGCAGACGCACATCGACGATCTCCATGCCACGGTCGACGGCCTTACACATGTCGTAGATGGTCAGACACGCGGCGCTCGCGCCGGTCAGCGCCTCCATCTCGATGCCCGTCTTACCCGTCACACCTGCCGTGACCAGCACATGAAAGCCGACCTGCCCGTCGGGACGTGCCGGCGCCCAGCCCTCGGGCACGTCCTCGGCAGACGTTCCTGCCGGAGCGATGGGCTCGATATCGCACTTGCTCTTGGTAATGAGCAGCGGATGGCACATGGGAATGATGTCGCTCGTGCGTTTGATGGCCATGATGCCCGCGACGCGCGCGCAGGCGAGCACGTCGCCCTTCTTGGCGCGGTCCTGCAGCACCATGGCCTGCGTCTCGGGATGCATGAGGATGGTGCCCTCGGCGATGGCGATGCGATGGGTCTCGGCCTTGTCGGACACGTCGACCATGCGAACCTCGCCCTTGGCGTCCACGTGCGTCAGCTCGTCGCGACGAGCGTCGCGGGCGGGCTCGGCAACAGCGCTGGCAGTCGGCCGTGCGGACGCGTCGGCGTTACCAGCATTCGCCGCAGCCGTGGCTTTGTGGGCAGACATCGCGGCCCTGCGAGCGGCCTTGGTGGCATCGGCGTACCTGCTCTTGGCCATATGATCATCCTCCGATTTGGGACATAAATCGTTGCGTGCCCTCAATTATCGCGTGTTCCTGCGGTTTGTGGGCCACGGCATCGCGCCAAATCGAAAGTACCTGCATATCATCACCACGGCGCAGGGCGTCGCGCACCGAATACTCGGCATCGCTAAACAGGCACGGACGCACGTTGCCATCGGCCGTCAGGCGCAGACGGTTGCAATTCGCACAAAAATGGTTGGACATGGCGCTAATAAAGCCAACCGTTCCCGCCGCGCCCGGAAAGTGCCAATAGCGCGCAGGGCCCGCGCCGGCAGGAGCGTCGTTGATGCCGAGCGGCTCGAGCTCGCCCAGTCCCGTCGCGGCTGCCCCGGCATTGATGCGCGCCCGCAGCTCGTCACTCGGCACGGTATCGCTCGCGTCCCACAGCTCGGGATTGAGCGCGGGCGCATGCGGGTCCACAGCGCAATGCGAGCTCGTGTGCTCGTCGCCGATGGGCATGTATTCGATAAAGCGCAGGTGGATGGGGCGGTCGAGTGTGAGCCGCGCGAGGGCCGCCACATCCTGGTTGAGCCGGCGCACAACAACGCAGTTGACCTTAACGGGCTCAAAGCCCCAAGCCAGCGCCGCGTCGATGCCAGCCATGGTCTGCTCGAGCCGACCCAGGCGCGTGATCTTTCCAAAGAGCGTAGGGTCGAGTGTGTCGAGCGAAATGTTGACGCGGTTAAGCCCGGCATCTTTGAGCTGCGATGCCAGCTTGGGCAGCAGGGCGCCGTTGGTGGTGAGCGAGATGTCCTCGATCTGCGGGATCGCACGGATGTCGCGAATGAGCGGGATGATACGGCGGCTGACCAGCGGCTCGCCACCCGTCAGGCGCACGCGGCGAATGCCCTCCCCCGCCACCAAGCGCACAAAGCGGGCGATTTCCTCAGCGCTGAGCAGCTCGTCGTGCGCGCGGGGCGCCACGCCATCGGCCGGCATGCAATAGATGCAGCGGAAATTGCACTTGTCGGTAACGGCAATGCGCAGGTAGTTGATATCGCGGCCAAAGCCGTCATGTTGCACGTGCCCGTCCACGCAGCCCTCCCCTCACGCGGCGTTTTATTCTTCGGAAAACATAATACCCCACGCGAGAATCATGCCGACACCCGTACGACAGGACAGGTCACTTCGAGCAAAACCGGCTTTCTAAGCCCATCCTCAGCATACAAACCATCACAACATTCGATGCTTTTCCCGTTTTTGGCAAAAAACGTCGAATGTTGTGATGGTTTGCCTGCCCGCAGCACCCCGTAGAAGGACCAAAGCGCCCCTAAAGGCCGCCGTCCCAGTGCCGAATCACGAATTCTCGCAGGTCGTTTTGACGTTTCTGGAACGCTTCGCTTCGGTCGCACTTAAGACCCATAGCGAGCGCGATGGCATTCATCGCCCGGTGCAATTGCAGCTGATGGGCAAACTGAGTCCCGGTGAGGACGATCATCCTAAAGCCCAGCGCGCTCAGCACGGTCATACGCTCCGCATCCGACGCGCTGCGCTGTTTATCAAGATGGTCCGAGCCGTTGTATTCAATCCCCGTACCGCTCGCAGGTGCATATACATCGATCTCGAAATACCCAGCCTTAGCGAGATATTTGAACTCGTTGGGAACATCGACCCGATGGTTGAGCTCGACCCTGGTGTACCCGAGCCCGCCCTGGGAACGCTTCGCGACGACCATGATTGCGGCGGCCGTCTCCATGGGCGACCGCGCGCCATCGTGCACACGTCTGAGCACGGCAGCCGCACGTGTAGCCCCCTGACGAGATCGATTCTCATCGCAATAAGCGATCAAGTCGGCAACGGTATACCTCTGCCCCATCTCGATGTAATCGCCTGACGACAAATGATTCAAATGGTATCGGGCGCAGATTTCATACCCATATTCCAGCTGCTCGGGCTCACTCATCCACGAACCTGCCTGGACAAAGCACATGGCCTCATCAACCACCAGAAGGCCTTCTGCCACCTCGGTTAGCGATTCCGCCCGTACGAGCGACAGAAAAACCATCACAACATTCGATGCTTTTCCCGTTTTTGGCAAAAAACGTCGAATGTTGTGATGGTTTGAGGCGAGGGGCACGGAGGGATCAAAGCATCGTGCTCGAACGGGTTAATCCAGCTCTTTTAAGCCATGCGCCAGCTGCCAGTACTCGCCGTGCTGGGCGAGTAGCTCTTCGTGCGTGCCGCGCTCGATGATGCGGCCGTGTTCGAGGACCATGATGGCGTCGGCGTCGCGGACAGTGGACAGGCGGTGCGCGATCATAAACGTGGTGCGACCGCGCATGATGCGGTCCATACCGCGCTCGATGAGCTTTTCGGTGCGCGTGTCGATAGAGCTCGTGGCCTCGTCCAGGATGAGCACCGGCGGATCGGCGACGGCCACGCGCGCGATGGCGAGCAGCTGACGCTGACCCTGCGACAGGTTGGCGCCGTCGGCCGTGACCGGTGTGTCGTAGCCCCGCGGCAGGCGGCGGATAAACGAGTCGGCGCAGGCGGCCTCGGCAGCGGCGCGCACCTCCTCGTCGGTCGCGTCGAGCTTGCCAAAGCGGATGTTCTGCGCAATGGTGCCGCTAAACAGGTGCGTGTCCTGCAGCACAATGCCGAGCGACCCGCGCAGGCTGGCCTTGGCAATGTGCTTGACGTCGATGCCGTCGTACGTGATCTCGCCGTCATCGACCTCGTAGAAGCGGTTGATGAGGTTGGTGATGGTCGTCTTGCCGGCACCCGTGGAGCCCACAAACGCGATCTTTTGCCCCGGCTTGGCAAACAGGTTGAGGTCCGTGAGCACGCGGGTGCCCGGCACGTAGGAAAAATCCACGGCATGGAAGCGCACGTCGCCGGCAAGCGGGACCAAGCCGCACGTGAGCTCGGTGCCGTCGGCAGCCACCGCGCGGCCCGACTCATCAACAGCAACCATATCATGCAAGTGCCCGTACGCGCCCACGCCCTGACCCTCGGGAATCTTCCACGCCCATGCGGCGTCGCCCGTCTGCACCAGCTCCACGCAGCCCTCGTCCACCTCGGGTTTAAGGTCCATAGCCGCAAACAGGCGCTCGGCACCGGCCAACGCGTTGAGCAAGAAGTTGCCCAGCTGCGTAAACTGGTTGATGGGCATGGCGGCCTGGCGCACAAAGACCAGGTAGCTCGCGAGCGCACCTACGTCGGCGAGCCCCTTGATGCAGAGCATGCCGCCCGCCACGGCGACGATGGCATAGTTGACGTAGCCAATCACGACAGTCATGGGCACCATGGAGTTGGCATAGCTCACGGCGGCGGTGCCGGTGCGGCGAAGCTCGTCGTTGCGGCAGGCAAAGCCGGCGACATTCGCCGCCTCACGGTTAAAGACCTTGATGACCTTTTGACCCGAGACCATCTCTTCGATATATCCGTCCAGGTCGCCAAGCGATGCCTGCTGGGCAGCAAAGAAACGCTTAGAGCGCGCGCCCGAGTAGCGCGCATACAGCACAATGGCCGCATCGCACACGAGTGTGATAATCGTGAGCTGCCAGTTAAGGATGATGAGCATAGCCGTGGTGCCCACAACCTGAATGGCGGCCTGAATCACGTTGGCAAAGCTGTTGTTAAGCGCCTCGGAGACGGTGTCGACGTCGTTGGTGAAAAAACTCATGATGTCGCCCGAGCGCGTGCTGTCAAAATAACTGAGCGGCAGCGTCTGGATGTGCGCGAACAGGTCGCGGCGAATATCGGACACCACGCGTTGGGCCGCGCGCACCATGATCTGCGAGTAGCCCAGGGCCGAAAGCACGCCCGCGGCGTAGATGATCGCCGTCAGGATGACCTGCTTGGCGAGCAGTTCCTCCCCGCCCGTAGCCAAACCGTTAACGATGGGGCGCACCATGTAGGTGCCGGCGAGGCTCGCGATGGCGGCGACGGAGGCGAGCACGCCCACCGCGAGCAACGAGAACTTGGCATGCCCCATGTAGGAGAGCAGGCGGCGCACCGTGCGTTTGAGGTCGGCCGGGCGTGCTTGGGCTGCGGTCTTAGGCATGGCGCTCACCCCCTTCCAAGGGTGATCCGCATGCGACGGAGGAAAACGGATCATTCGCGCAGCCATCGTCGCTGCCGGCGCCGGCGTCCGCGTTCCCCGCAAACTCCATCTGCGAGGCGTAAATCTCCTGGTAGATGTTGTCGCCCGCCAGCAGCTCCTCGTGCGTGCCCACGCCGTGGACACGACCGTCGTCCAACACCACAATGCGATCGGCATCCATGACGCTCGCGATGCGCTGGGCGATGATGAGCACGGTCGTATCGGAGATCCGAGCGATGTGCTCGCGAATCTTAGCGTCGGTCGCCATATCGACCGCGCTGGTGGAGTCATCAAAAATGAGCACGCGCGGATGCTTGAGCAGCGTGCGCGCGATGCACAGGCGTTGCTTCTGGCCACCCGAGACACCGGCGCCGCCTTGGCCCAACTCGCCGTCCAGCCCGCCGATGCGATCAAGAAACTCGTCCACGCACGCTGCGCGGCAAGCCGCGAGGAGCTCATCGTCCGACGCCTGCGGATTGCCCCACTGCAGGTTCTCGCGCACGGTACCCGTAAACAGCACATTCTTTTGCAGCACAATGCCCACGGCGTCGCGTAGAGTCGCGAGGTCGTAGTCGCGCACGTCGCGTCCGCCCACAAGCACGGCGCCTTCGGTGGCGTCGTACAGGCGCGCAATCAGCTGCACAAGCGAGCTCTTGCCCGAGCCCGTGCCGCCGAGGATGCCCACCGTCGAGCCGCTCTCGATGCGAAGGTCGATATGCTCGAGCACATCCTCGGCTGCATCCGCGCGGTATTTAAAGGAAACGTCACGAAACTCGATACTGCCGTCCGCTGGCGCCGCAATCGCGAGGTCTCCCGCGGGGTTGGCGATAAAGGGCTCCTCATCGAGCACCTCGGCGATACGGCCCACACTCGTGAGAGCGCGCGTGAGCAGCAAAAACACATTGGAAATCATCATAAGCGAGTTCATGATCAGCAGCACGTAGCTCATAAAGCCCGTGAGCGAGCCCACGCCCAGCTTGCCGGCGAGAATCATGCGGCCGCCAATCCACAGGATGGAGAGCGCAGCCACGTACATCGACAGCTGAAACACCGGCAGGTTGAGCACGGCGGTGCCGAAGGTCTTGGTCGCCGTGCCGGCGAGCTCGGTATTGACGGTGTCGAACTTGGCCCCCTCGTGCTCGGTACGAACGTAGGCCTTGACGGCACGCACGGCGGTGAGGTCCTCCTGTACCACGCCGTTGAGGTGGTCCATCGAGGTCTGGAGTTGGCGGTAGAGCGGACTGACGCGATAGGTGATGGCGCCCAGTACGATTGCCAGCACGGGCAAGATGATCGCAAAGACGGTGGCGAGCGGGCGCGACAGCATCAGCGCGTAGATAAGGCCGACGATAAGCGTCACCGGGCCGCGCACCATAGGGCGAAAGCCGTTGCCCACAGCATTTTGGATAACGGTGATGTCCGTGGTCATGCGGGTGACGAGCGAGCTGGCGTCGTAGTTGTCCAGGTTACCAAAAGCGAGCGTCTGAATCTTTTTGTACTCGGCCTCGCGCAGGTTAGCGCCTAGGCCCGAGGCAACGCGGGCGGACGTGTGTGCATAACCCAAGCCCAGTACCAGCGAAAGCGCAGCGCACACCAACATGTACGCGCCCTGCAGCAGCATGTAGTTGATATCACCCGCAGGCACGCCCACATCGATGATGTTGGCCATGATGACCGGGATAAACAGCTCGAGCACCGTCTCGACCGACACAAAGAACACGCCGAGGATGGCATCGCGACGGTATGCCCCTAGATAGGAAAACAGTATTTTGAGATTGCGCACGCAGGTTCAACCCCCATCAAACGTTGTTCGCAAACGCACGTATTATTGCGCGCCGAATAATGGTGTCAAGTATTCCGAAATCGTTTTCTGCAAGGTTAGCGCCAGCGGCGAGTTCTCGTGATGTGTGTCCATATTCACTCGGAATAATGGTGCGCGCGACTTTTTTCGCTCCGGCGTCAACACAAACCTTGACTCTACAATCGTTGTAGGGTTTTCACTACACTGGTACGTAAACGAACCCAGCCAGAAAGCCCCGCCCATGGAACACGACCTCACACGCGGCAATGTCCTTAAGACCATCGCGGTCTTTGCCCTGCCCTATATGCTCTCGTACTTTTTGCAGATGCTCTACGGCATGGCCGACCTGTACATGATGGGGCAGTTTAGCGGCGCTGCCGGCATCACCGCCGTGGGCAATGGCGCGCAGACGCTCTATATCATTACCGTGACGCTCGTGGGTCTGGCAATGGGAACGACGGTCATCGTTGGCCACGCCGTGGGCTCGCGCCGCTTCGACCGCGCCGAGACCGCCATCGGCAACACCATCACGCTCTTTATGGGTGTCTCGGTGGCGCTGGCCGCTGTCCTGCTCGCACTGTGCCCGCAGGTTGTGGCGCTCATTGGCACGCCGCCCGAGGCGATCGAAGGCACCACCGCCTACCTGCGTATCTGCTTTATGGGCATTCCCTTTATCGCCGCGTACAACATCCTCTCGGCCATCTTTCGCGGGCTGGGCGATTCGCGCTCGCCCATGTACGTGATCGGCGTGGCATGCATCATCAACATCGCGCTCGATTTTCTGTTTATCGGCCACATGGGGCTCGGCCCCGTGGGCGCGGCGCTCGGCACGGTGACCGCGCAGACAGCCAGCGTTGCCCTCGCGCTCGTGTGGCTCAAGAGCCGCCGCACGAACATCCACGTAAAGCGCAGCGACCTGCGCCCCCAGCCCGAGGTGCTCGGCAGCATTCTTAAAATCGGCGTGCCCGTGGCCGTACAGGACGGCTGCATCCAGGTGGCGTTTATGTTTATCACCGTCATCGCCAACCACCGCGGCCTGGTCGACGCCGCCGCCGTGGGCCTGGTCGAAAAGATGATCAGCTTTTTGTTCATTGTGCCGAGCTCCATGGGTGCCACCGTCAGCGCGCTCACGGCGCAAAATGCCGGCGCGGGCAAGGGCGACCGCGCACGTCAGGTACTCAAAGATGCCATGACGATCTCGGTAGTGTATGGCTGCCTGATCACGGCGCTGATGTGGCTGGTGGCGCCGGCGTTTATCGGCTTTTTTGCCAAGGACGCTGCGGTGGTCGCGGCCGGCACCGGCTATATGCGCAGCTATATTTTCGACGCGATTTTTGCCGGCATCCACATTTGCTTTAGCGGTTTTTTCGCTGCGTATGGCAAGAGCTACATCGGCTTTGCGCACAACGTGCTGGCCGTGGCGCTCATTCGCGTGCCGGGCGCGTGGCTGCTGTCGAACGCCTATTCCGACACGCTGTTTCCCATGGGCATCGCTTCGCCGTGCGGGTCGATTCTGTCGGCAGTCATCTGTGTTGTCGCGTTTACCGTGCTCAACCGGCGCGGGGCTTTTGACAAGCTGGTGGCGTAGCGGGGCAACGCGAAATCGCCCTCATCGACGACATCATCAGCGACGACCCCGCGACCTATGTGACGCAGATCACGGTGCCGGTTGCCCCGTCCAAATAAGAACTGCCCAGAAAACGTTCGGCTGAAGGCAGAATCTTGACGTTATAGGCCATATTTTGCCTCAAGGTCATCGAGAGCCTCAAAGGCATCACGCGCCATGCCAGCAGCACGCTCCTTCTCGGCCACAGCTATACGAGCCATCAGACGAGCCTTAGCCTGTTCCTGAACCATGAAGTCATAGTCTTCAGATCGAAGTACAACAAATTTGCTATAGCCGTTTTTTGTAACAGTCACTGGACCAGGAGCCTCCCAACAAGCTCGCCAAACGCCGGGGACAATCCCCGATATGGCGGTTTTACTCCTCCGGAATCGGAAACGCACGGATGAACTCTGCAGGCGAGAAGGTCTTGATGGTCGAGCGCACAAAAGCGGCGCGGTCACGCGTGATGATAAAGTCCACGCCGGCACGCTCGGCCATCGCACGGATACAGCCGTCCTCAAAGTCCGGCTCATCGGAATAGGCGGAGGTAAAACAAGCTTCTTGGTCGAGAGGCTCTACCGAGTAGCTCTTAAGGCAGTCGCGCACCACCTCGCGGGCGCGCGCCTCGCCGGCCTGTTTGGTGAGAATGTAGTACGCGTCCTTGAGAGAGCAGGCCGAAACAACGCCCTCGATAAGCCCCACGTCGACGAGCCCCTTGATCGTTTGCGCCGCTGCGTGCTCCGGCCGGCCCGGAAGCACGCAATCGAGCAGAAAATTGGTATCGAGAAATGCCCTCATAGGTAGCGCTCCCTCGCGACGCGCTTTTCATCTTCAACCGTCATCGTATCGAGCGGCGTTCCTTTTGGCATTTTGGCTACGATATCGAGATACTCCTGGTAGTCCTCATTCTCCGCGAGCATCTCACGGATCTCCTTCCAGGTGATCTTGGGATGCCACATCGTACCCACGTCGCGCTTGGGCTTGTCCGAGCCGCACGTCGGCTTTGCACCCCCGCGCTCCTGGGCAGCGTCATATTCCACTGCAACCGGGCTTTGATAGTCGAGCGGCACGATCTTGAACAACGGCTTGCTCCGCTTGAAGACCACAACCTCCTCGCCCTCATTGGCAACCTTTTCGGCCACCTGCGTAAGGTTTTGGCGCAGTTCCGAAAACGCGACGGTAACCATAACTGCTCCTCTCAACATATATCTTCACTGCTAAGTATACACGTTAGTGTTAATGTTAAAGTGTATAAAACTCATCACAATGGGGCAGCCCCGTTGTGGAACCTCACTGCGGGGCCCCTTTGCTTTGTATGAATCTTCTATCGCTCCGGAACGACACCGCTCCGCAGGGTCACCCTCAGCAACCTACATGACGCAGATCATGCTGCCCGCCACCACGCCCAAATAAAAACCTCCCGGAAAGTATCAACCTTTCCGGGAGGTTTTCTAATTTGATTATCGATGTCCTAAGCCTGGGGCACCTCACCAGTAGCCAAGATCTGCTCGAGTGCATCCTCGTCCAGCACGGGCACACCCAGCTGCTCGGCCTTGGTGAGCTTGGAGCCCGCTTTGGGGCCGGCGACCAGATAGCTCGTCTTCTTTGAAACACTGCCCGAGACCTTGGCACCAAGCACCTTGAGCGCCGCGCCCGCCTCGTCGCGGGTGCGGTTGACGAGCGTGCCTGTCAGCACGAAGGTCAGACCCGCGAGTGGCTGTGCGTCGGCGAGCTCGCCCGCCACGCCAGCGTCGGCTGCGGCTTGCGCGTGCGCAGCGCCCAAGTCGACCTCGAGCGAAAGGCCCGCCTGGCGCAGACGTTCCAGCACGGCAAGGTTCTCGGGCACGGCCAGGAACTGCTTGACGCTCGCCGCAATCTTGGGACCGATGCCCTCGCACTCGGCGATGTCCTCTTCGCTCGCCAAAATGAGCTTGTCAATCGACAGGAATCGCTCAGCGATGACCTCGCCCACGCTCTTGCCCACGTGGCGTATACCCAGGGCAAACAGCACGCGACCGAGCGGCTGACTCTTGGACTTGTTGAGCTCGGCGATGATCTTTTCGGCCGTCTTGAGGCCCACCGGAATGGGATCGCCCTTCTTGACGCCCTTTTTGCTGTTTGAGCAAGCATAGGTGCGCCCCGTGTCCAGCCCGGCGATGTCGTCAACCGTGAGCTGGTAGAAGTCAGCGACATCGTGAATCAGCCCGGCGGCGATCATCTTGTCGACAATCTCGTCGCCCAGGCCGTCGACGTCCATGCAGCCGCGGCTCACCCAGTGGAGCAGGCGCTCCTTGAGCTGCGCGGGGCAGTCGATGGAGACGCAGCGGTAGGCCACCTCGCCGTCCTCGTGGACCACGGGACTACCGCACACGGGGCAGACCTCGGGCATGTGCCAGTCGACCGAATCGGTCGGGCGCTTGTCGAGCACCGGGCCCACGACCTCAGGGATTACGTCACCTGCTTTGTGCACGATGATGGTGTCGCCCTCGCGCACGTTTTTGCGACGGATCTCGTCAATGTTGTGCAGCGTGGCGCGCGCGATGGTGGAGCCGGCAACCGTCACCGGGTCGAACTCGGCGACCGGCGTGAGCACACCGGTGCGGCCCACCTGGATGCGAATCTCGCGCAGAACGGTCTGCTTTTCCTCGGGCGGGAACTTAAAGGCAATGGCCCAGCGCGGTGCGCGGGCGGTAAAGCCCAGGTCGAGCTGCTGTTGAAAGCTGTCAACCTTTACGACCACGCCGTCGATGTCGTAGTCCAGGTCACCGCGATGTTCGAGCGCCTGGGCGCAGAACTCGTGGACCTCGGCGGGCGTGGCGCAACGGGCAACGTTAGGGTTGACGCTAAAGCCGGCGCTACGCAGCCAGTCCAGAAACTCGCGCTGGCTGTGGACGTGCAGCGGGTCGGTATCGGCGATGGCATAGATAAAGGTGGCAAGATCGCGGCGCGCCGTGATCTTGGGATCCTTCTGACGTAGGCTGCCGGCGGCAGCGTTGCGCGGGTTGGCAAAGGGGTCGCGGCCCTCGGCATCGGCCTCGTCGTTCAGGCGCACAAAGCTGCCCTTGGGCATATAGACCTCGCCGCGCACCTCAATGGTGCGCTCGCGGTCGGCGCCCATGTGGACAAGCGCCAGCTCGGACAGGTGCATGGGCACATCCTTGATGGTGCGCACGTTGAGCGACACGTCCTCGCCCGTTGTGCCGTCGCCGCGCGTGGCCGCGCGCGCGAAGGCGCCATTCTGATAGGTAAGCGCCACGCCCAGGCCGTCGATCTTGAGCTCGCAGGTATAGGTGACGCTGCCGGCACCGAGCGCATCCTCGGCGCGCTGGAGCCATGCGTCGAGTTCATCCAGATCCATGGCATCGTCCATGGAATACATGCGTGCCATGTGCGTGACCGGCGTAAACTGCTCGCTCACGTAGCCGCCCACGCGCTGGGTATAGCTGTCGGACGTCACCAGGTCGGGATAGGTCGCCTCGATTTCCTGCAGCTCAACGAGCATTTTGTCAAAGGCGGCGTCCGTGATCTCAGGCGCATCGAGCATATAGTAGCGATAGGCGTGGTAATCGAGCTCATGGCGCAGCTCGGCCGCGCGCGCTGCCGCCTGGGCACGGGCGTCGGTCGGTGCGGTGGCTTCCGCGGTCGTGGGCGTTTCGGTATCGATGTCCACGCCGTCACCAAACAGGCTCGATTGCTCCATAGCGGCACTCCTTCGCTCGATTTCAAACGGATACAAGAGTACCACCGGTCGCAACGGGGCCGAATAGCGGTCTCAAACCGCACCGAATCGGCAGCCGCTAGACCGGGGTGGATCGCGCGATCCAACCATGCTCTTATCAACTCTAAATGATCCGTTTTCCTCCGT
Source organism: Collinsella sp. (assembly GCA_018377855.1). Classification (GTDB taxonomy): domain Bacteria; phylum Actinomycetota; class Coriobacteriia; order Coriobacteriales; family Coriobacteriaceae; genus Collinsella. The sequence goes on along the minus strand of JAGZYM010000006.1, from coordinate 92,106 downwards.
CCCCAACGGATCAATAAGAAAAGAGGGGCTGTCCCACGTTGATGGGACAGCCCCTCTGGCCTCGATATGTGCGAAACGGATCGTTAGAAACCCTGACCGTAGCCTTGACCCTGGCCCTGCTGGCCCAACAGCTCCTCCAGGTACTGGCGCAACTGCTCGTCGGTGATGCCGCCGTTGCCGGTGTCAGTCGCGCTGTCGTCCTGCTGCTGGCTCTGCAGCTCCTCGTCAGAGCCCAACTCAACCGTGACCTTCTTCTCTTCCTTGCCGCGCACGAGCGTGATCTCGACCTTCTCGCCCACCTCGTGGCTGCGCAGCGCGATGATCAGGCCATCGGCGCTCGTAATCTCATCGTCGCCCAGCTTGGTAATGACATCGCCCTCTTGGATGCCAGCCTTGGCGGCGGGACCGTCCTCGACGACGCTCGCCACGTACGCACCACTATCGGTGCTCAGCTTGTTGGTACGGGCGTTGAGCGCGTTGACGCTCGAAAGCGTGGCGCCCATGTACGGATGCACCGGCGTCTTGCCGTCGATGATCTGGTCGGCAATGTTCTTGGCATAGTTGACCGGAATGGCAAAACCCACGCCCGAGTTGGAGCCCGAATAGCTCTCGATGAGCGAGTTGATACCCACGAGCTCGCCATTGTCGTTGACGAGCGCGCCGCCGGAGTTGCCTGGGTTGATGGCGGCATCGGTCTGAATCATGTTGGCATAGATGGTGTTACCGCTGGTAGAGCTCATGGCCGTGGAGCGATACAGCGCCGACACAATACCCGTGGAGACAGACTGTTCGTTACCGAACGGCGAACCGATTGCCATGACCCACTCGCCCACGTTGAGCTTGGAGGAATCACCGATCTCGATCGGCGTGAGCTTGGAGGCGTCGGCGTCCTTGAGCTTGATGACGGCCAGGTCGCTCGAGGCATCGTTGCCCACGAACTCGGCCTCGTAGGTGGTGCCGTCGTCCATGGTGACCACGTACTGGTCGTAGCCGTCGACCACGTGGTTGTTGGTGAGGATGTGGCCCTCGGTATCGAGCACTACGCCCGAACCGACGCTGCCCGAGCTATCCGACTCATCAGCAGACTGCGAAAGCGAGCCATTCTGGCTGCCGCTCGAAGTGGCGGTGATGGAAACGACGGAGGGCAGGGCCTTGGCAGAAACGGCCTCGGCCAACGTGGTGTCCTCGGAATCAATCGTAATCTTTTGCGTCGATGAGCCCGAAGCACCCGCCGTCACGGCATTCTTGCCGCCACCGATATCGAGCGTGCCGCTCATAATGAGCGCGATGACCAACAGGGCGCCGCAGGCGCAGCCGGCGAGCGCCGTAATGAAAATCGGCAGCTTTTTGGTCTTGGTCTTGACCACCGTGTGCTTGTTCACGACCTGTTGGCCGCCCAGCGGCTTGCCGGTCTGCGTGTCGTAAGCTTGCACGTAGGGAATGTTGCTACCGGCAGGCGTCGACTCCACCTGCACACGCGGCTGCTGCTGGGTCTCGCCAGTGTTGCCCGCATCCTGGGGACGCTGGGAATCGTTCTCGCTCATGGCTGCGATCCTTTCGTCAAATAACCAAAGGCCCGCCAAACATGTGGCGGACCATCATTGTTCACGTTGAGTTGTACCCCAATATGCGGGCGAACGTGTATGAGAACGCAATCTTTTAGGAAGGCTTAAGTTCTGCTGCAGGCCCGAAAGGAACCCGCACCTGCGGCAAAACCACCACAAAGGTGCCTGTCCCCTTTGTGGTGGAAATCTAGTCCTTAAACAGATAGCCCACGCCGCGGACGGTGGTGATGTGCGCCGCGATCTGCGGGCCCACCTTGGAGCGGATGCGTCGGATGTGCACGTCGACGGTGCGCGTGCCGCCGCAGTACTCAAAGCCCCACACGCGGTGCAGCAGCACCTCGCGGCTGTAGGCACGGTTGGGATGCGTCGCCAAAAAGCTCAGCAGCGAGTACTCCATCAGCGTCAGGTCAATAGGCTCGTTATCGAGCGTTACCTGGTAGGTAGCCAGGTTGATCTCGAGATTATCGATGTTGAGCACATCGTCGGCGGTGACGGTCTCCTCCTCGCCCATCAAGCGCTGCGCGCGAGCCTTGAGCTCGTTGGGCGTCGCCGTGGGGCACACAAAGTCGGCATGCGCGTGATTGGGCAGGCGCAGGGTGCCGAGCGCCTCGTCGTCGACAATCACCAACATGGGGACGCCGCCGCGATCGTCAAGCCACTTGGCAATCTGATCGATGCGGTCGCTGCGGATGCCGTCGGAATCGAGGATCAGCAGGTCAAAGTCGTGCGCCGCAGTCGGCGAATCGGGCGTGGCCAGGCTCACCTCGACACCCAGGGTGGTCGTCAAACTGCGGGCAAACTCGTGGAAGCGCGTCGTGCGCGCCATGAACAGGGCACTCTTTTCGGACATATCGGCCTCCAAAGAAATGAGCTCAATCGTACTGGAACAAGCCAGCGCGATTAGGAGTTCGCCAGGTAGTGCTTGATCTCCCACTCGGTGATCGTGGACTCAAACTTATGCCACTCGTCGCGCTTCTTTTTGAGGAAGAAGCTGTGGATGTGCTCGCCGAGGGCATCCTTCATAAACTGCGAGTCCTCAAACACGTCGAGCGCCTCTTTGAGCGAACGCGGCAGCGGCGTGTAGCCGGCCTCGAGCATCTGACGATCGGTGAGCTTGAGCGTCTCGGCCGTGGCCTCGGGCGGGAGCTCCAGCTTGCGCTCGATGCCGTCCAGACCAGCCGCCAACGTGACGGCGTTGACCAGGTACGGGTTGGCCATGGGGTCGGGGCTACGAAGCTCGATGCGCGTGGACAGCTGCTTGCCGGGCTTGTAGACCGGGATGCGAACCATGCTCGCGCGGTTGCGCAGGCCCCACGTGGCGTACTGCGGCACGGAGTCGCCGCCCGTGGTGATGCGCTTGTACGAGTTGACCGTGGGGTTGGTGATGGCGCTGATCTCGCGCGCGTGCGCCAGGATGCCGGCCATGTAGTGCTTGGCGATATCGGAGAGATGGTACTTCTCGTCGTCCTCGCCCCAAAAGACGTTGTTGCCGTCGTGGTCGAATAGCGACTGGCACAGGAACATGGCGCTGCCGTCCTCGCCTGCCAACGGCTTGGGCATAAAGGATGCGTGGCAACCGCTCTCGTAGGCCTGCTGCTTAATGATGAGTTTGGCCGTGGTGATGGCGTCGGACATGCTCAGGGCCTCGGCGTGGCGCAGGCTCATGCCGTGCTGCGAGCGGCCGGCGGCATGGAAGGTGTACTCCACGGGCACGGACATCTTCTCGAGCGTGAGGACCGTGTTGCGGCGCAGGTCGCGGGCGGCATCGCTCACCGAAAGATCGAAGTAGCCCACGTTGTCGAGCGGCTCGGGCGTGTGCTCGTCGGGGAAGTAGTAATACTCCAGCTCGGCACCCACGTTGAGCAGATAGCCAGCCTTCTCGGCCTTATAGAACATGCGGCGCAGGGCATCGCGCGGGTCGCCGGCAAACGGCTTGCGATCGGGAGTGCACACGTCGCAGAACACGCGGGCAACGCCGTTGTGGCTCGGACGCCACGGCAGAATCTGGAAGGTCGAAGCATCGGGAAACGCCAGCATGTCGGCTTCCTCGGGCGTGGCAAAGCCCTCGATGGCGGAGCCGTCAAAGCCAATACCCTCCTCAAAAGCGACCTCGAGGTCCTCGGGGCTAATGGCAAAGTTCTTGAGGCGGCCGAGAATGTCGACAAACCACAGACGCACAAAGCGGATATCACGCTGCTCTACGGAGCGGAGTACGTAATCGATGTTCTGCTGGTTCATGTCGCTCCCCTTTCTTTCGGGCGGGTTTCGACTGGTCTATATCGCAGATACTATCGCAGAAAAATGTTTCCGCAGGGTTAAAGCGTATCAAGCGCTCAAAAAACGTGTGCGAACAGGCAGTTGCGAACGAGCGGCTAGCGCGAGGTCGATGCGCGGTGTTCGATGTGGCCGGGGATCTCGATGCGTTTGGGCGCCAGCTTTGCGGCCTCGCCCACTGTAGTGGTAACAACGTCGATGCGCTCGGAGAGGCGCTCGACCACGCGCTCGGCGATTGTAAGGGTGTCTTGCGCGGCCGTGGTCACGCCGCCAAAGAGCACATGGTTCCAGGGGTAGTCGTCAAACGTCGCGATTTTGAGCCCCGCCGGCAGCGAGGGACCAAGCTGCGCCAGCGCCTCGGTCAGACGCAGGAAAACCAGGCCGTTGACAGCAATGAGGCCGAGCTTTTTGCCTGCATAGCCGCGGATGGTCTCGTCCAAGCGGCCGACGCCCGAGGCGCCACCGTCGGCCAGAGTGACGACCTCACCCGCAAGGCCGCGTCGCGAAAGTTCGTCGGCAAAGGCCTCGGCACGCTCGCGACGCACGGGGCTGTCGTCGCTTGCCTCGGTGAGCAGGCACAGGCGCTCGCTGCCAACGGCGGCGAGCTCGTCTACCAAGCCGGCGACCAGCTCACGGTTGTTAGATGTCACCAGATCGACACCGCCGTTGGCAACGTCGCGGTCGAGCAACACGACGGGCAGGCGTCCCGCTGCCGCGGCGATCGCCTCGTCATTGCCTCCGCAGGTGTTGACGACCAGACCGTCCACACCGGCATCGATAAGTCTGGTGAGCGACTCTGCTTCCTTTACGGGGTCGTTGCCGCTAATGGCCGTCATGAGCGAGCAGCCGCGCGCGGCGGCGCTGACGGAAAGTCCTTCGAGCATGGCGCTGGAGAACGGGTTGGCGATGTCGGCCAGGATCACACCGATGAGGTTGGTGCGCGAGCTGCGCAGATTGCGCGCGGCGGCACGCGGGCGATAGCCGGTGCGCTCGATGACCTCGGCAATACGGGCACGGGTTTCCTCGGTCATTTGCCCGGGGCGGTTGTTGAGATAGCGCGAGACCGTGGCCGGACTCACGCCAGCCTCGGCGGCAATGTCCTTGATTCTCATCTGCGCCATAACGCACCCCGTTTCCCAATTGTCGGCGGTCTGAGCCATTTTAGGCATTTTTTTAAAAATCTCGGTTGCAAAACGCTGTAGTTGAGTATACTACAACTCGAAACGAAACCGATTTCGTAAACCGATTTCGGCGAGCGTTGGCACGCAGGTGCAAAGACGCACCCTACCGTCTTGGCACCTGCGTGCCAACGCCATATCAAAGGTGTACGCACGAGTAAAAGGAGCTGCGCAACCATGGGTAAAACGGTTCTTACCTTCGGCGAGATCATGATGAGACTCTCACCCAAAGACCACCTGCGTATTGAGCAGGCAACCGAGTTTGACGTCCGCTACGGCGGCGCCGAGGCCAACACTGCGCTTTCCCTGGCCTACCAGGGCGACAAGGCCGCTTACGTCTCCGTTGTCCCGGCCAACCGTCTGGGCGAGTGCGCCCTGCGTTCGCTGAAGGCCTACGACGTCGACACCACGCGCGTCGTGCGTCAGGGCGACCGCCTTGGCTCCTATGTGTTTGAGGTCGGTGCCTCGCAGCGCGGCAACGGTTGCGTCTACGACCGCAAGTACTCTGCCATCAACATGGCCAAGCGCGACGTCTTTAACTGGGACGAGATCCTCAAGGGCATCGATGTCTTCTATTTCTCCGGCGTGACCCCCGCCGTCTCCGATGAGATGGCTGCCGCCTGCAAGGATGCCCTCACCGCCTGCCGTGCCAAGGGCATCACGACCGTGTGCGACGTGAATTATCGCGGCAAGATGTGGTCGCCCGAGAAGTCGCAGGCCACCATGAAGGAACTCCTGCCGCTCGTCGACATCTGCATCGCCAACGACGAGGATGCGCCTGCCGGCCTTGGCATGACCTGCGTCTCCGGCTCCCTTGCCCACGGCATCGAGGAGCGTGACACCTACGTCGAGATGGCCCGTCAGATCTGCGCCGAGTACGGCTGCAAGAAGGTCGCCTCGGTCGTCCGCAACATCTCCTGCGTCGAGCGCTCCATCTGGATGGGCATGCTCTTTGACGCCGAGAGCGGCGAGCACTGGTTCTCCCCTGCTCACGACGTGCACGTGCTCGAGGGCGTTGCCGCCGGCGACGCTTTCAACGCCGGCCTCGTCCATGCTCTCATCAACGACTTTGACCCGCAGGACGCCGTCAACTACGCGATTGCAGCGTCGATCCTCAAGCTCACCATCAAGGGCGATTCCAACTTGGTGACCGCAGACGAGATCGCAGCCGTGGCATCAGCCGCCGACGGTGGCACCCGCGTCGCGCGCTAGTCCGTCTCCATTCCGCGGGCCGCAGCTTTCCAATCCCATACCCCTGCGGCCCGCTCCCCGATTCCTTCGGCCGGGCAAAACCACCAGTCCCATTCCGGTTTTGCCTGGCATTCCCTACATGACTGGTCGAGCAGCCGGTTTTGGAATTGCTTGAACCCCAAGCGGTGCCTCCGATAACCAATCCAAAATCGGCTCCTGACCAGCACATTTGGTAATCACGCGCCCATGCGCGCCACACATCGAAAGGAACATCATGTTCGATCAGTTCTACACCACGCTTGAGTCCCTGGGCATCGTGCCGGTCGTTGTGCTCGACAAGGTCGAGGACGCCGCCCCGCTCGCCCACGCTCTTATGGCAGCTGGCATGAAGTCCGCCGAGGTCACCTTCCGCACCGCCTGCGCCGCCGAGTGCATCGCCGCTATGGCCGAGGCCGAGCCCGAGATGTGCGTTGGCGCCGGCACTGTCCTGACCGTCGAGCAGGTTGAGCAGGCCCGCGCCGCCGGTGCCAAGTTCATCGTCTCCCCGGGTTACAACGAGGACGTCGTGAAGCATTGCATCGACATCGAGCTGCCCGTCCTTCCCGGCACCGTGACCCCCTCCGAGGTCACCGCAGCCGAGAACCTGGGCCTCAAGGTCACCAAGTTCTTCCCCGCGTCCCAGTATGGCGGCCTGAACACCATCAAGGCCCTCGCCGCTCCGTTTGTCGGTCACCGCTTTATGCCTACCGGCGGCGTGAGCACCGCCAACGTCGAGGAGTACCTGAGCTCCTCCGCCATCATCGCCTGCGGTGGCACCTGGATGGTCAAGCCGGCCCTGTTTGCCGACGGCGACTTCTCCAAGGTCGAGCAGATCGCCCGCGAGGCCATGGACGTCGTCAAGAAGGTCCGCGGCTAGGTTTAGCTCTCTATCGTGAAAGGGGGCGTGCCCTAGACCTCGCCCCCTTTCTTTTAAAGCGGCTCGGAAGCGCGCCGTTTCCGTCACGAACAAGAACCAAAACCGTCTTGTATGCTGATAGAACGTGACGGAAGCGACACGCCCCCGAGCCGCTTTGTATAATCGGCTGGCAGTCGCGCTCAACTGAGCCACTTCGGTAAAAGCCGAGCCATCAAAACAGCTGCGGCGCCGTCTGGAGGAATGGACCTTTGCTTCCGGTCTTTTCCTCCAAGCGGCACCGCATCTTTGTGCCCCGGTCACACCCCAACGCAGTTGCGGTGAAATAGGGGCTGTTTGCGCCACCTAGGCCGCAAAACAATCCCTATTTCACCGCAACCAATGAAGGGAACGAGTTAGATGGCCGAGTCTTTGGACAGCTCAAAATAGTCGGGATGTAAGGCGATAACCGGGCCCTGCTCCTCGGGCATCAGATGCAGGTGCGTCTCTGCCAGATAACTCGCCGTGTCGGTATCGCCCCTCTTAATGGCCTCGAGAATCCGGCGATGCTGCCGACGAATCGGCTCCCAATCCAGATCCTGCGACACCATACGCAACCAGTTGTATCGCTCAAAATGCGTGTTGACGCTCTTCATCCAATCCCACAACATGTGGCGACCGGCAATCTCAAAACACGTCTCATGGAACAGGTTGTCCAGATCGAAAAAGCGACGCGTTTCGCTATGATCGAGCGACTCGGACTCGGCAAGAATCTGCTCGAGCCGCTGCTTTTGCTCGGGCATGGCGGCCGAACAGCATTTAATAAGCACGCTTCTCTCGAGTTTCTCGCGCAAGAAGCAGGCGTTTTCGGCGTGTTCCATGCTGATCTTAGAGACGTAGGTGCCGCTTTTGGGGCGCGTTTCCACCAGCTCCTGCTCACGCAGGCGCACAAAGGACTCGCGAATGGGCGTGCGCCCGATTCCCGTCTCCTTTTCCAGACCAATCGCCGAAAGACGCGTGCCGGGTTTGAGCTCGGCATAGATAATCTTGGACCGCAATGCGTTGTACGCCTGGTCTTGCAGGCTCTGATAATGCTGGTGCTGTTCCATAAAGCCCTCGGATAAGTCCTCGGTTAGTCGAATACCACCATGCAATACTATCGCATCCCCCGCCCCCTCATAAGTTGCGGTGGAATAGTTCCTGCTCAAGGCCTTCAGCAGCAAAAACAGGAACTATTCCACCGTAACTACAGCCAACGAGTTGTTACGATTAGGTGAACGTTCACTTTTTATTGTTTTTCTCTTTGCAAATAGAATCCCGTGCGTATACTAAGGCTCAAACGAAACCGATTTCATCGAGCGTGAGCAATAGGATGCTAAGACGCACCCTACCATCTTGGCATCCTATTGCCCACGCAATGTCATTTGCTTTCCTCCCGTCTCGCTGGCTCTTCAGTCCCATTCCGGCACAGCGAGACACTTCCTAGACAACTGACCGTGGGGCCGGCTTTTCTGCTTTAACAGCAGTGCCTCCGATAATCCTCTTTTGCCGGTCCGGGTCAGTTTTTTCACACAACCGAAAGAACGGGTAGCAACATGCGACCGCTCATCATCATGAATGGCGAGAAGATCGATTGGTTCCATACCGTCATCAGGATGCTGATGTATCTGGCGGGCGTTGCAGTACTGGCACTCGGCATGAGTCTCCAGACGGCATCCGGCCTGGGCGTCGCCACGCTCACGTGCTTTGCCACAACCCTATCCATGCTCACGGGCAAGACGCTCGGCTTTTGGATCACTGCTACCTATGTCGCCTACATCGTGGCACAATTCACTATCTTGCGACGCGAGTTCCAGCCGCGCATCCTGCTCGAGCTGTGCTTCTCAACGCTCATCGGCGGCTTCACCGACTTCTTCATGGCGGTCAACCCGCTGCATCCCGCAGCACTCCCCATACAGGTTGAGACCATGCTGCTCTCCCTCGCTGTCACTGCATTTGGCGTAAGTCTCGTCGTCAACATGGGCGTTGTCCCCAACGCGCCCGACGGCCTGGTGCAGGTCATTGCCGAAAAGATTAAACGCCGCTTTGGCGACGTAAAAGTCGTGTTCGACTGCTCGCATGTCGCCGTGTCTCTCGTTCTGTCGCTCGCGCTCATGCACAACCTAGGCGGCTTTGGCGTGACCACCGCCATCTCGGCGCTGTTCTTGGACCATGTCATCAACATCGCTAATAAGCTGTTCGCCCAGCGCTTTGTGCGCGCGGCATTCGGGAAATAGCACCACCGTAAGAACCCGCAAACAGCGCTATACGTTGCTATATCTCACTATACTTTGCTATACTTTGCTATATCTTGCTATATCTTGAGCAAAGGTGGCTCACATGCAAACAAACCCTTTTAAGCCCACAGCAGGTAAAACACCTCCCACGATTATCGGCCGCGAAGATGTACTTGAAGAATTCAGTGAAGGCCTCACCAACGGGCCTGGTGCCCCTGGGCGCCTAATGCGCATAGCCGGCGTCCGTGGAACGGGCAAGACGGTCCTCCTTGACGAGTGCTCACGTTTGGCGCAAAGCCGTGGCTGGACGGTCATAAAAGAGGTCGCAACCGAGGGACTTTGCCAGCGCATTCTCGAACAGCTGCAGCCCAAATTCCAGGCCAAACACGCCAGATTTGAGCCCACCGTAGCTGGCATATCCATCGGCAGCATAGATATTGAGCGAATCGGCCCATCGCTACGCGACGCCATGAGACAGACAATATCCAAGAATGGAAATGGCCTGCTCATCACTCTCGACGAGGTTCAAGACGCAGAGCTCGATGAGGTCCGAACGCTCTCCATTGCGATTCAGCAGGTTATCGGCGAAGACCTTGATATCGCCTTTGTTTTTGCTGGGCTGCCTTCGATGATTGAAAGCATCATCAACGGAAAGACACTTACGTTTTTGCGCCGTGCCCTCCCCTTTGATCTGAAGGCTGTGGCAGTAACCGAAGTGTCGTACTCCCTCGAGGAAACCATTGAAGCGTCTGGCATGGAGTTGCAGCCAGGTATTGCCGGCCAACTTGCCGAGGCAACGCAAGGCTATCCTTTCATGATCCAACTCGTTGGATACTACGCATGGCAGTTGGCAAGACGCGCGCACACAGCGATTATTGGAGAAGAAGAAGCCGAGCGTGGCATTGCAACGGCACGCGAACGCTTCTGCGCCATGGTGATTGAGCCCGCGCTGCAGCGCATTCCGCCCACGTGCATCGCTTATCTGCTGAGCATGGCGTCTTTGGGGCAGACGAGCTCGACCAGCATGGTTGCCGATGCCCTAAACAAAACGCCTCAACAGGTGAGCTCCGTCCGCAGCCGCCTGTTAAGAGAATCGATTATCGAGGCTCCTTCGTACGGCAAGGTCTCATTTGCCATCCCCTACATGCGCGACTACCTCTACGAACACAAAGCCGAACTGGAAGTTGAACTGTAGAAACGACAACTGCCCTGCAAGATGAAAACCGCTCCAGGAGCACTTCTTTGCCAACGCCACCGACGAGGCCATCATCGCCAAGGTCAAGGAGCTCCTGGGCCCTAATCGGACTATCTGCGCCTTCCCGTCGAACGCAGGCGGCGGCTGCCCAACACACAGGGCAGCCGCCGCTTTTTGCAATCGATTGGTGCAAAGGGGTTGACTAGAGTTCGCAGGCAACCTTGTAGCCGTCGCCGATGGCGTCGCGAATGTCGCCGCACTTGTTGGCGTCACCCAACACGTGGGTGGCAACACCGGCAGCGGCAAGGTCGTCGGCCAACTTGGTATTGGGACGATAGCCCATGGCAAGCACCAGCGTATCGGCATCGGCGATGGTGTGGACCTCGCCATCCTTCTCGTAGCTGATGGCGTCCTCGGTAATCTCAGTCACCTTGGCCTCGGTCAGCACGTGGACGCCCTTTGAGAGCATGCGCGTGATGAGCACCGCGCGACCGGCGCCGCCCTCGTTGGCGGCGAGCGTCTTGGTCATCTCGATAACGGTGACATCGCGATTGGCCGGCGACAGGTCGTTGACCAGCGGGGCCAGGTAATCTGCCGTCTCGCAACCGACGGTGCCGCCGCCCACGATGACGATCTTCTTGCCCGGGAAAGCCTTGCCACCCAGTAGGTCGTCAGCCGTCATAACCTGCTTAAAGCCCTGCATGAAAGCCGGAGCGATGGGCTCGGCGCCATAAGCCAGGACAACCTCGTAGCCCGCGTAGTCACGCTGAATGTCCTCGGCAGTAAGCTCGGTGCCAAATATGCACTTCACGCCCGCCTCGGCCAGACGACGGTACTGATACTTGATCACGCGGGTGAGTTCCTGCTTTGCCGGCGGAACGGCCGCGATGCGCATCTCGCCGCCCGGTTCGTCCTGCTTGTCCACGAGCACCACGTTGTGGCCGCGCTTGGCGGCAATGTAGGCTGCCTCCATGCCCGCAGGACCGGCGCCCACAACCAGTACGTTCTTGGCCTCGGCGGCAGGCTCGTAGCCGGCCTCGTCGCGCTCAACATCGGGGTTGACGGTGCAGGAGATGCGCTTGCCAAACATAATGCCGTTCAGGCAGCGCAGGCAGCCAATGCAGGGGCGGATGTCGTCGGCGTTGCCGGCAGCGGCCTTGTTGCAGAACTCGGCATCGCACAGATTGGCGCGGCCCATCATGCAGATGTCGGCAGCACCGTCCTCGATCAGCTCCTCGGCAATCCAGGCCTCGTTGATGCGGCCGACGGTGGCGACGGGAATGTTGACGTGCTTTTTAATCTCGCGCGAGCAGGCGGCATGCGAGGCCTGCTGCGTACCGGCGGCGGGAATCGCGGAGCCGCGCTTGATGGTGGTGCCGCCCGACACGTGAATCATGTCGACGCCGGCCTTCTCCAGGCGACGCGAGACGTAGATCATGTCGTTGAGGGTCAGGCCGCCATCGGTGTACTCATCGCCCGAGATGCGGACGTCGATGATAAAGTCCTTGCCGCAGCGCTCGCGAATCTCGGCGATGACCTCGAGCAAAAAGCGCATGCGGGCGTCGAGCGAGCCGCCGTACTCATCGGTACGCTTGTTGTAGAGCGGGGTCAAAAAGCCGCCGAGCATACCGTGGGCGTGTGCCGCATGGACCTCGACGCCATCGACACCGGCCTTCTGCATGCGCACGGCCGCGTCGCCAAACTGATGCGTGAGCTCGTGGATCTCATCGACCGTGATGGGGCGCGGCGCCTCGCGGGCATAGGATGGGCCCACAAAGGACGGAGCGATCAGGCGCGGCGTGCCCGGAATGTTAAAGGCCATGTAGGCGGGGTGGAAGAGCTGCGGCATGATTTTGCAACCGTACTCGTGGACGGCCGCGGCGAGCTTTTCCCAGCCAGGAATAAACGTGTCGTCGTAGCAGCACATGTCACCCGGCAGATAGGTATAGGTGGGCTCGACCGTCACGACTTCGGTGATGATCAGGCCCACGCCGCCCTTGGCGCGGGCACGGTAATGATCGACCAAGTCGTCGGTCACATAGCCATGATCGGCCAGGTTGGTGGACACCGGCGGCATAAAGACGCGGTTCTTGACCTCGGTTGTACCGACCTTGATCGGGCTAAAGAGCATCGGGTAGGCAGAGGACTCCATACAGGCTTCCTTTCGTTTGAGCCGCTCGGCGGCAGTTGCTAACGTACTTATCGTATCAGCAACCGCCGCGTCCGTACCCGCTCGCACTCCCCCGCCTTTAATCCAATCCCCACAAAAAGTTGCGGTGGAATACGGAGTAGATGAGACTTTTGCCAGCCAAAACAGTCCGTATTTCACCGCAACTGATGGGCGGGGTGGACTTGAGGGCTCAGATAGTCAGTCATGCCCTCATCCGCCACTCCCTCACCTACAGCGCGCCGTCCAGCATAAGGTTCACCTTGAGCACGTTGACCGTGGGCTCGCCGAACACGCCGAGGAAACGGCCCTTGGTGCACGCGGCAATGATGTCGCGCACCTCGTCCTCACTTTTGCCCGTGGCCTTGGCAAGGCGCGGGACCTGGTACTCGGCGGCATCGGGAGAGATCTCGGGGTCGAGCCCTGAGCCGGAACACGTCACCAGGTCGACGGGCACAGCGTCCATATCGGCATCGGGGTTGGCGGCGCGGATCTTCTTCACGCGCGCATCCACAAGCTGCCGATACTCCTCACTCGCCGGGGACAGGTTGGATGGGGCACCATACGCCATGAGCTCGCCATCTTCGCCTTCGAAAATTGACACGTTCTGGATGCGGCCCCACATGTGGTCCTCATCCTCGAAGTTCTGGCCGATGAGCTCGGAACCCACAACCTTGCCGTCGACCGTAATGAGCGAACCGTTCGCCTGATACGGGAACGCAACCTGGGCAATGCCGGTCACGACAAGCGTATAGCCCAGGCCGCAGACAACGGTAAACAGCGCGAACACGCCCAGTGCGCGCGATGCAACACCTTTGAACATACAAACCTCCACTTACATAATGCCGCAGAACGCGAGCAGCATGTCGATGAGCTTGATGAATACGAACGGGGCAACGATGCCGCCCAGACCCCACACGAGCAGGTTGTGGGTCAGCAGCTGTCCGGACGGGACCTCGCGGTACTTAACGCCCTTCAGCGCGGCCGGGATCAGCGCGACGATAACGAGCGCGTTATAGATGATGGCCGAAAGAACCGCGGACAGCGGGCTTGCCAGACCGAGGATGTTGAGGGCGTCCAACCCGGGGTAGATCGGCGAGAACAGGGCCGGGATGATAGCGAAGTACTTCGCCATGTCGTTGGCCACCGAGAAGGTCGTGAGCGAACCGCGGGTCATGAGCAGCTGCTTGCCGATACGCACGACCTCGATGAGCTTGGTGGGGCTGGAGTCGAGGTCGACCATGTTGCCGGCCTCCTTGGCAGCCTGGGTGCCCGTGTTCATGGCCACGGCGACGTCGGCCTGGGCCAGAGCGGGCGCGTCGTTGGTGCCGTCGCCGGTCATGGCGACCAGGTGCCCCTCACGCTGGAACTCGCGGATCTTCTCGAGCTTGCCTTCAGGGGTGGCCTCGGCCAGGAAGTCGTCAACGCCGGCCTCGGCGGCGATTGCCGCGGCGGTGAGCGGGTTGTCGCCCGTCACCATGATGGTCTTGATGCCCATCTTGCGCAGGTCGGCGAACTTCTCCTTAACGCCGGACTTGATGATGTCCTTGAGGTACACAACGCCCAGCACGCGGCAGTTCTTTGTCACGACCAGCGGGGTGCCGCCGGCCTTGGCGATGCGTTCGACGGCCTCGTCGCACTCCTTTGAGAACACGCCGCCGGCTGCCTCCACATAGGTGCGCACGGAATCGGCAGCGCCTTTGCGGATCTCATTGCCCTCGTAGTTCACGCCGGACATACGCGTTGCCGCGGTGAACGGGATAAACTCCATACCCTTATCCTCGAGTGTGCGGCCGCGCAGACCGAACTGCTCCTTGGCGAGGACGACGATGGAGCGGCCCTCGGGGGTCTCGTCGGCCAGCGAGGAAAGCTGGGCGGCATCGGCCAGCTCCGCGGGATCGACGCCGTCGACCGGGATGAACTCGGCGGCTTGGCGGTTACCCAAGGTGATGGTGCCGGTCTTGTCGAGCATGAGGATGTCGACGTCGCCGGCGGCCTCGATGGCGCGGCCGGACATGGCCAGCACGTTGGCCTCGTTCAGACGGCTCATGCCGGCGATGCCGATGGCGGAAAGAAGGGCGCCGATGGTAGTAGGAGCCAGGCACACGAGCAGCGCCACGAGCGTGGTTACGGCCGTGGGGTTGTCCATGTCGTTAAGACCGACCGAGAAGCAGGAGTAACAATACAGGGCCAGCGTGACCAGGATAAAGACGATGGAGAGGGCCACCAGGAAGATCTCCAGAGCGATCTCGTTAGGGGTCTTCTTGCGCGCGGCACCCTCAACCATCGCGATCATCTTGTCCAGGAAGCTCTGGCCGGGCTCACTGGAGATCTTGACGATGATCCAGTCGGACAGCACCGTGGTACCGCCGGTAACGGCAGAGCGGTCGCCGCCGGCCTCGCGGACCACGGGGGCGGACTCGCCGGTGATGGCGGACTCGTCAACGGAGGCAGCGCCCTCGATGACGTCGCCGTCGCCGGGAATCTGCTCGCCGGCGCGTACGATCACCAGGTCGCCGCGCGCGAGCTCGGTGCCGGGAACGACGGTGAAGTGCTCCTTGTCCTCAACGGACTCGATGCGATGGGCCTCGACATCCTTCTTGGCCGCACGCAGGGAATCGGCCTGGGCCTTACCGCGGCCCTCGGCAAGCGCCTCGGCGAAGTTCGAGAACAGGTCGGTAAGCCACAGGATGACCGCAATGGCGACCACATAGTAGGTGGGCACACCCGCGTCCTGCACACCGAAAATGGAAGCGACGGCCAGGACGGAGGTCATGACGGCGGAAAGCCACACCAGGAACATGACCGGGTTTTGAATCTGGACGCGAGGATCCAGCTTGGCAAACGAGTCGCGGACCGCGCGGCCCATCATGTCTTTTTGCATAGTCATAAATCTGCACCCTCCTTTACGCAATCATCTGGAAGAACTCGGCAACGGGGCCAAGCGCCAGGGCCGGGAAGAAGCTCAGGGCACCGATCAGCAGAACGATGAACACGAGCAGGAATACGAACATGCCGTTGGTGGTAGACAAGGTACCGGCGCTCTCGGCGACCTTACCCTTCTTGGCCAGCGAGCCGGCGATAGCCAGCGTACCGATGATGGGCATGAAGCGGGCGAACAGCATCTCGAGGCCGAGCATGACGTTGATCCAGGGAATGTTGCAGTTCATGCCTGCAAACGCCGAGCCGTTGTTGCCGCCGCATGAGGTGAAGGCATACAGCGCCTCGGAGAAGCCGTGCGCGCCACCATTGTTGAGCTGGTCGGCAAGACCGGGCACCATGCAGGCGATGGCCGAGCACACCAGAATGGCAAACGGAGTTGCCAAGCACAGGACAACTGCCCAGCGCATCTCGCCCGGCTCGATCTTCTTGCCCAGGAACTCAGGCGTGCGTCCGACCATGAGGCCGGCGATGAACACTGTGAGGATGGCGAAGCCGATCATGCCGTACAGGCCGCAGCCCACGCCGCCGAAGACGACCTCGCCCAGAGCAATCTGGAGCATCTGGACAAAACCGCCCAGCGGGGTGTAGGAGTCGTGCATGGAGTTAACCGAGCCGTTGGAAGCAGCCGTCGTGAAAGCAGACCAGGTAGAAGAGGAGGCGATACCGAAACGGCTCTCCTTGCCCTCCATGTTGCCGCCGGCCTGGCCGTCGGTCATCTCGATATTGACCGCTCCGCCATCGGCCAGCTGCGGGGTGCCCGCATGCTCGTTGACGGCGATGATGCCGGTGAAGATCACCAGCAGGATGAACATGGCGGCAAAGATGGCCTTGCCCTGCTTGGTGTTCTTGACGCCGATACCGAAGGCGAAGCAACAGGCGGCCGGGATCAGCAGCAGGCTGGTCATCTCGATGATGTTGGTGAAGGCACTGGGGTTCTCATACGGATGGGCGGAGTTCACGCCGAAGAAGCCGCCGCCGTTGGTGCCGGACTGCTTGATGGCGACCTGAGGAGCCGCGGGACCCTGGGGCAGGAACTGCTCGGTGACCACGCGCGCGCCCTCGACAACCTTGCCGTCGACCTTGACCGTGTCGCCCTCGATCTGGGCGCCGTCGATGACGCTCCAGCCGCCGTCTGCATTAGGCTGAACAGCGACGGGTTCTACGAGCTCAGCCTTCTGAGCCGGCTGGAAGTTGGAGATGACGCCACCGGCAGCCAGGCAGATGCCGAACACGAGGTTCAGCGGAATGAGCACATACAGGACGGTGCGGGTGAGGTCGACCCAGAAGGAACCCAGACCCTGCTCCTTGACCTGACGGAAGCCGCGGATCAGCGCGAACATGACCGCGATACCGGTGCCAGCGGAAACGAAGTTCTGCACAGTGAGACCCATGAACTGCACAAGGTAGGACAGGGTGGTCTCACCGGAGTAGGACTGCCAGTTGGTGTTGGTTATGAAGGAAGCAGCCGTATTGAACGACAGGTCCCATGACACACCCGGCAGGTGCTGGGGATTGCCTGGCAAGAAGGACTGAAGCGCCTGGAGTGCCACAAGAGTCACGAGGCCGATCCCCGAAAAGACCAGCACGCTCGCCAGATAGCGCCTACACCCCATCTGTTCTGCCGCGTCGATGCGAAGCAGACGATAGACGCCACGCTCCACAGGAGCAATCACAGGCGACAGGAACGTATGCTCACCATCCATGATATGGGCCATGAACCGACCGAGCGGAACGGCCAGGACGACGAGTACGGCAAAGTACAAGATGTACTGAATCGCAGCGTCCATAGTTTACGAATCACTCCTCATCAGAATGTAGATGTAATAGATAAGAAGTCCAATGCAGACGACTCCGATGATGGGAATGAGGATGTCCATTTACCGCCCCTTTCACACGCGGTCCGATGTCTCGGACGCCTGCCCTCGCAAGCGTCTGGGGACAGTAAACGCTTCTAGGGATTAAAGAGGCGTGAGGGCCGGGGCTCACGTCCTTAAGATGCCGTAAAGATGCAGGTAGAAAGCACTATTGCAGCTGCAGTGCGCCTATACTCGACCTCGCGAGCATACAGTGGTGTCTTCACCGCGTATGCACGCATGGACAACGCTTCAGAAAGGCTACGCTATGCAGCGCGACGCATCGGACACTCGCGTCAATCCAGACCTCATCCTCAAGGCAATTGAGAAAGACGAGGTCGCCGATGACACTCGAACCAGCCGGGGACACCTCAAAATTTTCTTTGGCTACGCTGCTGGTACAGGCAAAACCTATGCAATGCTTCAAGCCGCCCACGCCGCCAAGCGGCGAGGTGTCGACGTCGTCGCGGGATACATCGAGCCGCACGAACGTCCGGCAACTGCCCATCTTGCACAAGGGCTTGAGAACGTGCCCTGTAAACTCATCGAGCACAACGGCATTGCGCTCAGCGAGTTCGATCTAGATGCGGCTATCGAGCGCGCCCCTCAGCTCATCCTTGTCGACGAGCTCGCCCATACGAATGCGCCGGGGTCTCGCCACGACAAACGCTATCAAGACGTCGAGGAACTTCTACATGCGGGCATCGACGTCTATACGACCGTGAACGTTCAGCATATCGAGAGCCTAAACGACATGGTTGCATCCATCACCGGCGTTGTCGTGAGCGAACGAATCCCCGACCGTATCTTCGATGATGCCGACCAGGTCGAGCTCGTCGACATAGAGCCCGAAGACCTACTTGAGCGCCTTCGCGCCGGCCTCGTCTACCGTCCCGCACAAGCCGACCGAGCGCAACAGCATTTTTTTACCGTCGAGAACCTCACCGCACTCCGAGAAATCGCGCTGCGCCGCTGCGCCGATCGCACCGGTCACCTCACAGACGCCGCACGCGTGCTGGGAAACCGTGACTACTACACCAGGGAGCGTATCTTAGTCTGTGTCTCCCCGGCGCCGACCAATCCCCGCATCATCCGTGCCGCCGCACGCATGGCGAAAGCGTTTCGCAGCGAACTCGTCGCCCTGTTCGTAGAGAGCCCGCGCACGCAAGCCATGAGCGATGATGAGCGCGCCAAGCTTGCAGCCAATATCGCCCTAGCCGAGCAGCTCGGAGCACATATGGAAACCGTCTATGGCGACGACATCGCGTTTCAGATCTCCGAGTTCGCGCGCCTGTCGGGTATTTCGAAGATCGTCATGGGGCGCACGGGCGAGCGCAGCAGCGTCCGTCAGGCCCTCTTCGGCCGCAAATCTCTCGTAGAACAGCTCATAACATTCGCCCCGAACCTCGACATTTACATCATTCCAGAACAGTCGACTCCGCCCTCCCGACCCAAAGGACGCCGCCATGCGCTCGCCCTGCAGCCGCCCAGCAGCCGAAACGTGCTTCGCACGCTGGCCCTCTCTCTTGCCGCCACGGCGATCGGCACGGCTTTCCGCCATCTGGGATTTGCCGACTCCAGCATCATATCCCTCTATATCTTCACGGCCCTGCTGACCGCCGTCACCACGACGGGGCGTATCTGCACGATCGTATCGAGCGTGCTCTCTGTAGTGCTTTACAACTTCTGCTTTGTCACGCCTCTGTTTTCGCTCGCCAGCTACGACCGAAGCTATCTGGTCACGTTCGGCATCATGTTCGCCACCGCTATGGTCGCCGGCGAGTTAACTGCGCGCATCGCCGACAACGCCCGTACATCCGCCGAGAACGCATTCAAAACGCGCGTACTCCTCGAAACGAACCAGCTCTTGCAGCAAGCCCATAGCGCGGAGGAGTGCGCCCGCGTCGCCATGAACCAACTCGTCAAACTGCTAAAACTCGACGTGGTCTTCTACCCCGCCGAACACGGCACGCTCGGCAAGGCGCTCTATGAGTCCGCTGGCACCGAAAACCGATCCGCGTCGCTGCTCACCGACTACGAGCGCGCCGTTGCAACCTGGACCTACACCAACAACAAGCGCGCGGGCGCAAGCACGCGGACCCTGCCTGAGGCGCGCTGTCTCTACCTCGCGGTTCGCACCGGCGACAAGGTATTCGGTGTCATCGGCATCGCCCTGGAGGGGCGCGAGATCGAAGCCTTCGAGCATTCGATCGTCCTATCTATCGTAGGTGAATGCGCCTTGGCGCTCGAAAGCGACCGGGCGGCGCAAGAGCGCGAAGAGGCTGCGGTCTTGGCGAAAAACGAGCAGCTGCGCGCCAACCTTTTACGCTCCATCGGCCACGATTTGAGGACACCCCTCACGGCTATATCCGGATCTGCGGCAATCCTTCGGAAGAGCGACGAGAAGCTCAGCCTCGAACAACGCTGCGATCTTGCCGATGCCATCTACGACGACTCCCTCTGGCTTATCGATACCGTGGAGAACCTCCTCGCCATCACACGCGTCGAGGACGGCACCATTCGCCTCAACTTAACATCCGAGCTCATCGACGAGGTCATCGAGGCCGCCCTCAGCCATGTCGCCCAAGCATCGCATGGACGTGCCGTCACCATCGAGCACACTGACGACATCCTGCTGGTACGCATCGACGTCCATCTCATCATGCAGGTGCTTACGAATCTCATCATGAACGCCTTCAAATACACGCCCGAGGACTCGTCTGTCACCATCAGCGCACGTCGCGAGGGCGCGTTCGTCGTGGTGGACGTCGCAGACGATGGGCCGGGTGTGGCAGACTGCGACAAGCCTCATATCTTTGAGCGCTTCTTCACCTCAAGCAATACGCGGCCCGTGGATTCGCGTCGAAGCATCGGCCTTGGCCTGTCGCTCTGCCGCTCCATCGTGGAGGCGCATGGCGGCGTCATCGAAGTTCGCGACAACCACCCCCATGGGGCCGTCTTCCGTTTTACCCTGCCCGCCGAGGAGATTGAGATTCATGAATAATGCCGCTAAGCCACGCATCCTCCTGGTCGAAGATGACCCGACCGTTCAAAACCTCGTTTCGACCGCGCTTGACCTCCACGGCTATGTCGTGAGCAAGGTTTGCAACGGCCAAGCCGCCATCATGGATGCGGTGTCGCACGGCCCCAGCCTCATCATGCTCGACCTCGGCCTTCCCGACATTGACGGTATCGAGGTCATCACGAAGATCCGAAGCTGGTCGGCAGTCCCCATTATCGTCATTTCGGCGCGCACCGAAGATTCCGACAAGATTGCAGCACTTGACGCAGGGGCAGACGACTACCTCACCAAGCCCTTTTCTGTGGATGAGTTGCTCGCGCGCGTCCGTGCGAATTTGAGGCGCTCCTCGATGGCGTCGAGCGAGTCGACAGAAGCGAGCACGTTCGACAACGGTCCGCTGCATATCGACTACGCCGCGGGATACGCGACGAAAGACGGACGCGAGCTCTCGCTCACCCCAACCGAGTACAAATTGCTCGTCCTTCTGGCGAAAAACGTCGACAAGGTGCTCACCCACACCTTCATCACCCGCGAGATATGGGGCACGAGCTGGGACAGCGATCTGGCGAGCCTGCGCGTGTTCATGCGCACCCTGCGTAAGAAGATCGAGGCAGACCCCTCTCACCCCAAAATGATTCAGACGCACATGGGTGTCGGGTACCGCATGCAGCGTCTCTAGCCCACCCCACAAAAAGTTGCGGTGGAATACGGAGTAGATAAGGCCTTTGACAGCCAAAACAGTCCGTATTTCACCGCAACTGATGGGCGGGATGGAGTTAAAGGCCCAGGTAGGTGGTCATGCCTTCGACGGCGAGCTTGGCACCAGCTACGGCATGGACCACGGTGAGCGGGCCGTTGACCACGTCGCCGGCGGCAAAGACGCCAGGCACGGTGGTCATGCCATGCTCGTCGACCGAAAGCAGGCCGCGATGGTCGGTCTCCAGACCGCCCGTTGTAAGCACGAGCTTGTCCTTGGGCACCTGAGACGCCGCAATCACAACCGTGTCGGCGGACACGCGGTCGAGCTCTTCCTCGTAGCCCACCACATTGTTGTCCTCGTCAAAGACAGCCGTCTCGAACACCGGACCGTTATCATCGATGGCGCAGATCGCCTTGCCGCGCACAATCTCGGCACCGTCAAGCTCGGTCAACTCCACCTCGTCGTCAATCGCAGAGATATGGCGCGAACGGGCATACACAGTGACCTTGCGGGCACCCGAGCGAAGCGCCGTACGGGCCACATCCATGGCTACGTTGCCGGCACCGATTACGGCCACGTTTTCGCCGATCGCCACGCTCGTGGGGTCAACGAGGTAGTCGATGCCAAAGAGCACATTGCCGCGCGACTCGCCGGGAATACCCAGCTTTCGAGCTCGCCAGGTGCCGGTACCAACAAAGACCGCATCGTAGCCGTCGCGCAGCAAGTCGTCGATGTGGAGCGCACCGCCGATGGTGGTCGAGGGGCGAACGCGCACGCCGAGCGAGCACATCACGTGGCGGTACTTTTGCACGAGCGAGCGCGGCAGGCGGAACTCGGGGATACCGTACTCCAGCACGCCGCCGATCTCGGGCCGCTGCTCAAAAACGGTGACGGCGCAACCCAGCTGCGCCATCTTAATGGCCACGGTCATACCGGCGGGGCCGGAGCCGACCACAGCGACCTGTTTGCCGCACGACGGCGCGGGTTTCCACTCTTTGCGGTCCAAATACGCCGTGGAGATATAGTTCTCGATGCTCGAAAAATGCACGGGCGCGCCCTTGCGGCCCTGGATGCACGCGCCCTCGCACTGGCCCGAATGGTTGCAAACCATGGAGCAGACCGCACTCAACGGGTTATTCTGGAACAGCAGCTCGCCCGCCTCTTGCAGACGGCGCTGCTTAAAGAGGTCGATAACCTGCGGAATGGGCGTCTGCACCGGACAGCCCTTTATTTGACAGAACGCCTTTTTGCAGCCCAGACAGCGATTTGCTTCCTCAACGATGTGGATAGGCACGCAATTCCCCTCTATCGACCTGGACGAAATCGGCTTCTTAAACCAATTTGCCCGAATTAATAACCATAGATACGTCAACAGTGCGGAAAAGGGCACCGAAAAGCATCTCACAAACGCGCAGTAGCAACCCTTCCCTCGCACGGAGCCACTGTGCAGCCCCGTCATCGAGATCAAAAGATTCGCCACCCCTACGAATGGCGAATCTCTCTACAGGCAGACGCCGTCTTTCCAGATACTGATCTCGTGGCAGCCGCGGCGCTCGGCACTCGTTAGCTTACCGCTCGCTGTATCCAGTACCAGCTGATACAGGTCGCGGGCAGCCTCGTCGAGTGTGCGTTCGCCTGTGGCAATCACGCCGGCGTTAAAGTCCATCCAGTTGGCCTTGTGGTCGCACAGACGCTGATTGGTGAACACCTTGAGGGTGGGCGCCGGTGCACCAAACGGCGTGCCGCGTCCAGTCGAGAACAGAATCACGTGACAGCCAGCAGCCGTCAACGCCGTGGTGGATACCATGTCGTTGCCCGGGCCGCACAACATGTTCAGGCCATGCTTGGTGACCTGACCGGCATACGGCAGCACGTCGACGATGGGTGCGGAGCCGCCCTTTTGCACGCAGCCGCAACTCTTGTCCTCGAGCGTGGTGATGCCACCGTCCTTGTTACCGGGACTCGGGTTCTCGTAGACCACCTCACCATGGCTAATAAAGTAATCCTTAAAACCGTTAAGCATGTCAGAGGCAGCGTTAAAGACCTGCTCGTTCTCGCAGCGATCGAGCAGGATGCTCTCCGCGCCAAACATCTCGGGCACTTCGGTGAGCACCGACGTGCCGCCACGGGCGACGACCATATCGCTCACGCGACCGATCGTGGGGTTGGCGGTAATGCCCGAAAGACCGTCAGAGCCGCCGCACTTAAGACCAATAACCAGCTCTGAGGCCGGAATGGGCTCACGCTTGGCCTGCTTGGCCAGGTCAGCCAGCTCGGACAGAATCTTGTGGCCCTCGATCTGCTCGTCGGCTACATCCTGGCAGGTGAGAAAACGAACGCGCTCGTGATCGAAGTCACCGAGCTCGTCGAGCACCTGCTGATGCGTGCAGTTCTCGCAACCGAGCGACAAGAACAGCACGCCCGCGGCGTTTGCGTGACGCGACAGCGCCACCAGCAGACGACGGGTCTGGGCATGGTCGGCGCCGGTCTGTGAGCAACCGAACGGATGCGGGAAGTAATAGACGCCCTCCAACGAGCCCTCGACCAGGTCCTGAGCCTGCTCGCACATGGCACGAGCGACTTCGTTGACGCAACCGACGGTGGGAATGATCCAAAGCTCATTGCGCGTGGCGGCACGACCGTCGGCACGGCGGAAGCCCATAAAGGTCTCGGCCTCGACCGGCTCAACGACCGGATGTGTCGGATTGTAGGCGTACTCGATCTCACCCGAGAGGTTGGTCTTCACGTTGTGCGTGTGCAGCCACTGGCCGGGCTGAATGTCCTTCGTCACGTGGCCGATGGGAAGACCGTACTTGATGACATCCTCACCGGCTGCAATGGCGCGCACGGCCATCTTGTGACCCTGCGGGATATCCTCCGCGGCAACGACCTCGCCCACGCCGGGAACCTCGACGGCAGCACCCTTGGCGAGCGGCGACAGCGCAACGATGACGTTGTCGGCCGGATTGATCTGGATAGTGTTCATTACAAAGAGTCCTAACCCTACAGGTTGAGCAGAAGTCGAGTGACGCCCGCCAGTTACCCGGCGGGCGTACAGAAGGATTTAGGCCTGAGCGTTCGCGAACGCCTGCTTGACGCCCTCGGAGCGCACGACGGCGAGAGCGTTGACGACAAACTCCTCCAGGCCGGCGATCTGCGTAAGATCCTCGCCCCACATTTGCTCGTTGGAGAGCACATCGTGCACCAGCTCGGCGTCGTCGGCGCCGGCGTGGGCAGCGTAGAAGTCGAGCACAAAGGCGTCGTCCTGAGCGGTGTACTCGGTGCCGTCGGAGCGACGCAGGTGCAGGCCGTCGCCCTCGCGGGACACGAGCTCCTGCGTGTAGAAGGAGATGAGCGTGGCCAGGCTCGTCGCCAGGCACTTGGGCAGGTTGCCGGTCTCGGCAGCGTAGTCCTTGAGCGTAGGCAGGTCGCGGGCACGCCACTTAGCCGTGGAGTTGAGGCAGATGGAGAGCAGCGCGTGGTCGATAAACGGGTTGTCGAAGCGGTTCTCAACAGCGGCGGCAAAGGCCTTGCAGTCCTCGACATCCAGGTCGGCGGCAAGCGTCGGAATGACCTCGTCGTAGAGCATAGTGTTCATGAAGCCGCGGACGGTCTCGTCGTGCATGCAATCGCGCACGATATCAAAGCCGGCAACCCAGGAACCCGGGACAAAGGCGGTGTGGGCGCCGTTGAGGATGCGGACCTTGCGCTTCTTGTACGGGGTGACGTCGGGGGTCACAAAGACACCCGGCAGACCGGCCTTCACGAAGGGCAGACGCTCCTTGAGCGATTCGTCACCCTGGATGCCCCACATCTGGAAGGGCTCACGCACGGCCAAGAACGGATCTTCATAGCCCAAGCGCTCGGCCACGGCAGCGGCCTCCTTGGGATCGCGGATGCGACCCGGAACGATGGTGTCGACGAGCGTGGTGCAGACGGTGCAGTCGTTGGCCATCCACTGCGAAAACTCGTCCTCCCAGCCCCAGTCGCTCACGTACTGGTTCATGATGCGCAGCAGCTCCTCGCCGTTATGGTCGATGAGCTCGCAGGCGAGCACGATGACGCCCTGCTTGCCGGCAGCCCAGCGGGCATGGAGCACCTGGGCAAGCTTGGCAGGGAAGCTCGCGGGGGGCATGTCGTCGGCCTTGCAGGACGGATCGTAGGCGATACCGGCCTCGGTGGTGTTGGAGACGATAATCTCCAGGTCGTCGGAAACGGCGACCTCCATCATGGCACGGTAGTCAGCCTCGCGATACGGATTGAGGCAACGGCTGCAGGCGCTGATCACGCGGGAATCGTCAACCGTGTCACCGTTCTCCTTGCCGCGCACCAGTACGGTGTACAGGCCATCCTGGGCATTGATACCATCGGCGAAATCGAAGGCGCCGCTGATGGGCTGCACCATGACGACCCTGCCGTTCCAACCGGTGGCCTCGTTGCCCATATCGAAGAAACGATCGACGAAGGCGCGCAGGAAATTGCCCTCGCCAAACTGTAGGACCTTCTCGGGGGCGTCCTTGGGCAGCACGTAGCCCTCGTAGCCGATCTTCTCGAGCGTCTCGTAGCTGATGTTATTCATAGAGGCTTTCCTCTCAACTCAAGTCCCGGTACGGCATCGCCGCACCGGGTTGCATTCATGATTTTTCAAGCAGCGGGGCTATTTATCGATCGTCTCGATAGTGCTCTCGCCGATCTTGCCGCGCTCCCAGCGACCATTCGACAGGTCGTTGGAAATGGAATTGAACTTCTTCTCGGTAAT
This sequence comes from Collinsella sp., assembly GCA_018377855.1. Taxonomy (GTDB): domain Bacteria; phylum Actinomycetota; class Coriobacteriia; order Coriobacteriales; family Coriobacteriaceae; genus Collinsella. The sequence continues at coordinate 66,091 of JAGZYM010000006.1, read as the reverse complement.
GTCGTAGAGAGCGAAGATAATCAAGGCTGCTACCAGAAGGGCGCAGGCGGGATAAATCGTCAGAGCGCCCTTGATGCCAAGCAGCGTGGCAGCCGTCTGGGGCTTATTTGCCACATATCCGGTAAGGGCAAGGATGCCGCCGGAAATGATCGCGGCAAGGGATTGCGCAAGCTTACGAGAAAAGTTGAACGCGGCGTAGGTCGTACCCTCCTTGCGGATTCCCGTGTGCCATTCACCGTAATCGATAACATCGGAAACCAAGTTCCAGGTGATACCGTTGGGGATGGCAAGCGCGACGTAGCCGATGGTGACGAAGATGATGAACGTCACGGTATTGGTCGGCAGGATGAAGTTGAGGCCGTTTGCCACGGCACCGACGATAAAGCAGGCAACGCACGTGCGCTTCTTGCCAAAATGCTTGACGAGCGTCGGGATGGCGAGAATGGCGACAACCGACGTTCCGATCATGATGCCGTTGACAATGGGCTGCAACGCGATGTTACCCAGGTTGTACTGGCAGAAATACACCATCATGGTGTTGTTGGTATTCATGGCCGAGATGGTAAACAGCGTAAGCAGGATAACTGCTCCCAGGTTCTTGTTGGTGAAAACGACCTTGAAATACGTGCTGAATGCGCTCGACTTCTTGCCGGCCTTTCCCGCAGCCTTCTCCTCGGCCTGTCGATCGATACGGATATGCTCGCGCGTTCCCAAAAAGCAGATGGCGAATCCGGCGATGCCACACAGTCCCATGACGACAGCTGCAATCGTATAGCCGTGCGGATTGCCGTCGAGCGTGTCGCCACCCGCAAAGAACAGGACCAATGGGATGAACGCTACGCCCGTGATGAGCTGTGCGCAGAGCGAACCGGCCTGGCGCGTTGACGCCATGTGCGCGCGGTCATCGACGTCACGCGTCATTACCGTGGCCAGAGATCCGTATGGCACGTTGGTGAAGCTGTATACGACGCCCCAGATCATGTAAGTTATCAGCGCATAGGCGATTTTACCCGCCATGGGAATATCGGGCGCAGTGAAGGTCACCACGGTTAGAACGGCAAGGATCACGGCCGAAACCATCATGACCGGACGAAACCGACCGTGCTTGCCAATCTTCTTTCTACCGTCGACGAATGCACCGGCAATCGGGTCCATGAACGCATCGAAAATCTTGGTGACGGCGAAAATCAGGCTCACTACGCCTGGCGAAATCAGACAGATGTCAGTGTAGAACTTGGTCAGATATGCTTGACCAAGATCGAACATGAATCCGTTGCCCAAATCGCCAAAGCCATAGCAGATTTTCTCACGCCAGCTCAGCTTGATATCCTGCGAGCTCTGCATCGATCTCGAATCCGCCTGAGCAGACACGATCTGCTCGTTTTTCTGTTGCCCTGTTACCATATGGTCCCTCCCCTTTGCAACCGATTTCACCAATCGGAGCACATACAGATCTATGCTTCGGCGGTGTCCAGATCGAAGCCAAAGTAGCGAACGGAATTGTTGTAGCTGATATCGCGCACGATGGTGCCCAGCAGCTCCATGTCGGCCGGATACTTGCCCTGCTCAACCCACTCGCCGATCACGCTACACAGCACGCGACGGAAATACTCGTGGCGCGGGTAGGACAAGAAGGAGCGGGAGTCGGTGAGCATGCCGACAAAGTTGCCCAGGACGCCCTCGTTGGCCAGAGCCGTGAGCTGCTCGCGCATACCGACCTCGTTGTCGTTGAACCACCAGGCGGAACCGTTCTGGATCTTACCGGCGGTCGGAGCCTCCTGGAAACAGCCCATCACGGTATCGATCATGGTGTTGTCGATGGGGTTCAAGCTGTACAGGATGGTCTTGGGCAAGCCGCAGGTCTCCTGGATGGAGTTGAGGAAATCGGCGAGCTGGTCGGACGGCGTGTAGTTGGAGATGCAATCGTAGCCGGTATCGGGGCCGAGCTTGGCAAACATGGCGCGGTTGTTGTCGCGCTTGCAGCCAAAGTGCAGCTGCATGGCCCAGCCCAGACGGACATACTCGCCCGCGACAAACTGCATAAAGGCGGTCTTGTACTTAAGGACCTCTTCCTCGGTGAGCGGCTCGGCAGCCAGGCCCTTGGCAAAGATGGCCTCAATCTCATCGGCGGTAGCCGGGACATACATAACGTAATCGAGTGCGTGGTCGGAGGCGCGGCAGCCCAGCTCGTGGGCAACATCGTAGCGCTTGGAGATGGCGGACTTCATGCCCTCAAAGTCGCTGACCTCAACGCCGGCAACCTCGGAAAGGTGCTTGCAGTAGTCGGCGAACTCCTGGCCGCGCTCGATGCGCAGAGCGGCGTCGGGGCGCATGGCGGGAACGACCTGAACGTCAAAACTGTCATCGGCGGCAATCTTCTTGTGCCACTCAAAGCTGTCGGCGGGGTCGTCGGTAGTGCAGATCATGCGGACGTTGGACTGCTTGATCAGGTTGCGGCAGGTAAAGCTGGCCTCGGCGAGCTTGGCGTTGGCAAGGTCCCAGACCTCCTGGGCAGTCTTGCCGTTGAGGACGCCCTCGTAGCCAAAGTAGCGCTTAAGCTCCAGGTGGCTCCACTCAAAGACGGGGTTGCCAACGCAGCGACCCAGGGTCTCGGCCCACTTTTGGAACTTCTCGCGAGCAGGGGCATCGCCAGTGATAAAACGCTCGTCGACGCCGTTGGCGCGCATCAGGCGCCACTTGTAGTGGTCGCCGCCCAGCCAAACCTCGGTGATGTTCTCGAAACGCTTGTCCTCCCAGATCTCCTTGGGAGAAATGTGGCAATGGTAGTCAACGATGGGCATGCCCTCGGCAAAGTTGTGGAACAGTTCCTCGCCGGTCTTGGTGCTCAGCAGGAAATCCTGATCGTCCATGAAGTTTTTCATCAAACAACCCCTTTGTTTGCGGAGCGGGCGCACAATACGCTCGTCATCCTCTAGGTGAACGTTCACCATCTTAGTGCAAAATGCGTTACGAGGTGAACGTTCACCTAACCATCATGGGGCGAACGGTAGGTTTTGACCGCTTAACGGTTGCCGAGCCATGGACCCTGCGTTGGATCGGCACAAAGAAAGGCCACTGACGGCAGATTCGCCATCAGCGGCCTTCGAAACAATTTTTCGATCCCCAGCCAAAAAGTACGCGGCAAGTAGGGAACTCCCTAAACGCATTAGATTCCGGCGAGCTCGCAGTAACGATCGACGTTGCTGGCAAACACCATCTCAACAGCCCCCTTTTGCACAGGCTCCGCCGGCGTCTTTCCCCACAGCAGGTAATCGCCTAAGGTCTTGGCGCCACGGTATGCCAGACTCACCGGGTCCTTGTAGACGATGTTGGTAAAGATGCCCCGACGCAAGGCCAGCGCACTTTCTGGGAACAGGTCGTTGCCGATCACCATTACTTCGCCGGCCTTGTTAGCCGAGACAAGCGCATCGGCAATCAGCTCAGAGCCCACGGCGAACACGCTGCAGATCAACTCGGGGGCTTCCGATGACTTTAGACGCTGGTTGAGCTCGTGCTCGAGCTGCTTGACCTGGGCATGAGCACCGGTCAGATCCTCGACCTGCCAGGGAACATTGTGCTCGCGAAGGTAATTGTGGAAGGCGCGAGCGGTCAAATAGTGCGAGTCGGTATAGGGGTCGCCCGCCAATAAAAGCACGCGGGTATCGGTCCCAGAAGCGTGAACCAGGTTGGCCGCCTGCTCGGCCATCAGGCTTCCCGCCGTGGAGTAGTCGGCCAAACTAGCGCCCAGGCGATCGAGGTGAGGGCGGTCGCCGTCAACGAGCTCAATCGTCACGCCCGCCTCGGCGATCTGCCCCAAAAGCTCAGCCGCACGATCGTCGCCCGGCGTATAGGCGAGCAAGCCATCAATCTTCTCGCCCACCTGCAGACGCTCGTCGATTTGCTCAAGTGCATCAGCGTAGCCGCCCACGCCAAATTCAACGCGTTCAACGGTAATGCCCTGGTCGATGACCTCTTGCTCAAAGCGATTGCAGCCTTCCCATAGGTAACGGAAAAAGTACGCTCCCTCGCGCGATGCGCGGGGCAGGCAAAACACCAGATTGATATCCTTGCGGCGCAGGCTTGAGGCACTTGTGTTGCGGTGATAGCCCATGGCCTCGGCCTTAGCGTTCACCTTGGCGCGCACGGATTCGCTCACGCCGGCCTTTCCCGTCAGAGCCTTGTGCACGGTATTGATGGAAACGCCAAGCTCGGCGGCTATGTCCTTCATGGTTACACGAGCGCTCATGGGATTACTCCGTTATAGATAAGTTGCCAATTTACAGTTCAGTTAACGATACCCCAAAAATACTCTTCAACTCGCCGCGCTCGCGCCCAAATGCGCAAAGCGCCCCGCGAACGGATGCTCGCGAGGCGCTTGGATGTCTGGACCTTATTTGATACCGCGGCCCAAGTCTTCGGCGATTTTGTCCACGCCCTTAAGTGCGGCGCACGTCTTTTTGTTGGAGCAATGCCCCGTGCAAACGCCACCCTGAGCGCAGTCGACGCAGGTGCCCTTGCGGTAGATGCGCACGCACACGGCGACAAACGCAATACCGATAACAGCCAGTACAACAATATCGATAGGTGCCATAGCAAGCCTCCTCTAGTTAACCATCACTTACTTTACCCCATTCTCCACCTACCAAATAGGGACAGGTTTATTTTGGTCGGTTTTATCTGCGGAAACGCCACATCTTACTTCTGGAGCAAAGCAATCTGTCCCCCCATTGCGTCAAAAAGCCCGAGTGTCACTGAGACACCCGGGCTCGTGAAAAGGGGCTAATCCTTATTCGGAACTAGGCGGAAACTGCGGCGGAAGCAGTGTTGGTCTCGTCCTCGTCGGTCCATGCGTGTTTGGGCATGGGACGGAAGATCTGGAAGAGCATCGCGACCAGCAGCACGATAGCCACAACCGTCCAGAAGCCAAACTGACCCAGAACAAGCAGGTTGTAGAACTGGTTGATGAACAGGCCGATCACCCAAGCAAAGGCGCACTCGTAGCCGATGGCAATCGCGGTCCACTTGCCGGAGTCCATCTGGTTGCGGATAGTGCCCATGGCGGCAAAGCACGGGGCGCACAGCAGGTTGAACGCGCCAAAGGCAACGCAAGCGCCCATGGTGGGGAACATGCCGGCAAACGCGGTCCACAGGCTCGGGTCGGTCTCGCCCGCGTCGGCGACGGACAGCAGCGAGCCGGCGGTGGCGACGACGTTCTCCTTGGCCACAAGGCCCGAGACGGTCAGCGCGGTTGCCTGCCAGGTGCTAAAGCCGAGCGGGGCGAAGATCCAGGCGACCAGGTTGCCGAGCATGGCGAGCACGGAGTAGTCCATAAACTCCTCGGGGATGCCGTCCATCACAGGCAGGAAGCCAAAGGAACCGTTGTAGCTACCAAAGTTGGACAGGAACCAAACCACGACAGTGGAGGCAAAGATGACCGTGCCGGCCTTCTTGATAAAGGCCCAGCAGCGCTCCCAAACGTGCAGTGCCCAAGAGCGGATCGCCGGGAAGTGGTAGGCAGGAAGCTCCATAACGAACGGCGACGGGCGACCGGCGAAGAGCTTGGTCTTCTTGAGCATGAGGCCCGAAGCAATGACAGCAAAAACGCCCAGGAAGTAGAAGAGCGGGCTGATCCACGCGGCGGTGGTGGAAGAATCGCCGATGATGGAACCCATGAGCAGGGCAATGATCGGCAGCTTAGCGCCACAGGGAATGAACGTGGTGGTCATGACCGTCATGCGGCGGTCCTTCTCGTTCTCGATGGTCTTGGTAGCCATGACGCCGGGAACGCCGCAGCCCGAGGACACGAGCATGGGGATAAAGGACTTACCGGACAGGCCAAAGCGGCGGAACACGCGGTCCATGATGAAGGCGACGCGGGCCATATAGCCGCAGTCCTCCAGGAAGGACAGCATCACAAAGAGCAGGAACATCTGCGGCACAAAACCGAAGATGGCGCCAAGGCCGCCGACGATACCGTCGCAGACCAGCGAATCGACCAGGCCACCGTCCTCGGTACCGCCCGCCACAAGGGCGTCGTGCACCACGGTGGTGATACCCGGGACATAGGGGCCGTACTGCGCCGGGTCGACCGAGTCGGCATTGTCGCCCGCAGCCTCGACGGCCGCGTCGTAGGCGTCGCGGCCCTGACCGAGCACGTACCAGCCGTCGGTGCCGAAGAGCTGGTCGTTGGTGAAGTCGGTCACCGTGCCGCCCAAGGTAGAAACGGCGATGTAGTACACGCAGAACATGATGACCACAAAGATCGGCAGGCCCAGGATACGGTTGGTAACCACGCGGTCGATCTTCTCGGAGGTGCTCATCTTTGCCGGAGCCTTGGTCATGCACTCGTCGATGATGTGCGCGATGACGCCATAGCGCTCACCGGTGATGATGGACTCGGCATCGTCGTCGCAGTCCTGCTCGCACTGGGCGACCAGCTCCTCCACGCGAGCGGCCTTCTCCTTGGTGAGGTTGATGAGCTTGCAGGCGTCCGCGTCGCGCTCAAACAGTTTGACCGCGTAGTAGCGACGCTTGTTGGCGGGAACGCTCGCAGGCAGGTTATTCTCGATGTGGTCCAGAACGTCCTCGATGGAGGAATCGAACTTGTGCTCCGGCACCTGGCCCTTAGAAGCAGCGGACTTCTTGACCTGCTCGAAGAGCTCCTTGATGCCCTTGTTCTTAAGAGCCGAGATCATCATGACCGGGCAGCCGAGCTTCTTGGAGAGCTTGTCCGTGTCGATCTTATCGCCGTTCTTCTCGACCAGGTCGGCCATGTTGAGGGCAACGACCACGGGCAGGCCGGTCTCGATAACCTGAAGCGCCAGGTACAGGTTACGCTCGAGGTTGGTGGCATCGACGACTTGGACGACAACATCGGGCTCGCCGCTCATGAGGTAATCGCGCGAGCATTGCTCCTCGGGGCTGTAGGGGGAAAGCGAGTAGATGCCAGGGAGGTCCGTGATGGTAACGTTCTTGTCGCTTAGGAGCTTGGCCTCCTTTTTCTCAACCGTGACGCCGGGCCAGTTGCCAACGTAGCCGTTGGCGCCGGTGATCAGGTTGAAAAGCGTGGTCTTGCCGCAGTTGGGGTTACCCGCCAACGCGACATGGATCTGAGAATCCGCCATTCAATCCTTCTTCCTTGTGTGCCCGCGCTGCTTTCTCCGCGCAGGCTGGATAATGTGCTTCAAAGACGCTGCATTAAGTTAGAAAAACCTAACTTTATCTGCAGAAACATACGCCGCGAGCCCTTATTGGACCTCGACGACGGCCGCCTCCTCCTTGCGGATGGAAAGCTCGTAGCCGCGCACGTTGATCTCGACCGGATCGCCGAGCGGTGCAACCTTCACGACCTTGAACGAAGTGCCCTTGATGAGCCCCAGGTCCATAAGGTGGCGGCGAAGCGCACCCTCACCGTGAAGCTTGACGATGGTAGAGCTCTCGCCCACCTTAACGTCACCCAACGTCTTCATCCTCTTGTCCCCCTTTCGGTTTTTATGAAATGCTGCAGACTAGCCGACGGTCATGATGTGCATGGCAACCTTGGAATCGATACCAAAGCGTGCGCCCAGCACAGTGACGATGATATTGGCGCCACTCGAGCTCACCACGTGGATTTCGCTGCCCTCGACAAAGCCGAGGTCCTTGAGGTGGTGTTTCATGTCCTCATTGCCCTTTACACGGGACACGCGTACGGTTTCGCCCGCTTTTACCATCGAAAGCGGCATGGCCGGCATCTGCGGTCCGCAAGACATGAGTTGCTCCTAACGTCAGTTCGTCCTCAACATCGACGCGATAAAAGTTAACCACGTCTATGTTCGCTTTAGTAAACTAGCACGTGGTTAACTTTTTGGAAAGGGTCCCTATTCAGATTTCGAAAAAGTTTCCTATATGAAACAAAAAGGCGCGGCAAAGAGCTGTCCTTTGCCGCGCCCTGTCATGCTTAGAGCGAGAGGTTTCTGATCGACGTAACGCAGGAAGCCTCGTCTACGCCCGAAACGCGAAAGATGATGTCCTCGCCGCACTCGCCGTAGAGAGCCATGAGGCCCATGACATCGCGACCGTCGGTATGGCGGTCGCCGATGCTGACCGACACGTCGCTACGGTGCTTGGCAATGATGTCATAGAGCAGCGCAACCGGGCGGGCGTGTAGTCCCAACGGATCTTTAATCGTCTTTGTAAACTCGACCATGTCCCCTCCCACGACATCACACATTCGGCCGGCAAACCCAGCCACGTGGTAGTTATTGTAGCGTTAGATGCTTATCGAGGGCCCCTCCGGATACCCCGTGGTCAAAAAGTGGCAAATATGAGTACTGTCACAAATTTAGTAGCAGCAAAATCGAGAGCAAATTGCCTAGCTTGAGCGATTCGAAGAGGTTGAAAGCCGTCAAACGCCCTTTAAAGGGAGTTAGATAAATCGATTTTGGGTCGCGCGCGCAGACGTGGTGTAAGAGTGTCCTGAGGTCCGTCGCTGCAAGTCCCGATGTTACTCCTTCTTGAGACCGCGCTTCTCGACTATCTCGTCCACTATCTCCCTGGCGCGCCGCCCGAGCGCGCGGCGCCTCCCCTCTGTCGGGGCCGGCCTGTCCGCGGGCTCGGCGAAGCCCTCGGCGGCCGAGGCCTCGGAGAACACGCGCTGCTGGGACCACTGCCCCTCGGTCTCCATGAGGCTCGCGCACGTCAGGCGCAGCATCGACTCCCTCGAGGGGAAGGACTGCACGACCCTGTAGCGGCGCTTGATCTCGCGGTTGGCGCGCTCCTGGACGTTGTTGGTGCGGAGCTTGGCCCAGTGCGCCCTGGGGAAGGCCGTGAACGCCAGCGCGGAGTCCTCGGCCTGCTCGAAGACCTCGCCGGCCCTGGCGGACACCGACGCCACCCAGGGCGCCGCCTCGGCCCACACGCAGCGCGCGAGGTCGGGGTCGTCCTGGTAGACCGCGGCGTGCACGAGGTCCCTGACGGCCGCCTTTGAGTCCTCGGGCCTGCCCGAGCAGGCGCTCTGGAGGTTGCGCTGCAGGTGCGTCACGCAGCGCTGCCAGGCGCAGCCCTGGAACAGGCGCGAGACGGCGGCCACGAGCCCGGCGTGGCTGTCGGAGACCACGAGGCGGACGCCGGCCAGCCCGCGCTCGCGCAGCCCGCCGAGGAATGCCGCCCAGGAGTCCTCGCTCTCGGTGTCGACCACGTCGCAGCCCAGGAAGTGCTTGCGCCCGTCGGCGCCCAGCCCGATCGCGGTCACGACGCCCTGCGAGACGACCGACGAGCCGACCCTGCAGCTCATGTAGGTGGCGTCGAGCCACAGGTAGCAGCACGGCGTGCCCGAAAGGTCGCGGCGGCGGAACTCCTCCACCTCGGCGTCGAGGTCGGAGCAGAGGCTCGAGACCTCCGAGCTCGACAGCGAGGATATGCCCAGCTTGGACGCCACGCGCTCGACCTTGCGGGTGGACACGCCGCACACGTACATCTCCTGCACGATGGCGGCCACCGAGGTGTCGACGCGCGACCATCGCGCGAGCATGCCCTCGGGGTAGTAGGTGCCGTGCCTGAGCTTGGGTATCTCGAGCTCCACGTCGCCCACGGCGGTCTTGAGCGACCTGGGGCGGTAGCCGTTGCGGCTGTTCTCCCTGCCGTCGCTGCGCTCGTTGCGGCCCGCGCCGCACATCTGCTGGGCCTCGGAGTCCATCAGCGCGTTCATCACGCCGCCCAGCACCCTGCACGCGAACTCGCGCGCGTCGCCGCACTCCTGCCAAAGCCTCGCCGCCTCGAGGGCCTCGTCGCGGCCGAGGCGCAGTACACTCTCTTCTTGGGGCATCGCCTTTCCTTCCATTCGTCACCTTCATTACTCCAACGACGAATTCTAGGCGGTGTCCCCTCCCTTTCAAGAAAGGGAAGAGGCGGGGCATGCCCCGCCTCTTACACCACATCTCTGCGCGCTACCCGATTTTGAGCCCATTTTCGCTCAGAGCAGGCCGAAAAATATGGCACTTCTTTTGCAACAGTACTCATATTTGGCATTTTTTGACCACGGGGGCCAAAACCATGCCCCAAAACACAAAAGGAGGGGCCTCGTAAGGCCCCTCCTTAGGAAAGGGAATCGATTTATTCCACAGCCGTAGATTAATCCTAGCCGCTACTCCATCATATCGAGGACGGAAGGGCGAAGCTCGTTCTCGGCGGCCTCGGGATCGGTCTCGCGCAGGCGGTTGATGTAGCGGTTGTACCACATCACGGCAAGGCCCAAGAAGACAACCACGCCGCCAACGTTGTAGACCAGCGTCAGCCACAGCGGCTGATCGAGCGGAATGGTGCCGCAGATAAGCACGAAGCAGAAGACCACAAGCAGGAATGCGGCAACGACCAGGCCAAAGCGGCGCGAACCCATGCGGAAGCCACGGGGAGCGGCGTCAAAGTTCTTGCGCAGCATAAAGTAGGCAAGCAAAATCAGCAGCGGTGGGAGCAGAGCGGTGGCAGCAGTCATGTTGGTAACGATCATGAGCAGGTCGTCGAGGTTACCGGAGCCCAGGGCCGGAATGATCAGGATGGGGACGACGATGGCGAACTGCAGCCAAGCAGCGCGGGCAGGAATGCCATGCTCGTTGAGCTCGACGATCTTGCTACCAAAGACGCCCTTGGGGATCTCGGTGAAGAAGACCTTGATGGGAGCGGAGGTCCACATCATGAGGGAGCCCAGCGTGGCGGCGAGAAGGATCAAGCCGATGGCGCGCGTAGACACTTCCATGGGAATGCCAAAGCTGGCAAAGACAGCACCGAATACGTCGAAGATACCGGTGGAGATGGCAACGCCGCCCTCGGGGATGAACAGGTTAACCAGCAGCGAAGCGCCTGCATACAGAAGGCCGATGGTCAGGCCGGCGATAACGACGGTGCGCACGAAGGCCTTGACGCCACCCTTAAGGTCGTTAAGGAACACGCCGACAGACTCAGCGCCGCCAACGCCCTGGATGATCCAGGCAAGCGTACCGAAGAAGCCCCACGCAGTTGCGAAGTTGCTCATGTCGGGAGCCATGTTAGCGGGAGTAGGAGCCGTAGCGAACTCAACGCCGCCAAAGGCAGCAGCCAGGGACAGCAGGATGAACACAGCGGTCAGGCCGAGAGCCGCGGTCGAACCGAAGGAGGAAATGGAGCCGATCCACTTAGCGCCCTTGGTCGAAACCCACGTGGCGATAGCAAAGACGACGATCTCGATAATGGTGATCCACAGCTGCGAAAGCTCGGCGTTGGCACCAAAGAACACGTAGCTCGCGTAGATGATGACGTTGGGCAGGACGGACGCAAAGAAGAACAGGTTAACGAACCAGTAGCTAAATGCCGTCAGGAACGCCCAGCGACCACCCATCGAGGTCTTAACCCATGCGTACACGCCAGACTCGGAGTCCTTGTTGAGGCCGACGAACTCGGCGGTAACCAGGGTATAGGGGACAAAGTACAAAAGCGTGGCGAAGAAGAACGACGGCGCAGCTGCCAAGCCGATGGCCGCGTTGTTGTTGATGATGTTCTTGATACCGAACACGGCGGCGACCGTCATGCCCAGCAGAGCGAACGAACCAATCGTTCCTCGTTTTTCAGAGCTCATAAGCCCTCCCAATCATCTGTTAAATGTCATCTAAAACCGTCCGAGCTGCAAGTGCAAACACGGACGGCGCACCTGCTAAGGGGAATGGGGAAAAGGGAGTCAACAAAGCCATCCCCCTTAACGGCGCGAAGCAAACGTCCAGGCGGACGAATACTACTTGTTGGGGAAGGAATAACCTTCGACTGTCACGTGCAGTACCACGACGCGGGGATCCGCGGCATCGGCCACGACACGGTAGGCCTCGTCAATTTCGACGACGGCAACGCCGCCGGTGGGAATCGTCACGGTCTCCCCCGTACCCTCAAAGCGCTCGCGATCATCGATATCGCTGTAGGCGCGCGTACAGGTAAGATCGGCCTTGGAAGCCACCTCAACGGTCAGATTGCCGTCGAGCGGGGCGAGCACGGCATGGTAGCGACGGTGACCGACCAGATCGGCAGTAGCCGCCTCGTGGGCGTTCACCCACCAATACACCAGCGAGTCGCCGATAGAGTACGCCACATCGTGCTGCAGTTCAGAAACGCCGTCGAGTGCCTGACCGGTACGCATCCACTTCTTGACGGACTTCATCTGGGCGTCGAAATCGGCACGCGAGTTAAAGATATGCATGACTTATGCCTCCTTAATGGGTGCCAGCGCCTGAGCCAGATCGGCAGACGTCAGCGGTCGCAGGGACACCTCAAAGCTGAAGCTCTCAAAACGGGTGCGATAGGAATCGAGCACCTCGGAACCCCAAGAGTTCGAGCCAAGGCCGAGCAGCTGGTCGTTGATGTTGACCGTAACCGTGTCGCCCGGGACAAGATCGTAGACATGCTTGGCATTATCGATAGCCTCGCAGCTATAGGGCCATGCGGAGAACGAGAACGGATTGGAAGCGGCGTCGCTCGGACGCGTCACGACCAGACCGTCACCGTGGCTGGAGCGCAGGGCGACCCAGCGGGTACCCTCGCGGTTGGCGCAGTCCTGGGGCATAACGTAGGGCGTGAACATGTCGTCGACCGTAGTGCGGTAATGACCGACCGGGTTGGCGCGCAGCGAGTCCGGATAGTTCTCGCCCGGGCCGTGGCCATACCACTCGACGGCACGATCACAACCGGGGACCTCGAAGGAGATGCCGATGCGCGGGATAATGTCCGAATAGTCGCCGTAGGGCTCGCCGGAAACCTTGAGGTCGACGCGGCCACTCGGAAGCACGGTATAGACGAGCTCGACGCGCATGCCGAACGCGCGGACGGGAGGAGCGATACGCTGGCTCACGGTAACGACAACCGCATTGTCGTCCTGCTTCCAAGAAACATTGCGGGTAGACGTCTGCATCACATCGATGAAGTTATCCTTCCACAGGGAGTCGTACTCCTGGGCGTGGTTATCGACGAGCGGATGCCAAAAACCAACCTGGGGACCGGAGGTCATGACGTCGCGACCGGATGCCTTCCACTCGCTCACGGTACCGTTGACCTTGCTGAAGGTCAGCTCGCCGTTGAGGGAGCGAATACGAATCTCCTGCTCGGTCTCCTCGACCGTAAGCTCAGGACGAGTGGGGGCGGCAATTGCCGGCGCCGGATGGTTTGCGATGGCAAACTGGCTTGCACCCAGTTGGAACATCGGCTCGCACCAGGCGTGAGCCGCCATGGTGTAGGCGTGCACGGTCAGCAGGGTCTCGCCCACTGCGGCCTCGCGAATCACCAGCGGAAGCTGGACGGACTCGCCGGGGGCAACCGCACCGGGCATGAGCGTCTTGCGGCAGACCACGTCGCCGTCCACCAGGGTCTCCGCCGACAGGCAGACATCCTCGAGGGTGGTAAACCAACGCTTGTTGGTGACGGTCAGCTCGCCCGCCTCGGCATCGTAGGCCATGCGAACCGGGCAGATGACCTGGCCGTACTCGGTAAGGCCCGGGCTCGGCTGCTGCCAGGGGAACACCATGCCGTCGATGCAGAAGTTGCTGTTGTTGGGGTAATCGCCGTTGTCGCCGCCATACATGTCGTAGGCAACGCCGTCCTCGGTCACAGCAGCCAAACCGTGGTCGCACCATTCCCAAATAAACTGGCCTTGGATGCAATCCCAGCGATCGAAGACCTCCTGGTACTCGGACAGGCCTCCGGGACCATTACCCATGGAGTGGCCGTACTCGCAGTTGATGCGCGGCTTGGGGAACGGATGCTCGCCAAAGTCGTTCATCTGCGACACGCGGGAGTACATGGTGGAAATGACGTCGACGGTATCGGCGTTGCGATCCTCCTCGTAGTGGACCGGACGACCGTCGAGCTCGTGAGCTTTGGCGTACATCGCGCGGATGTTGCAGCCATAGCCGCTCTCGTTGCCCATCGACCACATGATGATGCACGCGTGGTTGCGTTCCTGCATCACCAGGCGCTCAACACGGTCAACGTAAGCCGGCTCCCAGGCAGGGTCGTCGGTGACCAAGGCGATATTGCCGATATTCTCGAAGCCGTGGCTCTCCATATCGGTCTCGGCGACCAGCATGATGCCGTACTCGTCGCACAGCTCGTAGAAGCGCGGATCGTTGGCGTAGTGGGACGTGCGCACCGCGTTGATGTTGTGCTGCTTCATGAGCTCCAGGTCGCGGCGCATGCGCTCGAGACCCACGGCGCGACCCTTGTGATCGTCGTGGTCGTGGCGGTTGACGCCATGCATCTTAAAGTAGGTGCCGTTAAGGTAGATATGATTGCCCTCGACCGTCACCTCGGCAAGGCCTTGGCGATGCGGAACGTACTCGCTGATCTCGCCGCCGTCGTAGACCTCAAGCGTAAGGTCATAGAGGAAGGGGTCCTCGGGGTTCCAGAAGTGGGCATCGGCAACGCTGCACTCGGCATGGCCGTCGACGCACTCGCCCGTAGCGACCACATTCTGGCCATCGCTGAGCGTATACACGACGCGACTTGCGCCCTCGGCAACCGTATCGAGCGTGATCAGAGCGGCATCGCCCTCGCGGTGCGTGCGGAACCTAAAGTCGACCAGATGCGCGGCGGGACGCTGCATGAGGTACACATCGCGGAAGATGCCCGATGCCCACCACATGTCCTGGTCCTCGATGTAGCTACCATCGCTGTACTGCAGAACCTTGACCGCAAACAGGTTGTCGCCCTCGACGAGCGCGTCGGTCACGTCAAACTCGGCGGACAGGCGCGAACCCTTGGTCATGCCGATAAACTTGCCGTTGACATACAGCTCGCCGTAGCTCTCGATACCGTCGAAGCGAATAATCTCGCGAGCGCCGGCAGGCACGGCGGGAAGTTTGACGATGCGCTGGTAGACGCCCGTAGGGTCGTCGGAGGGAACGAACGGCTGATCCACCGGGAACGGAAAACCCTCGTCGGTGTAGGCAAGGTTGCCATAGCCGTCTACCTGCCACAGGTGCGGAACCTCCACGTGATCCCACTCGGGCTTGTACGTGCAAAGTGCTTCGTTGGAGACGGCCGCGGGGCCCTCAAAAAGGCGGAACTGCCACGAGCCGGACAGCTGGACAAATCCGCGCGACAGCTCGCGGCTGTACGTAGCGGCGAGATCGGCGGTCTCATAACCCATAAAGTACGCATGGGGTGCCAGGCGGTTCCTGTGGGTGAGCGCTTGGTTTTCCCAATCGTTAATGGCGTCCATGGTGATGCTCCTTCGTCATCGTAGTGCTTCTTTGTGCAACCGGTTGTCCTTATCTTACGGGCGGTACAAAAATCTGTGCAACCGGTTGTCCGCCGAACGGTCGATTTTGTCGGATTAACGGTGCAACCGGTTGTACAACCATGCTACTTATGTCACCCTAAGCTTAGGTGCACAGCACGGGGCATCGTTCTTGAACTCACAGGCAACTGTCGCGCCTGCCTATGTCTCGCCCATACATGCCGTGCTCAGTCGCAGTTTGATTGCAAAACGACACCGGTCACCGGATACCATGGACGCCGTTCACGCGCGCTATAGTTATCTGTATCCGCATTAGCCTTTATCGATAGCCCACCGACCCAATTGCACAGGAGACGCCATGACCCAACCAGCACGCACCGCACCCACGCTTGCCGAGGTTGCTGAAGCTGCCGGTGTTTCGCGCTCCACGGCATCGCGTGCCCTCAACGACTCCCCCCGCATTAGCGAGGAAACTAAAAAGCGCGTCCGCGCGGCGGCGAAAAAGGTTAACTTCGTTCCCAACGCACGCGGCCGGGCGCTCGCCGTCGGACGCACGGAAATTATCGCCATACTGGTTACCGAGCCTTTGAGCGAGCTGTTTAGCGATCCCACCTACAGTGAGTTTTTAAGCGGCATTACCGAGGAACTTTCGGAGTCGTCTTACTTGCCCGTGATCTTGCAGGCATCTTCCTCGCATGAGCGCAACCGCGCACGCGAGCATTTTGAGCGCCGCTCGTTTGACGCCGCCATCGACGTCTCGCCCTACAAGGGCAGTGAGCTGCTCGAGGTGCTGCGCGAGCTGGGCGTACCCACTGTGTTATGCGGCCAGCTCGAGGGCCATCCCTATCGCGACGTGTTCTCGACGGTCTACTCCGACGACGAAGAGGGCGGACGCTTTGCGGCGCTCGCTATGAAAGATCGCGGACGCAAGGACATCGTTGCCGTGCTGGGGCCGCAGGATAACCCCGCCGTCATCGACCGCCTTCGCGGCTACCGTGCAATTTTGGGCGAAAGCCTTCCGGATGAAAATGTCATCTATACCGGATGGAGCAGCGGAGACGGCTACCAAGCCACGCGGCGGTTGCTCGCGCGCGAAATACATGCCGACGGCGTGCTATGCGGATCGGACCGTATCGCAACCGGCGTTATCGCCGCATTCAACGAAGCAGGAATTAGCGTACCCAAAGACGTTTCGGTCGTGGGCTTCGATGACCACGAGGTCGCAGCTCGCAGCGTCCCCGCGTTGACGACCATTCGTCAGCCGCTTCGCGAGGAAGGCCGCATGGCCGCAGGCATTGCGCTCGATATGATCAATGGCGCCGTGCCCACCACCACCGTCATGCACATGCAGCTCGTTCAGAGAGACTCACTGTAGGAAACTGGGCCGGGCTTTCCGCTAGGCTGCTTTAGCGGAAAGCCCGACCCATTCCGAACGCCGATTCTGGGATGTACTTTCCGCCAGAAGCTCAACCGGAAAGTGCGACCCGTTATTTGGCTGGATTCTGGGTCGCAGTTTCCGCGACGCCCGGTCATCCCAAGCCCTCACAATCTCGGCGCATAAAAAACGAGGAAAGGCACACGTCCTTCCCTCGTTGCAAGCAATATGTAGCCGCTCGCCTACATCAAGCGCAGGCTGACGTCCTTGAGCTGGGCGCCGGAAACGGCACTCGGAGCACCCGACATGAGGTCGGAGCCGCTGGCCGTCTTGGGGAACGCCATGACGTCGCGGATGGAGTCGGAACCGGTGAGCAGCATGCACACGCGGTCCAGGCCCAGAGCAAAACCACCCATCGGGGGTGCACCAAACTTGAGCGCCTCCATGAGGAAGCCGAACTGCGACTCGGCTCGCTCCTCGGTGAAGCCCAGGAGTTTGAGCATGGACATCTGCATCTCGGCGTTGTGGATACGCATACCGCCGCCGCCGGCCTCAAAGCCGTCCATGACAAAGTCGTAGGTGCAGGAACCGGCCGCCAGCGGGTCGGCCTCGATCTTGGCGATGTCGGTCTCGGTCGGCAGCGTGAAGGGCTGATGCTCGGCAGCATAGGCCTTGCGGTCCTCATCCCAGTGGAACAGCGGGAAGTTGACGACCCACAGGAAGTCGTGGCCCTCGCGCTTGATCTCGAGCGCATTGGCCATGTGGGAACGCATGCCGCCCAGGATCTCGTCAGAGAGCAGGCGTGGGCCGGCGGCGAACATCACAAGGTCGCCGGGCTCGACGTCCATGCGCTCGCGCAGAGCGGCCATCTCCTCGTCCGAGAAGAACTTGACGATGGGGCTGTTGATGGAGCCGTCCTCGCGGAAGGCGATCCAGGCCAGGCCCTTGGCGCCAAACGTGGAGGCCACGCCGGCGAGCTTATCGATCTTGGCACGTGCCCAGGCACCGGCGCCCTTGGCGTTAATGGCCTTGACGACAGAGCCTTCCTCGTTTGCAGCAGTCGCAAAGACCTTGAACTTGGAGTTGGCAAAGATGTCGGTTAGGTCGACCAGGTGCATGCCATAGCGGGTATCGGGCTTGTCGGAGCCATAGGTGTCCATGGCCTCCCAGTAGTCCATGCGACGCAGCGGCGTGGGCATCTCGACACCCATGCGGCCGAAGGCATCGGACAAGACCTCTTCGAGTGCGCTCATGACGTCATTCTGGTCCACGAAGGACATCTCGATATCGACCTGAGTGAACTCGGGCTGACGGTCGGCGCGCAGATCCTCGTCGCGGAAGCACTTGGCAACCTGGTAGTAGCGCTCAACGCCACCGACCATAAGCAGCTGCTTCAGGAGCTGCGGGGACTGCGGCAGGGCGTAGAAGTTGCCCGGCTGAATACGGCTGGGAACGATGAAGTCACGAGCGCCCTCGGGCGTGGACTTAAACAGGGAGGGCGTCTCGACCTCCATGAACTCACGGTTGTGCAGCGCCTCGCGAATGGCAAAGGTAAAGTCGGAGCGCAGCTTGAGGTTGGCCATCATCTCGGGACGACGGAGGTCCAGATAGCGATAGCGCAGGCGGGTGTCCTCGCTGGTCTCGATGCCGTCCTCAATCTGGAACGGCGGGGTGACGGACGTGTTGAGCACCTCGGCGTGGTCGGTCAGGACCTCGATCTCGCCGGTCGCGAGCTTGGTGTTGGTGGTCTCCTCGCCACGGGCGCGCACGACGCCGTGAATCTTGATGGGCCACTCGGGACGCATGGTCTCGGCAATCTTAAAGGCATCGCCGTCGGAGTGCTCGGGGTCGAAGGTGAGCTGCGTGATGCCCTCGCGGTCGCGAAGGTCGCAGAAGATAAGGCCGCCGTGGTCGCGGCGACGGCTCACCCAACCGGTGAGGGTGACCTCTTCGCCCACGTTCTCGAAGCGAAGCTCGCCGCAGGTACGGGTGTGCATGGAATGCTCGTCGATGGGACGGGTCTGGCTCATACCAGTGATCCTCCTTTATGGATCTGTGCCGCCCCGTGTCGTTCCGGGCGGCGTCGTACAGATTTGCCCAGCCTGCGTAAACCGCGCAGCCAGACATGGCGTTCTATCTTATCGCACCCGCGTCGATGTGCCGCGGAAAAGTAGTTCTCGCCCAAAGACTTGACGGAGACGAAACAATTGACGCGGCCTGGCCGTCGCCCAAGCGCGCGGCGTGCGACAATGTGCCCCAATACAACCGCACTCGGAAAGGCCCGTCATGACCGCACGCCTCATCGTTATGGATATCGACTCCACGCTCATCAACCAGGAGGTCATCGACCTGTTGGGCGAGGAGGCCGGCGTGGGCGAGCAGGTAGCGCAGATCACCGAGCGCGCCATGCGCGGCGAGCTCGACTTTAAGCAGGCGCTCGAGGAACGCGTGGGGCTGCTTGCCGGCTTGGATGAGAGCGTATTCGAGCGCACCTTTGAGCGCGTGACGTTTACCCCCGGCGCGCTGGAGCTTGTGCGCTCGGCACACAGCAAGGGCTGGAAGGTCGGCGTGGTAAGCGGCGGCTTTCACGAGGTCGCCGACAAGATCGTGGCCGCCGCGGGCATCGACTTTTGCCTCGCTAACCGCCTGGAGGTCGTGGACGGCAAGCTCACCGGTAAGCTGGCGGCAGACATCGTGACCAAGGAGTCCAAGCTCATCCAGCTGCTGGATTGGGCGGTTGAGTGCGGTGTCGACATGGCCCACACCGTCGCGATCGGCGACGGCGCCAACGACATCCCCATGATTCAGGCCGCGGGCACGGGCATCGCGTTTTGCGCCAAGCCCAAGACGCGCGAGGCCGCCCCGTTTGCCATCGACGAGCGCAACCTGATGCTCGCCATGGACATCATCCTGCGCGACTAGCCGATCCGTCTAACAATTGAATCAGTCTGTCCTATAGTTTCCGAACAATTTTGTCTTAGTGTTCGGAAACATACCCTTTGAGTGCTAGACTTTGCGCCGTCGAAGGGAACATATATGGATAAGCGAGATCTTGAGCAGTTGCTGAGCGATGTTGCCGGCGGAGCAGTCGCCCCAGCAGACGCCCTCACGCGCATCCAGACGGCGCCAACCGCCGATCTGGGTTTTGCGCAGCTCGATCTTTCGCGCGGGGTGCGCCAGGGAGCCGGCGAGGTTGTCTACGGTGCCGGTAAAACCGCCGAGCAGATTGCCGCCATTATCGAAGCGCTGCACGATGCCGGCCAGGAGCGCATCCTGGTCACGCGCCTGGACGCCGAAAAGGCAGACCGCACCTCGGAGCTCCTCGACAACGGCATCGACCTGGGATATGTCCCGGACGCACAGCTCGCCCTCGTGGGAGGCAAGCCCTCCCCTACCGGCAACGGACGCATCGTCGTCGCCTGCGCCGGCACGAGCGACCTGCCCGTCGCCGAGGAAGCCGCATTGACGGCCGAGTTCTATGGCAACGAGGTCGACCGCCTCTACGACGTGGGTGTCGCCGGCCTACACCGTCTGCTCGCGCATGCCGAGGAGCTTGCCCAGGCACAGGTGGTCATCGCCATTGCCGGCATGGAGGGCGCACTGGCGAGCGTTGTCGGCGGCCTGGTGAGCTGTCCGGTCATCGCCGTTCCCACCAGCGTGGGTTACGGCGCGAGCTTTGGTGGCGTAGCCGCGCTGCTCGCCATGCTCAACTCCTGCGCCAGCGGCGTTTCGGTCGTCAATATCGACAACGGCTTTGGCGCCGCCTACCAGGCAAGTCTTATCAATCATCTGAGCGCCGGCACATCCTGCGCCCGTTAAGGAGCATTCCATGTCCAACCATCAGCACACGCTTATCATCGACGGCACTTCGGGCATCAGCGGCGATATGACCGTCGCGGCCCTGCTCGACCTGGGCGCCAGCGAGGAGCATCTGCGCGAACAGCTCGCCACGCTGCCGGTCGACGGCTTTTCGATCGCTGTAACGCGCGTAAACAAGCATGGCATCGACGCCTGCGACTTTGACGTTCAGCTGGCAGAGGAGCTCGAGAACCACGACCACGACATGGCCTGGCTCTACGGCAACGAAGCAGCTGCCGAGCACACGCACGAGCATGAGCACCACCATCATGATCATGGCGAACACGAACACGAGCACTGCCACGAGCATGACCATGAGGGCCACGCCCATGAGCACGAGGATCATCACCACACCCACCACCATCATCACCGCTCGCTAGCCGACGTCACCGCCATCATCGATGGCTCGCAGCTATGCGATGGCGCCAAGCGTCGTGCCCTCGCCATTTTTTCCGTACTCGCTGCTGCCGAGGCCAAGGCTCACGGCAAAACGCCCGAGACCGTCATGTTCCACGAGGTAGGCGCCATCGATTCCATCGTCGACGTCTGCTCGGTCGCCATCTGCCTCGATGACCTGGGTATCGAGGATATTGTTGTCGAGTCGCTCTCCGAGGGTCACGGCACCATCCACTGTGCCCACGGCCTTATGCCCATCCCGGTGCCCGCCGTCGTCAACCTATGCCAAGCAGGCAATATCGCCCTCATGCCTGCACCGGTCGCCGGCGAGCTCGTGACGCCCACGGGCGCCGCCATCGTCGCCGCACTGCGTACGACCGAGCACCTGCCAGCCCGCTACCACATCGAAGCCGTCGGCTACGGCGCCGGCAAGCGCCCCTACGAGGGCTGCTCCGGCACGCTCCGTTGTCTGCTCGTTCACGTGGATGCATAGCCATGGATGCCCGCAAAGAAAAAAGCCGCGCTGCCATCGTCGCGGCGTTCTCCGAGCTGCTACGCGAAGAGGACTACGGCAAGATTACCGTCGGCGACATCATCGCGCGCGCTCACGTAGGCCGCGCGACATTCTACGGCCTCTTTAAGAGCAAAGACGACCTACTGTCCGAGCTCGTGAGCGACATCTGCACCCACGCCCTCGACGACGATGGCACACCGCTCGACGACCCACTCGTGCAGGTCGAGCATATCCTCAACAACCTCTGGGAACGCCGTCAGGGCGTTCGAGCCCTCGTAGCCGGCGCCGGCTCCCGCGTCTTCGCCGACTGTCTCCGCAAGACCATCATGTCACGCGCAGCCGAAACCGTCCCCGCCGACCCCGCAGGCCCCGCCGGCACCATGGACCGCAGCTTCCTACTACACCACATAGCCTCAAGCTTCGTAGCCACCATCCAATGGTGGGCCTGGCACAACTTTCAAGTAGACAAAGCCGACGTAGCCAAAGACTACTTATCGGCCATAAAACCCCTCTTCAACTAAGTAAGAACATCATCCCAAAGCATCGCCCCAACCCAGGGCGCCACGCATCCCAAAGTGTCACTCGCGCTTCACCACCCCCAACAGCAACAAGCCCCTCCCATCCAAATCCAAATTCAGATTTATATGTTGGGCTGCTTGTTCCAACGCGGCCAAGATCCCGCAGCTGTCCGCATGGGGTAACTTCCCAGCGCATTCCGCACTGATATTTTCTGTATTGAAGACGTCGATGATGCACCCGTATACCATTGACGTCGACACCATCAGATGCGGACCGCGCGGTGACCCCACATTCCGCTGGCGCCCATGGGGCTGCCCTCGTTTCCTGACATGTCCCGCGCGGGCCGCGGCGAGCCGAGACCGCCGCATGACCTAATAGGAGCATGGAGCGATACCGCGGACCCGAACAACCGCATTCTATCGCGCCCCGTCAGTGTGCCGTCTGCCCGGTCCAGGCGAGCACGGAAAGAACGGAGCGAGACATGAGAACCGAATCGATACCCGACGCCCGCGGGCCGGTCTTCTGCGGGGTCGACACCCACGCCGACTCGCACTGGCTGTACGTCCTGGACTGGAGGGGCCGCAAGGTCCTGTCCCGCCAGTTCCCCGCCGACGCGGCGGGCTACGAGGCGCTCGCCGGGGCGATCGCCGCGGCCGGGGAGCCGGCCTGCATCGCGATGGAGGGGACGTCGTCCTACGGGGCGGGCCTCACCAGGCACCTCGCGTCGCTGGGGATGCCCGTGCGCGAGGCGCTCTCCCCGGCGAGGATGCAGAGGAGGCGCCCGGGGCAGGGAAAGTGCGACGAGGCGGACGCGGAGAGGGCCGCCCGCGCGGCGATGTCCGGCTCAAGGCTCGGGACCCCCAAGAGCCAGGACGGGTGGGTCGACGGGGTGCGCTGCATGCTCGCGGCGCGCTCCGGGGCGGTGAAGGCGCGGACCTCGGCGATCAACACCGCGAGGTCGCTGCTCACCACCGCGCCGGAAGGGCTCAGGTTCCGCGGCATGGGAGGGCCGAGGCTGATGGAGGAGCTCCCCTCCGTGCGCGCCGAGGGCGCGCTGGGCGCCGCGCTCGGCGCGCTGGCGGACCTGTGGGCGGCGGCGCGCGACGCGGCGCTCGACATGGAGCTCGCGATCGAGGCGTCCCTGGAGGAGAACTGCCCCGCGCTGCTGGCGATGTACGGGTGCGGGCCCGTGAGCGCGGCCAAGCTCGCGGTCGCGGCCGGGGACAACCCGGGCAGGCTGCGCTCCGAGGCGTCGTTCGCGGCGATATGCGGCGCCTGCCCCATCCCCGCCTCGAGCGGCAAGACCGTGAGGCACAGGCTCAACAGGGGCGGCGACCGGCAGGCGAACAGCGCGCTGCACGAGATCGCGAGGCAGAGGGTCATGCGCGACCCCGAGACCGCCGAGTACGCCGAGAGGGCCAGGGGGCGGGGAAAGAGCGACAGGGAGGTCATGAGGTGCCTCAAGCGCTACGTGGCCAGGGAGGCGTACCGGGCGCTGATGCGCCCGCACGAGATCAGGAGGCCCGAGGACGCCTCGGAGCTCGTGGCGGCCAGGCGCGCGGCGAAGGTCAGCCAGGTGAGGGCGGCGTCCATACTGGGCACCAGCGAGAAGTACATCTCGATGCTGGAGAGGGGCCAAAGGGAGCTCAAGCCCATAAGGAGGGCCTACGAGGCATGGGTCGAGGCCGGACTTCCGCCCGATTGGGACAGGCAGGCCTTCGAGGCCGAGCGCAAAATGGATTCTAAAAAACACCTTGCCAAATAGGAGCGTCAGGACGAAAGAACCCCCGCCGCACGAAGCGCGCAGCGGGGGTTCTTTCATGTCCGAGGACGCGCTGGGAAGTTACCCCATGCGGCCAGCGGACAACTATGTAGCCTTGGACTAGAACATGCCCAAGAAACCATGCACAAACAGCGCGGCCAGAGCGGCACCGACAAACGGCGCGATGCCAGGAACGAGCAGGCCGTACTTCCAGTTGTTATCGGCCTTGTTCTTGATCGGCAGCACCTGATAGGCCATGCGAGGACCAAGGTCACGAGCCTGGTTCATGGCGAAGCCGGTGATGCCGCCCATGCCCATGCCGACGGCCCAAACGATCAGACCGACGCAGATAGCGAGCATCAGAACGTTCTCGCCGGCGCGGCTAGCAGCAGCAAGGATGGCGCTGATGAACACGAAGGTGCAGATGGCCTCGCAGAAGAAGTTACGGGCATAGTTCGTGCCCTCGGTGGTGGGGTTGGTCGAGAAGATGTTGCGCTGAGCAATGGGGTCGACGACGCCCTCGGAAGCCTTGAACTCATCGGCATACATAAGCCAAGCGATTACGGCGCCCACAAAGCCGCCGAGCATATCGGCAATCATGAAGGGGATGCAGCTGCTCCACGGCACCAAGCCGACGATGCACTGGGCAAGCACCATGGCGGGGTTCATGCACACGGCGCCGCCAAAGATAAACAAGGCGACCGAGATGCCAAAAGACCAGGTGGTGATGGCAAACATGTGGCCGGAGCCCTGATACTTGGTGCCCTTAAGCACGGTATCGCAGTGCACGCCCACGCCAAAGATGATCATGAGGGCCGTTGCGCCGAATTCGCAGAGGAGTTTGGTAAGCATAAAACCTTATCTTTCTTGTCGGTTATAAACGATTCGTTTAGGCCGCGTACTAGTGCTGAGCGACGACAACGCCCAGGCCATCGGGAATGACGGCCACCTTGGCATCGGCACCCTTCATCTCAAAGGCGAGCTTGAGCGCCTCATCGAGAGTGTTGACCGGCGTCATGTGCATATCCTTGATCATCTGGTGATCGCACAGGTCGGTAACCATGATCACGGGGTGATGCGCCAGGATGCGGGCAAAGATCTGGCTCGTCCACTGGTCGGGCAGGGTCTCGTCCTTAGGACGGTCGATGCAGGCGCGCTCAAACTCCGCAGGATCGTTGTCGGCGATGTTGTGATAGAAGCCCTCGCCACCGTGACCGTCGGCACAACCGGCGACATCGATAATCACGCCGCCCTCGGGAAGCGTGGCCTCGGCAGAGCACATGCCCTTCACGGCCTGGTAGATGTTCTGGTCGAGCGGGTAGCCGCCGTTGGTGGTGATGGCAATCTCGCACTCGACGGGCTCAACGCCGGCAAGGCTCTTCACGAACTCGCAGCCAGCCTCGTGCGCCTTGTGGATATCGCCGGCAAAGGAGCCGATGACCTCGTGCTTGCCGTTGAGCACCACGTTAAGCACAAAGGCAAGGTGAGCCATCTCGGCAGCGGCAAACATGTCCTCGCTCACGTGGTTGTGGCACAGGTTGCCGGCACGCGAGTGGGAATCATTCACAAACTGACCGTTATGGTTGTACATGATGGTCTTGTAGCTGGCGATACCAGGCAGGACGGACTTGCGGCTACCAGAGAAACCAGCAAAGAAGTGCGGCTCAATAAAGCCCTCGGCAAGCAGCAGATCGCAATCGGCGGCAATCTTGTTGATGATGCACTCGCCACCAGAAGGCAGGGTGCCGATCTTTTTCATCATGCTGTCATCAGTCGCGACGTGCATAACGATTTCCTCGTTGGCAACAATCTCCTCGCCGTACTTGTTGACGAGCTCCTCATGCGTCGACGGACGATGCATACCCGTAGCAACCAAAATACGCACACGAGCCTCGGGTGCAGCAGTATGGATGTGATGCAGCAGAATAGGCATCGTCACACGCGATGGAACGGGGCGCGTATGGTCGGAGCTAATGATGACGATATCCTTCTTGCCAGCACAAAGCTCCTCGAGCGACGGCGAGCCATAAGGGTTGGCAAGCGACTCCTCTACCAGCTCTTCCTGCGATTTCGTGGTCTTAAACTCGTTTTGATGACCTTCCATCACACCCGCGAAGTTCTTATCCTCGAGCTCCAGATGCAACGTCTTGTGGTCAAACGGCAGTTCACATTCAAACAATGACGAGCGCCCTCTTCCTTTTCAACTGACACACTAGATAAACCGTTGGAAGGATACGCCGCTCACCGAAAAACACCACCGTCCACCGACTCATTAACACAACGTTCATATTTGACCCACAGCAAAACGGCCACGACCCCAAACGGGACCGCGGCCGCTACAGTCGTAAGGCCAGAAGCGCCAAATGCATCTCAATCCCGATCGATAAGACGCGAGGCGCGAAGCGCCAAACGCGCCGCCGGGACAGACCCCATCCAAAACGCGCGTAGCGCGCCATTATTCCCTTCAGCTTTAATCCCCGAAGACCGGACATCGTAGGGCCCGCCATCAGTTTACTTTTAGGCACACTCCGCAGGACGCAAGAAGCCCTCGCCGCACGAAGTGCGCAGCGAGGGCTTCTTGCATGTCCGAGGACGTGCCTAAAAGTAAACTGATGGCGGGCCCGGACGACTACAGGGCTATCGATTACCCCGTGTTCTGCAATCCTGCCGAGACGCCGGTCACAGTCGAAAGAATCAGGCTCATGTACTCGGCCTTCTTCTCCTCGGCCATCTCGTCCTGGTTCATACGCACCTCGCGAAGGGCGCGGACCTGGGCGATGGACAGGGCGTCGACGTAGGGGTTGCGCACGCGGACGGCGCAACCGAGCACGCGGCGACGCTGCAGCGGCCACTCATCACCGACGATGGCAAGGACCCACTTACGCGTGAGCTGCATCTCGGTGAAGACCTTCTCGGACAGATCCTGGCGATCGCCCAGGTGCAGATACATCTTGGCGATGCGCTGGTCGGTCTTGGCGATCGACATCTCGATGTTGTCGATAAAGGTGCGGAAGAACGGCCACTCCTGGTAGGCAGCCTTGAGCTGGTCAAGATCGCCAAGCTGCTCGCAGGCGGTGCCCAGACCGTACCAAGCGGCCAGGTTAATGCGCGCCTGGCTCCAGCTGAAGATCCACGGGATGGTACGCAGGTCGTCGAGCGACTTGGCACCCAAGCCGCGCTTGGCGGGACGCGAGCCGATCGGCAGCAGACCGACCTCGGTCAGCGGCGTCACGGTCGAGAACCATGGCGTAAAGTCCTCGGTGTTCAGCAGGTCCAGATAGCGCTCGTGGCTTGCGGTGTTGAGCTTCTCGGCCATATCCCAGAACTTCTGCGTGGTCTCGGTGTTGGTCTTCTCGACACTCGGGGCCGACTGCAAAAGCGTTGCGGCAGCAACGGACTCAACATGGCGCTGAGCCAGCGTGCGGTTACCGTAACGGGCAAAGATGACCTCGCCCTGCTCGGTAAGCTTAAAGAAGCAGTTGACCGAACCCTTGGGCTGCGCCAGCACGGCCTTGTTGGCCGGGCCGCCGCCACGGCCCACGGCACCGCCGCGACCGTGCATGAGCACCAGGTCGATATCGTTCTTCTCTGCCCACTTGGCGATGCGCTCCTGCGCGGAGTGCAGCGCGAGCATGGCCGTGGTAGGACCGGCATCCTTGGAAGAGTCGGAATAGCCCAGCATGACCTCCATGCGGCGGTTGGTCTGGGCAAGGCGCTTTTGCACCACGGGCAGCGTAAGCATCTGATCGAGCACGTCGACGCAGCCCTCGAGGTCCTCGAGCTGCTCGAACAACGGGATCACGTCGAGCTCGGGGACATCCTCCTCGTGTGCAAAGGACAGGTGCGCCAGCTCAAAGACGTCGGCCACATGCTGAGCGCTCTTGGTAAACGAGATGATGTAGCGGTGCGCCATCTTCTTGCCGTAGCGCTTTTGGATGGAGCCGATAGCGCGGAAGGTATCGATGACCTCGCGCGTCATGGGCTGCAGGTCGCCATGGATACCGTTCTCGTGGATATCCTTAAGGGCGCGGGCATGCACCACGGAGTGCTGACGGAACTCCATCTCGACCATATGGAAGCCGAAGGACTCGACCTGCCAGATGATGGTCTGGACCGGGCCGTAGGCAGCACGGACGGCACCGCAGGCGGCCAGCGAGCGCTGGACGACGCGCAGGTCCTCCAGGAACTCATCGGCGCTGTGGTACATGGTGTCGGTGATACGACGGACGGTGGCGTTCAGGCGGTCGGCCATGACGAGCATGACGGCGCGATGCGGCTCGTGCTCGGAGATCAGCTCGGCGCGGGCCGTGTAACGAGGGCTCATCTCGACCTGATGGTTCCACAGGTTAATGAGCTCGGCCGACGGCTTGCTGTAGGTAGCCTCGAGCGTGAGGTTGCGGCCGATGTGGCGGCACTTGTCCTCGAGCTTGAGCACCATGTGCGTAAAGTACTTGGCGGCGACCTCACGGCTCACCTTGGCGGTGACGTTGGGGTTACCGTCGCGGTCGGAACCGATCCAGCTGCCGGGATGGAAGAACGCCGGGCACAGCGGCGGCACAGTACCGGCCTTGTCGCCCAGCACCCAATCGTCAAAACGACGATAGATAACGGGGATAACGTCGAACAGCGTGTTATCGAAGATGTCGATGATGGTATCGGCTTCCTCGACCGGCGTGGGCTTCTTGAGCGCGATGGGACTCGTACGCACCAGGGCGTCGATCTCCTGCAGCATATGGCGCTCGTTCTCCACCAGGTCGGAGCCGCCCAGACGCGGACGCTCCTCCAGCAGGTTGGAGATACGGCGGATCTTGCCCTCGACGGCCTTACGACGGGCCTCGGTGGGATGTGCGGTAAAGACAGGGTGGAACTCGAGCTTGTCGAGCAGCTCGTTGGCACCCTCGACACCCAGCTCATTCACCAGCTGGTGATAGGCAACGGTAAGCTCGTTGGCAGGATCGACCTCGGTATCGGTCGACGCACCGGCCTCGCGCTCGCGCAGCTGCGCCACACGGTAGTTCTCCTCCGACAGGTTTGCCAGATGGAAAAAGCTCGTAAAGGCGCGAACGATGACCTGCTGCTTATCGAGCGGCAGGCTGTCGATCAAATCGACGACCTCACGAAATGCCACGGCAGTGGGCTCGTCGGCGGTGGGCACGCCCTGCTCGTCGACGGCTTCGTCGGCAGCGCAGGTACCGGGGTTGCCGGCATTGACCACAATCTCGGCTGTCAAAATCTTGTCGAACAGGTCCGCGATCTCGGGATCATACTCGCTAAGCACACGGCGCTCCAGGCGCAAGAACAGCGCCAGATTGTCGCGCAGCTCCTCGGGGATCTCGATCTCGGCGAGACGCTCCCTGGACTCGGCATTCGAGCCGATTCGGTTAACGAGGCGGTTGACCACGGCAGCGACGCGCGCCGCGGCTTCGGGTACAGACTGGTTGCTTAGGTTCTCAGCCACGTTTCCTCCCATTCCTCCTTCTATGCACGTAACATGCGGTATTCATTATAGGCGCTTGAGAAATACTTTCGACACTGATTGCGCTTTACCACACAAAAGTATTTTCTGCATTGCAAAGGTTTTTGCCCTAAATGGTCGTATTTCTCGGTGGGCGGCATACGTAAACGGGGGCATTCCGCATAAAAGCGAAACACCCCCGTAACAATCGCTCTCCATGAGCAGGGCACGTTAGCAGGCCCGAAGCTCAAAAAGATGCGCTACAGGCGCTCGCGAACCGCCTCGACGACGTTGTCCAGATCGGCGAGCACCTCGTCATGGCTCTGCATGTCGCGCACTTTGACCTTGCCGGCGGCAAGCTCGTCGCCACCCAGGACCAAGATGAGCTTGGCGCCTACCTTATCGGCTTGCTTAAACTGGGCCTTGAGCGAACGACCCTGATAGTCGGCCTCGGTCACGATACCTGCGGCGCGAAGCTCCTGCGTAATGGCAAAGACGTTCTGACGCAGCTCCTTGCCGGCGTTGGCGACATAGACGCACGGGGCCTCATCGGCACCCAAATCGCTGCCAAAGGCCTGCAGGGCCAGCAGGGCGCGCTCAAAACCGACAGCAAAGCCGACGCCCGCCGTGGGCTTGCCACCCTCGAGCTCGACCAGGCCATCGTAGCGGCCGCCGCCGCCGATGGAGCCGACGCCGGCGCCAGGGGCCTCGACCTCAAAGACAGTACGGGTGTAGTAGTCCAGGCCGCGCACCAAGGTGGGATCCTCGACATACTCGATACCGGCGGCATCCAGATAGCGCTTGACCTGCTCGTAGTGCTCGCGGCACTCGTCACACAGGTTGTCACCCATCAGCGGAGCCTCGGCCATGATCTCGCGGCAGTGGTCGTTCTTGCAGTCGAAGGCACGCAGCGGGTTGAGCTCGGCGCGCTCGCGGCACTCGTCACACATCTCGTCTGCGTGATCGAGGATGAACTGCTTGACCTGCTCGCGGTAAGCCGGACGGCACTGGGCGTCACCCATCGAGTTGATGAGCAGACGAAGCTTGGAAAGATCGAAGCCCAGGCGCTTGTAGAACTCCATGAGCATGATGATGCACTCGGCGTCTGCCGCCGGATCGGGAGCGCCGAGCCACTCGATGCCCACCTGGTGGAACTGGCGCAGGCGGCCCTTCTGGGGACGCTCGCCGCGGAACATGGCCTCGGCGTAGTAAGCCTTAAACGGCGTGGAGCCCTGGGGCACCAGATTGTTCTCGACGACGGCGCGCACCACGCCGGCCGTGCCCTCGGGGCGAAGTGCCAGGCGCTGCTTGGGCTTGAGTTTGGTGTCGGTGCCCTCGGTAAAGACGCGCTCCAGGTTGGCACCGCTGAACACGCGGAACATTTCCTTGCGCACGACGT
Organism: Collinsella sp.; assembly: GCA_018377855.1. Classification (GTDB taxonomy): domain Bacteria; phylum Actinomycetota; class Coriobacteriia; order Coriobacteriales; family Coriobacteriaceae; genus Collinsella. The sequence continues at coordinate 35,587 of JAGZYM010000006.1, read as the reverse complement.
CGGTCGACTGGCCGATACCGTGGACAAACACGTCAACCTGCTCGATCGCGGGCGTCTCGATGGGTTTAAAACCAAACGGCTCGAACACGCCGGCCGCAATCTGCTGCATCTTTTGCCAGGCGCGCATCTCGGCGCCGATAAGGTCGCGGGTTCCCTCCGCCTTCTGTGCCTGCATGGGCAAACACCTTTCTTTTGTATCGCGTCATAGGTAGTGGACATTATACGGCACAAAGCAGCAACGCGGCGGCGCGCCTGACCGAACGAGGGTATGGGGACTCGTTCGGCCAGACGCGCCGCCGCGGACGAAGCGGACAAGCGGCGATGCGCTTTGGCCTACCTACTCCCCCGCCACGCTCGCGCGCAGCTTGGCGGCGATGGGCTCGGATGCCAGCAGGAACACGAGCATGACCACGGAGCACGCCAGGCACACGATCCAGGTGCTCGCAAAGGAGCCCGAGACGGCAAAGAGCACATAGACCTGCCAAAGCTCACCCACAAAGCTCATGCCCGCGAGCACCGTCGAGGTGGCGATAACGGTAAGCGAGCCCAATACGCGGCCACTCACCTTATCGGCAACATGGCCGATAACGAGCGAACCCACGACACTCACCACGGTGGAGATGGCATTGGAGATGTTGTACTGCGCAAGGGAAATGCCCAGGTCGCTGACGATCAGCGGCTGGAACAGGCTCATGCAGTTGACGAAAATCGTGTAGCACGTGGCCATGATCACGAAGCCGGAGGTCACAACGAGCCAGCCGGGGAAGAACTTACGCTGCTGGGACATACTGCTCCTTATTTAACAAACGAATAGCCGGCGCCGGGCGCCGGTAGTGCCCAAGATTGCCTTGAAAGACAAGGGCATAGGCCTTACGGCCATGCCCGCAGGCTTGAAAGGCAAGGTTGGGTGCTACCGGTGGTCGGCGATATAGCCCAAAGCGACGGCGGTATAGGCCGCGGCGCCGAGAGGAAGCTCGGCATCGTTAAAACGTGCCTTGGGATGGTGCTGGGCAAAGTGTTCGTCCGTGTCGGTTACGGCCGCGCCCACGGTAAAGTACGCACTCGGAATCTCGCTCGAGATAAGCGCAAAGTCCTCACTCGCCATGGCATGGAAAAGCGGCAAGAAAGCCACCTTGGGCAGCACTGCGCCCACGTAGCCAAGCGACGCCTGAGTCATATCGCTGTCGAGTACAAGCGGCGGAACATCCGAAAGCGTCTCGATGGTCGCCGGCGTACGATATGTTGCGGCAACGCCGTTAACGACCTCCGCGATGCGGGTCTTTAGGTGCTCCATGAGCTCAACATCAAAGCCGCGCAGCGTTCCCTCAAGCACGCAGGTGTCGGGGATGACGTTGGCCGCCAAGCCGCCGGCAAACTTACCAACGGTAAGTGCGACTTCCTTGGCCGCCGGCACCTCGCGGGAGATGAGCTCCTGAAGTGCCAGATGCACATGCACGCCGGCCGTGATGGGGTCGATGCAAATCTCGGGGCTCGAGCCATGGCCGCCCTTGCCTTGAAGCGTGATGCGAAAACCGTACACGCCCGAGAGCGCCGGGCTGCCGTAGAGCACCAAACCAAGCGGCGACTGGCTATTGACATGCATGGCAAAGGCGACCTGAGGACGCGGGTTCTGCAGCAGACCGTCGGCGATGGCGGCGCGGGCACCCTCAAAGGTTTCCTCGCCCGGCTGGAACAGCAACTTAACCGTGGCGTTGGCATCAACAAGCTCTGCCTCGCGCGCTTTGAGCATACGAGCCGCACCAAGCAGCGCCGTCGCGTGCATATCGTGACCGCAAGCGTGCATGCAGCCGTTGGTGGATGCAAAGGGCTCGCCGGATTCCTCGGCAACGGGCAGGGCGTCCATGTCGCCACGGAGCATGATGACCGTACCGGCCTGCTCATTCGTGCAGACGCCATTACCCTGGGCCGCGGCGGCACCGGCGCCGACAAGGCCCACAACGCAGGAACCATCGACGAGCGTGGCAAACGGGATGTCCATCTCGGTCAGGCGCGCTTGGATATACGCAGAGGTCTGTGGGAGGCTATTACCCAGCTCGGGCATCTGGTGTAGATCGTGTCGCCACGCAGCGAGCTCGTCTGCAAAAGCCTGAGCTTCTGCAACAAGACCGTCACCGATAGCGGTCTGCGCCGCTGCGGTGGCCTTGGGCGCTGATTGCGGTTGAAGATCGGACAAAGCTGGTGCCATAGATGCCCTCCAGTATCGTTTTTGCAGCAAGCACTTTGATAGCATAAAGTGCAAGGTACTACTTTAAGGGCGAGGCATAAAAAATGCCGCCCCGGGAGGGCGGCGCAACAAGTTGTTTACAATTGCGGGCGCGGCTTTCGACGCAAAAAATCGAAGTGAGTCTCGCTCAAGATAATCGACAGGAAGATGAGCGCGAAGCCGGCGAGCAGGCGCGAGGTGAGCGCCTCCCCCATCAGCAGCACCGAGAACAGCACACCCGAAGGCGACTCCATCGAAAGGAGCAGCGAGCCCGTCGAGGCCGGGACATGCGCCAGGCCGACGTTTTGGATGAGCAGAGCCACGCATGTGCAGCCCACCGAGAGAAACGCCATCGCAGTGATAAAGCTCGGCGTCCACACGGACAGAGGCGCTTGGGTCTCGAATAGCAGCGACGTTGCCAGGCTCAGCACGCCGTTGCCCACAAACATCCAAAACGTGATGACGTTGATGTCCATTTTGCGACCGTACTTGGCAGTCACCGCCATCTGGATGGCGAAAAAGACCGCACCCGCCAGCGTAATGACGTCACCGATGTTGAATTCAACGCTATCGAGCGCCACCAAACCAATGCCCGCCAAGCACAGCAGTGCCGCGCCCAGGTTATAGCGGGTGAGTTTTTCGCCGCTCAGAAAATAGCTCGCGAACGGCACAAGGATGCAGTACGTGCCCGTCAAAAAAGCATTCTTGCCCGCCGTAGTATGTGCCAGACCGACCGTCTGCAACGCATAGGCCGCCCACATGAGCACGCCCATACTCAGGCCAACGATCAGGTTGCGAGCGTTGAAATGTGCAATGATGCGCTTGTGGAAGACGGCAAACATGACCAACGCTGCGGGCAGAAAGCGTACATAGAGCAGCTCGAACACCGGAATGGTGTCGAGCGCATCCTTCATAGTGGTAAAGGAGTAGCCCCAGATAATCGCCACCGAAAGCAGCAGAACTTTCCAGAACAGCGGCGAGCGAGCGCCGGCGCCGCGGGAGGTGCCGCCCGCGCCTAGGTCCTCGCGAGCAACAGGGCTATCGGGCAAGTTTTCGATTTCGTTGGCAGCGTATTGGGCCATGGAACATCCTCACACTCAAACTGGGCGTGGTGTCCGCACGCGTAAGGCTGCGTGCCGCCTCATGGTCAAATAAAAACGGGACGCGCCGGACCCCCGGCACGCCCCGCTACTGTAGCAACAACCAAGCAACCCGTGCAATCCAGCCCACTAAAGCGTTTTGTTCCGACGTTCTACCGAACGGCGGACCGGCCGACGCTGCGCGAGCCGCATTCACACCAATCTGACGTTCAATTTCAAGGGCGCGACCAGAAGGTCAGCGCCCTTTCATTTCACGTCACCTTGGCGCAAATGCGGCTCGCTCGCTGACATTGCCGCAGCATCAGCGTTTACATTGTTGCGCTAGATTAATTTAGTACTCTCCAGCTTTTCGATGATCCAGTCGTTAGCTTTGATAACCGGACGGCGGAAGACGACGCCCAGGGCCAGCGACGGAATCAGGTAGCTCGCCAAGATACCCAGCTCAATCCAGTACTCCATATGGTAGGCACCGGCCATGGCGGCGTGCATGGCGTTGATGCCGTGAGTAAACGGCAGGAACGGGTAGATCGCCTGGAACACGGGGCCGGTCATCTCGATGGGGAACGTACCGCCCGAACCGCCGACCTGCATGACCAGCAGCACGACGGCGAGGGCCTTGCCGATATCTCCAAACGATACCGTAAGCGTGTAGACGATATTGGAGAACACGAGACTCGCGACCCAGCCCGCCAGCACAAACTGCAGGGGATTGTCGCACTGGATGCCAAAGAACAGAATGTCGCCCGCGCACACGAGCGTTGCCTGCAGCAGAGCCAGACCGCCAAAGAACAGGTAGCGACCCAGGTAGATCTCGTGCAGGCGCACGGGGATGAGCTCGTTGATAAGCTCATCGTCAACCGAAACCTTCATCATGGCCGCCAGTACGATCGAGCCGACCCATAGCGACAGAATCGTGTAGAACGGCGCCATAGCCGAGCCGTAGTTGCGGATCGGATAGACCGGCTTGCGATCGAGCGCAACGGGGCCGGAAAGCGACACGGCGAGGCCCTCGGGGTCGCTGCCAATCATTGTCTTAATCATGGCCAGGTCACCCGAGATCAGAGCGCTATCAAGCTCGTCCTTAAAGGCACTGATCTTGTCCGACGCCTCGCCCAGCTGATTGGAAGCCTTGTTGACCAGCTTTGCAGCCTTGGAGAGACCCTTCGCGAGCGAACCAGAGGCGTCGGTCAGACCGCTCACGGCGCTATCCAAGTCACCCGAGATACCGTTCAGGGAATCCAGAACGCCCGAAATGGTCTTCTTGAGCTCCTTGGCCTTAACCGAGAACGTAGAATCGTAGTCGGACTTGGCACCCGAGATACCCGCCTTGGCATCGGCGATGGCCTGGTCGACCTCGGCACGCGAATTGTTGACCTCCGCCATGCTGCCCGAAAGGGACTTTGCGGTCGCCGTCAGGTCCTTCGCATTGTTACGGTACTCCGCGGCAATTCTGCCCAGCGACGTCGCAGCGGACTTGAGGCCGTCTTTGAGCTTGTCATCACTCACCTGGTCGGCAAGGTTGCGGAGCCGATCGGCCATCGCATCGATATCGTCAGCACGCGTATTGAGCGCCGCTGCGGCTTCGTTGAGCTGAGACACCGTAAGGTCAACATGCTGATTCGCGGCATCGAATGCCTTCGCAAGCTCGGCGGACACGTTGTCGAACGAGCCCGCGCTTCCGTCAATCGCCGCGTCAACGGCATCGCTGGCGGCCTTGAGCGCTTCCTTGGAATCATTGATTCCGTTCTTGGCGTGCTCCATCAGCTGCTTCGTCGACTCATCAACGGTGCCCGTCTGCTTGAGCATGCCACCCGCTGATGTCAACGAATCGGACGTAGAGCTCAAAATGCCCGCGAGTGACGTCGCGCTCGCCTGAACGTCCTGCAGGTCCTCGACCGAATCGCCCAGTGTAGAGGACAGATTGGCGATAAAGTTGCTCACCTGGTCGGTGCTCATATAGTCGAGCAGGCTGGACACGGTCTTAAGGCCGATAGTCGTAATGGTCTTGGTAAAGGTCTCGTTGACCTGGCTCTGGACGGCGCTCGAGCCCTTCTCGGTCACGATCTGTGCGATGGCGTTGGCCTTCTGGTTCTCATAGAACTCGATATCGGCGTGCTTCACGTCGGTCGAGAAGAGCGTCATCATGTCTGCGCTAAAACTTTTAGGGATAACAACGGCCGCATAGTATGCGCCCGACTTAACGCCCTCAATCGCCTTATCGCGGTCGTTGAGGACGACCCAGTCGAAGTTCTCGTTGCCGCGCAGGGTGGCGGTTACGTTTTCGCCCACGTTGACCTCGACGGGAATCAGATCGCTCTCGTAGCCCTCGTCAGTGTTGACCACTGCAATTTTAAGGTTGCCGGTATTGCCGTAGGGATCCCAGCTTCCGGCGATGTTAAACCACGCGTACAGGCACGGCACGATGATCAGGCCCATCACAACAACCAAGCCGATCACGGAGCGGGACACGTTTTGGACATCGCGCTTAAACAGGTGCAGGATGTTTTTCATTTATGCCTCACCTCCTTTAGAGTGCTTGCCAAGCGGGGTGGTGTCCCCGTCGTTTCCGCTTACGTTGTCAACGTCGTCGACATCTTGAGCCTTACGATGCGCACCGATATGCGGCAGACGGCTCGTGGGCTGTTCGCTGTCCTTGGTGCCCCGCTCGCTGGCGTTGAGACCAAACATGCGACGGGCAGCAGGGATGGCAGCCGTGTGCTCGCGCATCTCGCGGCGAAGGTCCTCGTCCGAAAGCGCCGAGATACGCATCTGGGTATTGAGGCTCGCACGGATGTACTCGATGTTGATGAGCCAGCCACAGATGGCGATAACCGAAATGATCCAGATAACGAGCAGGATAATCTTGCCGTTATTGTCGATATCGAGCACCGTCGAGAGCACAAAGAGCAGGACCTGCACGCCTACCACGGCAGCAAAACCGCCCTTGATGTAGTACGGGTAGCGATGCTCAAACGCCACGGCATGATCGAGCAGCTCGCGACGGTACGAATCGGAATCGAGCATGACGCGCATGGCCGTGCGCAGCGAATAGCGCTGGCGCGGCAGGTCGTTGGACTCGCAGATCATGAGGCCCGTCGTGGAAAGCTGCTTATCAAAGAGCAGGTTAAGGTTGAGCAGCAGCGGACGCAGCTGCAGGCCGATAAAGAGCGCCACGATCAAGAACACGCCCAGAATGCACAGGTTGAACAGGTAGTTGAACGAATACATGCCGCCGACCGTCTCGCGCAGCAGATTGATGCCGTAGGTAAAGGGCAGCAGCGGGTGCAGCCACTGGAAGAAGCCGGGCATCATCTCGATGGGGTACATGCCCGACGAACCCGGGATCTGCACGATGACGAGAATGACGCCGATAGCCTTGCCGATATGCTTAAACGTGGTGGACAGCGCATAGATGATATTGACGTAGGTGAACGAAATGGCGATGCCGCCCAGCACGAACAGCAGCGGGCTGACGCACTGCACGCCAATCACCAGATCGCCTACCGTAACGATGATGGCCTGCAACGCGCCCAGGATCACCAGGAGCAACCAGCGGCCAAAGTAGCCCTGACGCGCGGTAAAGCTGCCGATGCCTTCGCGATCGACCTCGAGCTTGTAGATGGCGATAAGCACGTAGCCGCCCACCCAAAGCGCCAGGTTGGTATAGAACGGGGCAATGCCCGAGCCGAAGCTCTTAACCGGATAGATCGACTTGGACGCGAGCTCAACCGGAGATGCCATGAAATCTGCCACGTCATTGACATCGACGCCCATCAGATCGGCCAGCTCGCCCATGGACTCGGAGGTCTGCAGCGCCGCGATGTCATTGGCGGCGGTTGCAAGCTTGTCCTGGACCTTGGCAAGCGAGGAATCGGTCTGGGACAGCGTGGTCTTGGCCTGGCCGAGCGTAGCGCTAAGCTGCGCCAACGTGCCGCGCGCATTTGCAAGTGTAGGTGTCATACCCGAGACGATACCGGTCAGGTCGCCCGAAACGGCAGCAAAAGAGTCGAGCGCGCTCGAGGCCTTCGGCAGCGCGTTTTGGCCCAAGTCCGTCTGGGCTTGGCCAAGGTTGGTCGCACCGGTATGAATTGCGTTATTGATAGCGTCACTGGCACCCGAAACAGCCGCTGCGTCATTCGCCATGGCGCTCGACTGCGCGGACAGACCGTCCTTGATGCTCTGAAGCTTTTCATTCTGCTCTCGAAGCAAATCGATGGTCGATACAATGCGCGCGTCAATTTCCTCGGAACCTGTCGACGTGTCATTGGCGAGAATCTCCAAGTGCCCGATAACGGCCTTATTGTGGTCGATCGTCGCTTGAAGAGACTCGAGCGAGTTGTCGATACGGGTGGTCGTAGATGTGACCGCGCCCGTCAGCTTGCCGATGGCAGCGTTCGCAGAGGCCGACGTCTTGGTGAGCGCAAGGCTGCCTTCCGAGAGCGCCTTGGAGAGCGAGGTGATGGAGTTGCCCGCCGTGGTGCGAGCTTCGCTCAGCAGGTCGTTGCCCTGGGAGATCGCCTGCGTCAGCGACGGTGCCTGGCCTTGCAAGCCGGCAAGTGCCGCATCAGCCGAGGCGATAGCGCCGCTCGTCTTATCGATGGCGGCATTCATATCGCCAATCGAATCGCGCACCTCGCCCAAGGTGTCGGACGCCTCGGACACCGAACTTGCCAGCGAGTCCTGAGTCTGGGTTGCCTTGTCCTTTAAATCGACACCGGCATCCTTGGCGATACCGGCAACAGTCTTGCCTACCGTAGAGACAAATTCCGAGTTGATCTGCTCCTCGATGGTGTTTGCACCGGTATCGGTAACCTTGGGCGCAATGGCGCTCTTCTTCTCATTGACGTAGTACGTGAGCTTGGGCTGATGGTAGTTGCCGTCGAGCATCGAAACCAGGTTATCCGAGAAGTTCTTGGGAATCACGATAGCGGCATAGTACTCGCCGCTCTCGACGCCCTCCTTGGCATCGGCCGTCGAGTCGACGAACGTCCAGCCCAACTGATGATTCTCCTTGAGCTGGTCGACCACTTTGTCGCCAGCGTTGAGCTCACCCACCAAGTCGTTTTGGGTGCCTCGATCGTTGTTGGCGATAGCAATCTTGATGCCTTGGGTGTTTCCATACGGATCCCAGTTTGCCACGATGTTATACCAGGCATACAGCGAGGGAATAACGCACACGCCTAGGGTAACCACCAGGGCGACGGGGTTCACAAGCAGTCGCTTAATGTCGCGCTTAAATATCGCAAAGGACACCTTTGCATTGGATAGTTTGCTGCCGAGACTCACGCTTGGACCATCCATCCTGTCGTTAAATCGAATCGTACTATCGACAACCATTGTAGTAGGCGCTTTAACGTCTCAAAGCACAATGGTGTTGAGTTTTGCGGGTAGCAATATACTACGAAGATGAGTTAACGTACAGATGTACAGTATCCTAAATTTCAGCAGGTCACAAAACCACAACCCCGACAAATAATTGATCCCTTGGGGACGGAGGAAAATGAGAGTGGAAAATCTCCCACTTCAAGCCCGCATTCGAGCCAAAAGTGGGAGATTATCCACTCTCGTTCTAATCTAGTTACGGTGCCGTATCCCCGAACTACATCAAGTTGCAAACAGCCGCCGCGAAGGCAACGGGGTCCTCGGGGAGGATGCCCTCGACCAGCAAAGCCTGATCGTAGAGCAAGCCTGAGTACTGCTTGATCTTGTCAGTGTCGCCCGCCTTCTGAGCAGCGACGAGCTTGGCAAAGACCGGGTGCCTGGCGTTGAGCTCGAGCACGCGCTGGCTCTTGGGCATACCGTCGGGCGCGCCCTCGGGACCCTTCTGGAGCACCTTCTCCATCTCGAGCGAAAGCGGGCCCTCGGTGGTGATGCACGCGGGAGCATCGGTCAGGCGCGCAGAGACGGCAACCTTCTCGGCCTTGTCGCCGAGTGCCTCCTTCATGGCGTTAAAGAGGTCCTCGTTCTCCTTGGTGGCGTCCTCGGCCTCCTTTTTCTCGTCCTCGGTCGCCAGGTCAAGATCACCGGTTGCGACGTTCTTGAGCTCCAGGTGACGATCCTCAACCTCGGGCTCGGCACCATCGGCCACGGCCTTCTCGGCAGCCTCGCGGGCGGCATCGTCCTCGTAGATCTTGGGCATATCGGCGGCAACGTACTCACGCATAGCCTGGAACGTGAACTCATCCACATCCTGCGTCAGCAGCAGCACGTCATAGCCGCGGTCGAGCACGCCCTTTACCACGGGCATCTTGGCCAAGCGCTCACGCGAGTCGCCGGCGGCGTAGTAGATGGCCTTCTGATCCTCAGGCATGCCCTTGGCATACTCGGCCAGGGTAATCATCTTCTGTTCCTTGGCAGACCAGAACAGCAACAGGTCGGCGAGCTCATCGGCCTTCATGCCATAGCTCGAGTAGATGCCGTACTTAAGACCGCGGCCAAAGTTCTCAAAGAACTTCTCGTAGGCCTCGCGGTCGTTGTCACGCATATCCTCAAGGTCGGCGGTAATCTTCTTTTCCACACGCTTGGCGATGGCCTTGAGCTGACGGTTCTGCTGCAGCGTCTCGCGCGAGATGTTGAGCGACACGTCGGCGGAATCCACGACGCCGCGGACAAAGTTGTAGTAGTCGGGCAGCAGGTCGTCGCACTTCTCCATGATCAGGACGTTGGAGCTGTAGAGCGCCAGACCCTTCTCGTAGTCCTTGCTGTACAGATCGAACGGCGCGCGTCCCGGCACAAATAGCAGGGCGTCATACTCGAGCGTGCCCTCGGCGTGGAAGCTGATGGTGCGCGCAGGATCGTCAAAGTCGTGGAACGTGGACTTGTAGAACTCGTCGTAGTCCTTCTGCTCGACATCGGAGCTGTGCTTCTTCCAGATCGGTGTCATGGAATTGACGGTCTCGAGCTCCTGGTAGTCCTCGTACTCGGGCTTGTAATCGTCGCCGGCGTCCTCGGGCTTGGGTTTCTGGCGGCTCTTGGACACCATCATCTGGATCGGGTAACGCACATAGTTACTGTACTGCTGAATTAGGCTCTTGAGGCCCCACTCGGTCAGGAAGCGATCGTAGGTCTCGGCCTCGCCGTCGGCATCGAGCTTCTCGTTCTCGCGCAGCGTCAGGATGACATCGGTACCGTGCTCGGCACGCTCGCCGTCCTCGATGGTGTAGCCCTCAAGACCGTCGGATTCCCACACATGGGCGACATCCTCGCCGTAGGCGCGGCTGACGACCTTCACATGGCTGGCGACCATAAAAGCCGAGTAGAAGCCCACGCCAAACTGGCCGATGATGTCGACATCCGAGCCCTGCTGCTCGGCGTTCTCGGTCTTAAACTCCTCGGAGCCGGAATGGGCGATGGTGCCCAGATTGCGCTCCAGCTCCTCGGCGGTCATGCCAATGCCGTTATCCGAGATGGTAATGGTGCGGGCGTCTTTATCAAAGGAGACGCGAATGGCCAGGTCGCCCTGGTCGATCTTGACGCTCGGGTCCTGCAGGCTCTTAAAGTTGAGCTTGTCGACGGCGTCGCTCGCGTTAGAGATAAGCTCGCGCAGGAAGATTTCTTTATTGGTGTAGATGGAGTTGATCATGAGGTCGAGCAGTTTTTTGCTCTCGGTCTTAAATTGACGCATGTGCAGTCCTTTCGCGCTACCCCTGTCCGCAAAAACGGCTCGGTCGCCCGAGCCGCATCGCAGACCTGCTATGTTCAGACTTAGATTTTATAACCCATTAACGCGCATATATACATACGGAATCGAAAAACTGTATGTCCGAGCGCTCTGATGCGCCAATTGCCAAGGAGTGTCCCCAACTGCCGGCAGGAAAGGAACGCTCCTATCTGCCATCTACGCGCTTGGCCATCCAGGCATGAGGCTGGCCCTCGTCTTCGTAGTCCACCGGGGCAATCTGCGTGTAGCCCGCCTTGGCATAGAGCGGCAGCACGTATTCCTGAGCATGCAGCTTAATGAGCTTGGCGCCGGCATCACGCGCGCACGTATCACTGGCCTCGACAATCTTGCTCGCCAAACCGCGACGGCGCATGCTCGGCAGCACGGCCACGCGCCCCATAATGTAGGTCCCCCCCGCCGCGACACCTTCGTCCAAGTCGCACGCCGGCGACACCGGAGCCTCTGCGTCAGCCGCGTGCTCAAGCTCTTCGGGAAACACGCGCGAGCAACCGGCAAGCTCGCCGTCTACATAGAGCGTCACATGAATGCAGTTCGGATCCTCGTCGATAGCGTCGAACTCATTCTCGTAGCCCTGCTCGTCCATAAAAATGACGCGGCGCACCAACGCCGCGTCATCAAAGCATCCCGTCTTAAGTTGGATATCCATGGCTGCCCTTTCATTCAATGCGAACGTTAGGGACAGATTTTAGCGAAAATGAGCTCCGCGCACGCTAAACTTCGCGCGAGCCTTCGCCAGGCAATCGTAATGACCCACGTTATGGGCATCGCTCGCGATGAAGCTGTACAGGTCCTGATCGAACAGGCGCTGTGCCGGCTTTTTCTCGCGACCAAAGCGACCGCCGGCAATAAAGTCCGCCGAAGCCTGCAGCTTGCAGCCCATATCGACCAGGCGCTCCGCCACGCTTACATCCTTTTGAACCGCACGATAGCGCTCAGGATGAGCGATGATCACCTGGTAGCCACGGCACTGCAAATCGTAAATCGTGTTCTCGTACTCTCTAAACGCATACGCATCGGCATGCGTCGAAAGCTCGAGCAGAAACTCGTTGGTTCCATCGAAATGCAAGTGCTCCGCAGCATCGATACCAAGCTCAACAAGCTTTCGATGGTTGACCTCGAAGCCCATCTGGAGCGGAAAACCGTCAGCGTTATCACGCAGCAGCTCAAAGGCATCCCACATCTTGTCGTAATCAAAATAGGGATCACGCCAGTGAGGAGTGCAAACGATTCTGGTTACACCGGCCCGCTTGGCAGCCTCGAGCATCGCCAAGCTCTCATCGAGATCGGCGGCGCCGTCGTCTACACCCGGCAAGATATGGCAATGAATGTCACGCATAGGTCAGCCTTAATCAACTAAACGTTTGCTCGGTTGGTGAAGATGCCCTTTTTGGAAGTCCCCTGATCGTCGGAGCCCTTCTTCACCTTCTTACCGTCCTTGGTGTAGTAGGAGTAGTAGTACTCGCTGGTCTCGGTCTCGCAGTAGTTCATAACGGTACCGATGAGCTTGACCTTCTCGGACTTCTTAAGCTGACCGATGGCGTTGAGCGCCTCCTCGCGCTTGGTGAAATCCTCACGCACGACAAAAAGCGCACCGTCGGTCAGACTTGCGATCTCGGCAGCATCGATGAAAGTGCCGACCGGGGGAGCATCAAAGATGACGTACTGGAACTTGGCGGACAGTGCCTTTACCAGCTTGGCAAAGCGGTGAGAGACGATGATGTCGGCAGGATTGGGAATATGCGGCTCGGCATCGAGGAAGTAGAAGTTCTTCTGACCCGTCTCGACAATTGCCTGGTCAATGGAGATCTGCTCGGAAAGAACCGCATAGAGTCCGCCGCGCGAACGAACGCCGAGCATATCGGAAAGGGACCTGCGGCGCATATCGGCCTCGACCAGGAGCACGGACTTGCCGCTCGTGGCGATTGCCTGAGCAAGGTTAATGGAAACCGTAGACTTGCCCTCGTTGGGAATCGAGGAGGTAACGGTGATGGTGCGAATGGGGTCGTCCACACTCGCAAAGCGGATGTTGGCCAGAAGGGTCTTGGCGGCATTCTGTACAACGAGCTTATCGGTGTTCTTTGCCTTAGCCATGCCTATTTACCACCTTTCATAGCCGGAATTCGGCCAACAACGGGAATACCCAGGAGCTCTTCTGCCTCTTCTGCACCGCGGATGCGGGTGTTGAGCATGTCTGCCAAAACGACATAGGCAACTGCGATAAAGATGCCCGCGAGGAACGCGACAGCAACGTACAGCATACGCTTGGGACCGCTGGGGGCTTCGGGGGTCTTAGCCTCGTCGATAACGTTGATGCTCTGGGCAGCGCCGACGTTCTGAGCGACCGTACTCACCGAGCTGGCCATGGCCTTTGCGACCTTAGCCGTCTCCTTGGCATCGGTGCCGGTAACCGAAAGCGTAATGACACGCGTGGTGGTCTCGGAGGAAACAGACACCTTGTAGTCATCCAGATCGGTGAGGCCCAGTTCCTTGGCGGCGCCGCTCTTAACGCTATCGCTATCCAGCAGCGTGGCGATATCGTTGGAAAGCATCTGACTCGCCGAGAGATCGTTGTAGCTCATCTGACCGCTATCGTCGGTCTTGGCGAGAATGTACATGCTCGTCGTCGCGGTATAGGTGTTGTCCATCGCAACGAAGGACACGATGCCCATGGCGATCGCGCAGACCACCGGAAGGGTGATGACCAGCTGAAGGTGCTTCTTCAGCAGCTGGAACAGTTCGAGAAGGGTCATGCAGCTTGCCTTTCATTTCCCCAGTTCGGATTGACAAAACTGTCCGTATGTTATCGCATCTTTTTACCGAGACCAAACTCTATACATAAGAAACAGGCTCTCCTGTAAAAATGTCGGAAGCAATCGTAAAATTGCACAACAACGCCGCACCCGAAAGTCAAATGCGGCGTCTGCATCAATATCTATGTTGTATCGCTATGCGAATGGCTCGTCCTGCTGTATGGGAAACGTCACCGTAATGGTGGTTCCCACGCCCAACGCGCTCGACAAATCGAGCGTGGCGTGATGATACAGGGCCGCATGCTTGACAATGGCAAGCCCCAGGCCGGTTCCGCCGCGTGCCTTGGACCTACTCTTGTCCACGCGATAGAACCGCTCAAATACCTTGCCCTGTTCTTCAGGCGCGATACCGATTCCCGTGTCGGCGACCGCGAGGAACGGATGGCCTTCGTCGTTGGTGCCGCACTGCAGCGTAACCGTACCGCCGGGCCGATTGTAGCGGATGGCGTTGCTTGCCAGATTATAGATGAGCTCGTCGATCAAGCGCGACACGCCTTCGATGACCACAGGCTTGGTCTCATGACTTATCGTCACATTCGCCTGACGGGCGACCTGTTCAAGACGCTGCTCAACCGCGTAGATGGCACGCGAGAGCTCAATAGGCTCCGTGGACCCAATGGGCACCGCCTCGCCCTCAGTTGCACGCTCGGCCTCGTCCAAGTTAGACAGCGTAAGGATGTCGTTGACGAGCGCCGCCAAGCGGCCTGCCTCACGATAGATGCGACCGCCAAAGTTGCGCAGGTCGTCCCCGCCCTCGACCATGCCGTTTGCGATGAGCTCGGCATAGCCCGAAATCGCCGTAAGCGGCGTCTTGAGCTCATGGGTGATATTCGCCGTGAACTCGCGGCGCATACGGTCGTTGTCCGCCAGCACCGCCATTTGGCGCTTGAGTTCCTGGCGCTGCGACTCGATACGCTCAAGCATGGGGACCATCTCGGCATAGGCGTGCTCATAGCTACGGCGTGGGTGGTCCAAATCCACCTCTTGCAACGGCGCGATGATGGCACGGGACTCGCGGCGCGCCATAAAAAACGAGAGTACCGCACCCGCTGCTGCGATAAGCAGCATCGGCGCCACCATCGACAGCAAAATCGCCGCAACGCCAGGCTGGGCCTGCGCCAAGCGGACAACCTGGCCGTTATCAAGGGCGACGGCGCGATACAGCATAATCTCGTCGAGCGTAGAGCTTGCGCGCTCCGCGGAACCCAAACCACTCTCAAAGGCCTCGATGACCTCGGGGCGATCGCCATGGTTGGGCAGTGTGGAAGGCGACGCCTCGTTGTCGTAGGCAACCGATCCATCCTTGTTAATCAGCGTGATGCGCAAGTCCTCGCGATCGAGGCTACGCAAGAACGGGATGGGCTCCTGCTGCTCATCGAGGGCGGCAGCAATGAGCTCGGTTTCCTGCGCCAGGTTGGCACTCGTGGCATCCGCCAAGGTGTTTTGCACAAAGAACGCACCCAGCACCGTAAACGCCACGATAACCGCCATGGCGCAGACAAAGATCGTCACAAAAACGCGGTGCGACAGCGTATGTTTTCCCTGGGGGGCGAAGACCACGGGTTACTCCTCCGATGCGGTGGCCGCGGTGTCGTCACCTTCGGCACCATCACCGGCAGAAGGCTCGGCCAAGCGGTAGCCCACGCCGCGCACGGTCTCGATGGCGCCGGCATGCTCGCCCAGTTTTTGGCGAAGCGTCTGCACGTGCACGTCAACGGTGCGCGAACCGCCGTCGAAGTCCCAGCCCCACACGCTCTGCAGCAACGACTCGCGGGTAAAGACCACGCCGGGCTTGCGCATGAGGTACTCGAGCAGGTCGAACTCGCGCAGGGTGAGCTTAAGCGGCTCGCCGGCAACGGTCACCTCGCGATGGCTGGGCGAGAGCACGATGTCGCCCACGCTGAGCACATCGCTCGCCTGCTTGACCATGCCGCCGCGACGCAGCAGTGCGCGGCAGCGGCTGGCGAGCTCCATGAGCGAAAACGGCTTAGTCAGGTAATCGTCGGCACCGCCATCGAGCGCCATCACCTTGTCGAGCTCGGTATCCTTGGCGGTAAGCATCATGATGGGCACCGTCGCCGTCAGGCGGTCGGCACGCAGGCGACGCATAATCGCCAAGCCATCGGTATCGGGCAGCATGATGTCGAGCAGGACGGCATCGGGTACCCGTCGCGCCACGGCAGCCTTAAACTCACCGTCGCACGAAAAGCCCTCGGCCTCGATTCCCTGCTTGCGCAACGCATAGACCGTCAAATCCCTGATGTTGTCATCGTCCTCGACGTAATAGATCATGTTGAACCCCTTTGCGGCCGGCATGACCGCATCTTAACCCTAAAGGTACCTTTACTAGATGGTATCAGCCAAAACGGCCCGTCAAATAATCCGCCGTGCGCGGATCGGTCGGATTCTTGAAGAGTTGCGCGGTGGGCGCGTGCTCCACCAGCTCACCCAGCAAAAAGAATGCGACCGAATCGGAGATACGCGCCGCCTGCTGCATATTGTGCGTAACGACCACGAGCGTGCAGGTCTCCTTGAGCTCGCAGGCAAGCTGCTCCACCACCAGCGTCGAAACGGGGTCGAGTGCCGAGGTCGGCTCGTCCATCAGCAGAATGTCGGGCTGCACGGCAAGTGCGCGGGCGATGCACAGACGCTGCTGCTGGCCGCCCGAAAGACCCAGACCCGACTCTTTGAGCTTGTCCTTGACCTCATCCCATAGCGCAGCGCGACGAAGGGAGTCCTCGACCAGCTCATCCAGCGCAGCGCGATCGCGCACACCCATACCGCGCGGACCATACGCGACGTTGTCGTAGATGCTCATGGGAAACGGGTTGGGGCGCTGGAACACCATGCCCACGCGCTGGCGAAGGCGGCAGATGTCGTAGTCGCCCAGGATATCTTGACCATCGAGCGCAATCTTGCCCTCGATTCGGCAGTCCTTGATGCCGTCGTTCATGCGGTTAAAGCAGCGCAGCAACGTGGACTTTCCGCAGCCCGAAGGCCCGATGAACGAGGTAATCTGCTTGTCGCGAATCTTGATATTCACGTCCTTGAGCGCATGGTGGTCGCCATAGAACAGGTCGAGGCCCTCAACATCGATGCGCGTCGGCGAGGCGGCAAGATCCTCTGCCGTGGGGCGAGTCGCATCCCCAACCTCGCGCTCGTGCGCGGCCTCGGCCTGCGCTTTCATGAGTTCTTCAAGCTCCGTGGGCTCCACTGCCGCAGCAGCCGTCATACCGCATACCTCCACATCGATATCAATTCAGCAGTATCGATAGTAGAAATCGCGGCTCATATGCACGTGAGCGCATTGTCAAGTGTTTGTAAGGGCACGCTGGCTATGCGGCGGGCAGCTCGATGGTGAATATCGTGTGTTCGGGCGTCGATTCACATGCAACGGTACCACCGTGTGCCGCGATGATCTCCTTGGCAATAGCAAGGCCCAGACCGGCACCACCGCGATTGGCCGCACGCGCCGCATCCAGGCGATAGAACTTCTCAAAGATCACCTTGAGCTTAGCCGCAGGGATAGGATCGCCCTGATTGATAAAGCGCACGCGCACGCCGCCATCGTCTTGGCGCCCGGCCTCAATCGTGATAGTCGAGCCCTCATAGCTATAGGCGACGGCGTTTTTCATGATGTTGTTGAACACGCGAGCCATCTTGTCGCCATCCACGAGCACCGTCAGGTCCTCGCGAATATCAACTTGGACTTCCTTATGCTGCTCGTTGAGGATGGGATAGAACTCGTCAGCCACCTGAGCCAGCAGCAACCCCAGATCAACATAGCCGCGCGTGAGCACGATATCGTGGAAGTCAAAGCGCGTGATATCGAAGAACTCTTCGATGAGTGCATCGAGCCGGTGCGCCTTGTCGAGAGCCACGCCCGTAAAGTGCGCACGTTGCTCAACCGGCAGCTCAGGAGCCTCTTGCAGCAGCGAAAGATAGCCCACCACACTGGCAAGCGGGGTGCGTAGGTCATGTGCCAAGTACGTGACCAGATCGTCCTTGCGATGCGACTCGTCACGCAAGGCCTGTTGCACCTTGCGCTCACGGTCACGCACGCGGTTAAGGGCGCCCTCGACCTCCAAGAAGTCGCCGTCGATGTTATCCCAGGTGTCGGGGTGATCGATCAGGCGATCTTGAATACGAGCGGCCAGCACACAATCGGCATGCTGCTCGCCCTGCTCGTAGCCCTGGTAGTACAGGGCGCGGCCACACAAGAACAGCACGCACGCGGCAAGCGCCAGCACAAAGCCAAGCATGTTGAATACAAAGCCGGCATCGAACAGCACCGGCCCTTCGATGCCGCCGAGCGCCATGGCGCCAATCGCCAACGTCATGGCCCACGCGGCGCCGCCAATCACCACGCAGCGGCACACGATCTCAAATCGATCGATCAGCAAAAAGCCGACAAGCAGCACCGCCAAGATTCCGACGATGTTGTCGATGCCAATCAGCAGCAGGCTCAGCAAAAAGAGCAGCACCGTTGCAAGCGCGCGGTTGTCGACGACCGACCTCACGTATTCAAAGAGCCGATCGGGCACCTCGAACGCTTGCCTATCGTCTTTTGTCATATCAAGATCCTCACAAGCGAAAAGCGTTATTCGATGATGTAGCCGACGCCCCAGACGTTTTTGATAAAGCGTGGCTTTTGTGCGTCGTCGCCGATCTTTTCACGCAAGTGGCGAATATGCACCATCACCGTATTGTTGGAGCCGGGCATAAAGTCCTCGTTCCACACCGCGCGGAACAGGTCCTCCACGGCCACCACGCTGCCGCGATGCTCGACCAGATACAGCAAGATTGAATACTCGGTGGGCGTGAGGCGAACCGGTGAACCGTCCACTGTCACGGAACGAGCATCGCGGTTGATCTCCAAGCCGTCGAGCTGAATGGTCGGCGACTCAGCCGCCTGTGCACGGCTACCGTAGCTGGTGTAGCGGCGAAGCTGAGCGTGCACGCGCGCGATGAGCTCCAGCGGACGGAACGGCTTAACCACGTAATCGTCCGCGCCAAGCGAAAGGCCCCCGATCTTGTCTTGCTGGGCATCGCGCGCCGTCAGCATGATCACGGGATAGGTATGGCTGGAACGGATCGTACGCAGCAGCTCAAACCCATCGATATCGGGCAGCATGACATCAAGCAGCGCCAGATCGAACTCCTGCTCCAAAATCGCCTTGGCAGCATCGGCCCCGCTATAGGCAATCTGGACATCAAAGCCCTCTTTTGTAAGGTAGATGCCAACCAAGTCGGCGATGGCCTTCTCGTCATCAACTACCAAAATGCGCTCGTTCATGCGTGCTCCTCTCGCGCTCCATTATGCCTGAGGCGACGCACGCCACACACAACAAGCGTGGGTGATTAAGTCGGCCTTAAGCACCCTTGTGCCCGTTCGGGTGCGGATGTGGGCCAAGCGCGCACGCGATGATCGCCGACGCCGGCAAACGATATACTCTAGTTTCAGAAGAGACCATCCCGTCGAAAGCGAAATCTGTGAAGTCCCTCACCTCTTTTGCAAAGCGCTCAGCCCAGCTTGCCGCCGGCTTTGTCTGCGCTATCGCCCTTGCCGCTGGCGCGCCCACCGTCGCCGGCGCCCAAGTGCTCACGACCGACAATGTTTGCGGCAAAACCGCCGATGCGCGCGGCATCACGGCCGAAAACCTGCCCGATATCGATGCGACCAATGCCCTCGTCATGGGCAAAGACGGCACCGTCTACTATGGGCGCGGCGCCGATGAGCAGGTCAAGATTGCCTCGATCACCAAGGTCATGACCGCAATCCTAACCGTCGAGAATTGCAAGATGGACGAGAAGGTCACGGTGAGCAACGCCGCAGCCACCGTGGGTAATTCGACCGCCGGCTTGCTCGAAGGCGACGAGCTTACCGTGGAGCAGGCACTGCGCGGCCTGATGATTCCCTCGGGCAACGACGCCGCCATCGTGCTCGCCGAATATGTGGGCAAGAAAATCGACCCTAAGACCAAAGACGCCGAGGCCACATTTGTGAAGGCCATGAACGAGCGCGCTAAGAAGCTCGGCTGCACCGGTACGCTTTTTGAAAACCCGCATGGTCTGGACTTTGATGGGTGGGCTGGCGATATGCACTCAACCGCACACGACGTAGCGCTGATGATGCAGGAGGCCATGAAAAACGACACGATCCGCGAGGTCGTAGCGAGCGAGGATTCCTGGATCGAGGTCACGGGCGCCGACGGCACCGACCATTCGCATTCCATGGACACGCATAACTATTTGCTGGGCCAAGATGGCAACATCGGCGGCAAGACCGGCACCACCGACGATGCAGGCTATTGTTTTACGGGTGCCTACAACCGCGATGGCGACGAGATCTACACCGTTATTTTGAACTCCACCACCACCGACCAGCGCTTTACCGATACCGCAACCCTTGCCAACTGGTACTACGACCACAAGGTGACGGTCGCAATCGCCAACACGCAGGAAAAGACCGCCAACGGCAACCCGCTTATGGCGCGCATTAGTCAAACCGACTGGACGGATAAGACGATCGACGCCACGCTCGCCGATCCCACGGCGCAAGCGACCGTGTTTTCCCTTGCCGGCGAGGTGACCGAAAAGGTTAGCTACGACGATCTTTCGGGCACGGTGCATGTGGGCGACAAGGTGGGCAGCGTTACGCTCAAGCAGGACGGCACCAAGATCGCCGTCATGGACCTGGTTGCCGACGAGGAAGGCGCAGGGCCGAATCCCATTGAATGGCTGCTCGTGAAGCTCGATCGCTTGGGCCGCCGCATCGACAACCGCCCACTTGCGGCAGAGAGCGAGACCGTCGCCAAGGCTCCTGAGGTGTAGAGCGCAAGAATAATCAGCCCACTGAAAGGAGGCGTCCGAAAGGATGCCTCTTTTTTGAGGGTTCGAATCCCCAGCCTCCTTTCTCCACACAAAAAAGGGCCCCAAATGGGACCCTTCTTCAAATTCGTACTGGCGGAGAGCTGGGGATTCGAACCCCAGATGCCCTTTTGGGGCATACTCGCTTAGCAGGCGAGCACCTTCGGCCTCTCGGTCAGCTCTCCGTAACAGCCGTTCTATAGTAACCAAACAGCCAAGGATGGGCAAGAGGAAATTTTCTAATTGCCTAGCATCCTTTCCTCCTTGGAAGCTTCGCCTACCCCAGCGAGCGGTTGAGGGAGCCGAGCTCGTCGTTACCCATGGTGCGCCACATTTGGAAGATGCAACCGCGTGCAAGGAAAAAGAAGCCGTTGTCGACCAGTTGCACGGCGGCATCCGCCAGCTGATTCGTCACGGCGGACACTGGCGGCAGCTCAAGTCCAGCCGTGCGGATGGTCTCGACCGCTTCCTCGAACGTCGGCGGCTCGCTGACGCCCATCTCGTTCATGAGGCCCTGCATTTCTTCCAGCGCGCTGCTGCCCGATTCCTCACCGCGCGGCACTAGACGGTAACAAGCCAGCGCCAGGTCGAGCTGATCGCAATTCCAATAGGCAAACGCCAAGCGGTAGAACAGGTAGCCAATTGCAGAACGATCGCTGGCAATACGTAGGCCGTGGCGCGCCACCTCGATAATCTCGTCAAAGCGCTCCAGACGCGCAAGCACGTTGATGAGCGCAAAGTGCGATTGCATGGACGAGCGCGCCAGATCGTAAAGATGGCGCACCTCGGGCAGTGCTCGTTCAAAGTCCTCTTGCTCGGCGTAAAAGCTGCAAATCTCGTGCTGGGCAAAGTACAGCGCATCGGGCGCACGAAGGATCCGCACAGAGTCGTCTTCTTCCAACACCGGTAGCACCATGCGCACCAGCTGGTTATCGCAAAACTGCGTTTGAACCGGACCTGTCGCCAAAAGCTCGGCGACGGCGCACTTAGCCTCCAACTCCTCGACAAGACGGGAAAAGCCTTCAAAAGCACCTGTACGGTCGACTTTTGCCTGCTCGCGCAATTCAACAACACGGGCCACGTATGGGTCGTCGTCCTCTTCCATGACCTCCAACTCGTCAGCCGTATCGGCAAGTAGCAGATCGCGCAGCGCCGGCGGCAGCGTGCGATGGTCATCACGCGGACGAGCATGAACCTCCGCAGGCTCAATCGTCTCCGGAGCGGTTGACTCATACGCCTCAAGCACACGCTTGCACGGCATATCGTCCATGTCCATGCTCTCAAGATCCTTGGCGACAGACACGCAATCGGCCAGATAGGCCGCGCGCCCAAAGAAATACGTTGTGACAACGCGCTCGCCCTGCTCGCCGTCGGGAGCCGCAATCTGCACGTAGCAGCGCGTGATGCGAGCACCCGAAGCAAAGCAAGCTGCCGCAAGCGTGAGTGCCACGCGCGCATCGTGCTCCGCGGCCCAGATCGCGCGCGTGTCCTCGTCCAGCTCGCGCCAGGCGTCATCCTGAGCGTCGTATTCACGTTGCGGCATGGCATCAACGACAGACTGCCCAAACCGAACGAGCATAATCCCCTCGGCAACGTTTGCCCGATAGGTATAGTCGAGCCGCGTGACCACGTTGAGCGCCTCAACGATTCGCGCAAAACGGGTGCGCACGTCCCACTCGCCGCCCGGCTGGCAAGCCACCGTACCCGGCTTGCCCCACGGGTTATCGCTCGAAGCCGTATCGAGCAGTCGGGGAACATCGTTGGTCGTCTTGGCGATATGCCACGCATCAAAGAGCGCGCAGCCCTCAAGGCTCGGCGAGGATGCCGTAGGGACCAATCCGGCCCCGATGCGCTCAAGGATGCCGGAGAGGCGGTTGAGACGGCACTCGACGGCAAGCAGCATGTCAATCTCGTCCTGGTCCAGCAGGCTACGATCAAAATTGAGATAGAAAATCTTTGAGCGATCAATGCGAGCCAGGCTCATCTCGGACTTGGCAGCGATGGTGCGCAGGCGGGGCAAGTCAATTTCGCTCATAAGGGCGGCGGCATAGCGCTCGATACCGCTCGGATTCTCGGCATGGTCAACGCGGTAAAGCAGCGTCTCGATAGCATCGGGGAGCGGTGCCGTGTTAAAGCCCAAAAACACCTCGACCGGCTCGGGCAACTTTACGAGCTTGATCTTGTCGACTACGTTTTGCATACCCTCGTCGAGTCCGCCGGCGTCCGCCGTGTTCACAATAGCGCTTTCGGAGTTGGCAAATATCACGTAGCGCAAGAACATCGAGGCCATGAACTCGCCGTAAGGAAGGGCGCGGGTCGAATTCCATGTCTCGTGGTCGGACTGCTCGCGCATGGGGCCTTCGGGAGAGCCGGCAGTTTGCGCACACGCGCGCATTGCACCGTTGGCTTCCCTTACCATAATCTCACCAATACTGGAATCCGACTCGTCAAGGACCAGTTCCATGTCGGGATCGTTGGGCAGCGGAGCCTCGCAGACGGGGCGGTCCACCTTGTACACCTCACCCGAAACGCTTACGTAGCCCAAAAGCGACACATGACTTTTGCCAACGAATTCGACGACATAACAAGATTCATGCTGGTCCTCGCCAAAGAGTTTCCAAACCACGCCATATGAGCGCCCCGCAGGCTGCTCGGGCATCGCCGGAAAGCGCTTTTTGGGATCGAGAAACCTGAGCCTGTATGTCGGACGCTCTGCCACGAAATATCACCCTGATCGGTCGTTGAGAGAAGGAGTGGTCGCGGATGGGCCGCGACACCTACTCGGAATCTTACACGAGTCGACAGGAAATCGTCCCTTTGGACGAAAGCACTCAAGCTGGCGTAAAAGAAAAGCCCCCGTTGCCGGGAGCTTTAATCTCAAATGGTGCGGCGTATAGGATTCCGCGCATCCGCTGCGCGGATCCGCACCGGCTTCGCCCGCCTGCCGGCGCGCTCGCCCGCGGGCTAAAAACGCTCCGCGTTTTCTTTACGCCCGCGCCTCGACCGAGGTTCGAATCCATGCGGTGGCGGCATAAAAGAAAAGCCCCCGTCGCCGGGAGCTTTAATCTCAAATGGTGCGGCGTATAGGATTCGAACCTATGACGTTCTGATTCGTAGTCAGACCCTCTATCCAGCTGAGGTAACGCCGCGACTTGTTGATTATTATGCACATCGACTGAATAAAGGTCAAGCAATTTTCGAAAAAAGTTATCAAATTTGATTTTTACTCATTTTGACCACCTGATGCGATCTTCGACGCATCGCGATATAAGAAAAGCCTCCGTTACCGGAGGCTTTAAAGTTCAGTTGGTGCGGCGTATAGGATTCGAACCTATGACGTTCTGATTCGTAGTCAGACCCTCTATCCAGCTGAGGTAACGCCGCAACGCACGGATTATTATGCACGTGACCCCTCGATGGGTCAAGCGACAATTTGGAAAAATTTTACGAAGTGATGATTAAGACGCTCGCGTCTCGACCGAGGTTCGAATCCATGCAGTGTTGCCATAAAAGAAAAAGCCCCCGTTGCCGGAGGCTTTCGATTTCAATTGGTGCGGCGTATAGGATTCCGCGTATCCGCTGCGCGGATCCGCACCGGCTTCGCCCGCCTGCCGGCGCGCTCGCCCGCGGGCTAAAAACGCTCCGCGTTTTCTTTACGCTCGCGCCTCGACCAAGGTTCGAATCCATGCAGTTGCGGCATAAAAGAAAAGCCCCCGTTGCCGGAGGCTTTCGATTTCAATTGGTGCGGCGTATAGGATTCGAACCTATGACGTTCTGATTCGTAGTCAGACCCTCTATCCAGCTGAGGTAACGCCGCAGCGCAAGACATATAAAACCACTTTAGCTTATTGGAGTCAAGCACAATCTCAAACTTTTTTGTGGAACGCAGTTTTGTCATGCTGCTCCGCATATACCGCCGTTCCCCGTACGATCGATTGGCTTTTCGATCACGTCAAACTTAGCATCAAGTTCCCTCAGGAGCGATCTCACCCGCTGGGCACAGTCATAATCGGCAAACGAGATGCTCAGCATGCGCGCAACCTGGTTAGATGTCCGGACCCCATAGAAATGCTCCAGGGCCACAAGCCCCTCGTGCGTCACAAAGGTCTCGACCACATGCGGCGACTCCTCAAAGCACCATTGGGTCAACGGGCCCTCGCTCGCCTGCCGAACCACCAGGCCACCCATGCCAGACGGCTCACACGTTACAAGCAGGTACTCCCCGCCCTCGTCGCTCTCAAACAAAACCACCCGATCATCAAACAGCTCCATCGCGTCCCCTTTCTCTCGCTCTTATTTAGCAAAAGCATAGCAGGTAGATGGCTGTATACAGAACAGTTGTTCGTGTGTTTTCTATTGAGCTGTCCGCACGGCATGGTATGGACCTACGCACAAAATAGGGCGCCCCCGAAGGAGCGCCCTTGCATATCCCCTATGCAGCCAACTTACGCGACCGGCTCGATCTTCTCGAGACCACCCATGTAAGGACGCAGGACCTCGGGGATCGTGATGGTGCCGTCGGCGTTCTGGTAGTTCTCCAGAATGGCGGCCATGGTGCGGCCGGCCGGCAGGCCGGAACCGTTGAGAGTGTGCAGGTAGCGCGAACCCTTGAAGTTCTCGGGGTCGCGATACTTGATGTTGGCGCGGCGAGCCTGGAAATCGCCGCAGTTGGAGCAGGAGCTGATCTCCTTGTAGGCGTTGTAGCTCGGCAGCCAGACCTCGACGTCGTAGGTCTGACGGGCAGAGAAGCCCAAGTCGCCGGTGCACAGGCTAATCACGCGATACGGAAGGCCCAGCTGCTGCAGCAGGTACTCGGCCTCGGCGGTCATGCTCTCGAGCTCCTCGTCGGACTCCTCCGGCTTAGCGAACTTGACCATCTCGACCTTGTCGAACTCGTGCTGACGGATGATGCCGCGGGTGTCGCGACCGGCGGAACCGGCCTCCTCGCGGAAGCAGGGGGTGAAGGCGGTGTAGCGGCGCGGCAGGGTGTCGGCATCGAGGACCTCGCCGGCGTGCAGGTTGGTGAGCACGACCTCGGCGGTGGGGATCAGGAAGTTGTCGCCCGAGACGTGGTAGGCGTCGTCCTCGAACTTGGGCAGCTGACCCGTGCCAAACATGGTCTGACGCTTGACGACGATGGGCGGCCACCACTCCTTGAAGCCACGGCTCGTGTGCGTGTCCAGGAAGAAGTTGATAAGGGCGCGCTCCAGGCGGGCGCCGGCGCCACCGAGAACGGTGAAGCGGCTGCCGGAGAGCTTGTTGCCGCGCTCGAAGTCGAGGATGTCCAGATCGGTGCCCAGGTCCCAGTGCGGCTTAAAGTCGAAGTCGAACTCGCGCGGGGTGCCCCAGCGGCGACGCTCGATGTTCTCGTCCTCGTCCTTGCCGTACGGCGTGGCCTCGCACGGAATGTTGGGCAGGTGAGCCATGAAGTCGTACTGCTCCTGCTCGAGGGCGGCGCGGCGCTCGGCCAGACCGTCAATCTTCTCGTTGACGGCGCGCACGGCCTCCTTGGCGGCCTCGGCCTCGTCCTTCTTGCCCTCCTTCATCAGGGCGCCGATCTTCTTGGACTCGGCGTTGCGCGTGGCCTGGAGCTCCTCGACCTCGGTGATGACGGCACGACGCTCGTCGTCGAGCTCAAAGAACTTCTCGCGATCCCAAGACGTCTGGCGGTTAGCCATGGCGACATCGATGGCATCGGGGTTCTCGCGAACAAACTTGATATCAAGCATTAGATCCTCCGGCGATATACATTCCATTTAGGTTGCAACCTTGTACATGTATGGGCAAGTATATACTTATGAGCGTTTACGACCCAACTCAACTACGCAAGAAGGCACCCAATGGACGCAGTTTTTTCCTTTTTGTTTGGCACCCGCACCGGTTTTGCCATCCTTTTCGCCGGCGGCATCCTGCTGTTTGCGATTCTTGCCTTTGTAATGGAGAAGCGCACCCATAAGATGTATGTCGACCGCGGCCCCAAGTCCGAGGACGAAGAAAACAGCTTCTGGGACTAACTCGCCAAAAAGGGACAGGTTTATTTTGGTCGGTTTTATCTGGGCAAACGCAAGCGCCCCGCAACTGGAATTGAACCAGTTGCGGGGCGCTTTTCGCTAAAAGGACAAAACAGCAGGAAAAACCTGCCAAAATAAACCTGTCCCTAAATAGCAGGTTTTACTGGAGGGTTGCGTCGATTGCCTTGACCAGGGCGCTGCGCATGCCGGCGTCCTCGAGCGCGACGACGCCCTTGATGGTGGCACCGCCGGGCGAGCACACGGCATCCTTCATCGCTGCGGGATGCTGACCGGTTGCGAGCTGCAGCTTTGCCGTACCCAGCACCATCTGGCTCACAATGCGATAGGCATCGGCGCGCGGGATACCGTGCTTGACCGCCGCATCGCTCAGGGCCTCGATCGCCATGGCGACGAATGCCGGAGCGCAACCACCCACCGTGCCGCCCACAAACAGCAGGCTCGTATCGAGCTCAACCACCGCACCGAGCTTGCCAAGCAGATCAAGCACCACTGCGCTCTGTTCATCACTAAGCGTGGAAGCCTTCTCGCAAGCGATGACGCCCTCGCCCACCGAAACCGGTGTGTTGGGCACCGTCGAGATATGCGCGACGCCCGGCAGGACCTGCTCCCACTTGGCACTGTCCCAGGTCCAGGCAACCGACAGAACGACCTTTTTGGCAAGAGCATCCTTGAGCGGGGCGAGTACCTTCTCGATCATGTACGGCTTGACCGCAGCGACCACGATATCGGATGCGGAGACAACCTCGGCGGCATCGTGGCAAGCGGCCATGCCGCGCGCCTCGCAGCGCTCAACCAGTGCGTCGTAGCGACCCGCGCAGGCGCACATGTCGCTCGCAGCTACACCGGCAGCGATCCAGCCATCGGCCATAGCGCTCGCCATATTGCCAAAACCGACAAATCCAATCTTCATATCTCATAGTCCTTTCAGACACATTCCTCAAAACGAAAGGTATTGTCCCACGCCATTGTTTCGTATTGCCGACCTATTTGTGATACGGCTCGCCACGACTGATCTTGCAGGCACGGTAAATCTGCTCTAGCAGCACCACGCGCGCCAGGTTATGCGGCAAGGTAATGCGTCCAAAGCTGAGCATCTCGTCGGCGCGGGCGCGCACCTCATCACTCACGCCGTCCGAACCGCCGATTACAAAGGCAATGTCGCTACTGCCTCGCAGCATAAGATCGTCGAGCCTCGCCGAGAGCTCCTCACTCGAACGCTCCTTGCCC
This sequence comes from Collinsella sp., assembly GCA_018377855.1. Lineage (GTDB taxonomy): Bacteria > Actinomycetota > Coriobacteriia > Coriobacteriales > Coriobacteriaceae > Collinsella. Next base: position 7,643 of record JAGZYM010000006.1, on the reverse strand, counting down.
TCAATGGCCAGCAAGATCACATGCGCTCGAGACGGCAAGGCAGCAAGAATCGCCGCCCCCTCCTTGTCACGCGCAGCATCCACGCCGCCCGCCTTAGCCGGGTCGATATCGGCCACCTCGCGGATATCAACCTTGGCATAGGCACCCAGGCGCTTGGTGTACTCAGCGCACGCGTCCTTCCAAAAGCGCTCCTTGAGCTTACCAACACAAACGACGGTGTATTTCACGCGTGTCTACTCCTTTGACTCGTTCTGAACCTTACCGGCAGCCAGCATCTGCTCGAACATAGAGGCCGACTGCGAAAAGTCGCTCGGCAGCACGACCGTCGAGGTTTTACCCGTGCGAGCGAACTCCGTCATCATCTCGGACCACTGCGTAAACATGAACAGTTGGTTGGCCTCGTCATTGCCGACTCCCGTCTCCTGGATGATCTCGAGCGAATCCTTGATGCCCAGCGCGATGGCCTTGCGCTGGTTGGCGATGCCCTCGCCCGCCTTTTCCATCGCCTCAGCCTCGGCGGTCGCCTCGGTGACGCGCTTGATGCGGTCGGCCTCGGCGAGCTCCTGCGCGGCAGCGCGCTTTCGCTGGGCGGCATTGATGTCGTTCATGGAGTTCTCGACCTCGGTCGGCAGCGCGATTTTGGTGATGAGTGTCGACACGAGGGTGAAGCCGTAGGCAGCCATCTGCTCGGACACGGTAGCGTTGACATCCTTGGCGATGTCATCCTTCTTGGCAAAGACCTCATCGAGTGTGTAGACGGGAATCGAAGAGCGCAGGGCGTCGGTGATGAAGTCACGCATCTGGTCGACGGGCTCCTGCAGCATATAGTAGCTCTTGTAGATGCCCGAATCTGCCGGGCCGGCGCCCATGTCATAGCTCACGTGGTACTGAGCAGAGACCTCAAGGCCGATGGTCACGTTGTCCTGAGTCTTAACGTCGATGTCAAAACCGTTTTTCATGGTGCGCAGACTCACCGTAGCGGCCTTGCGGTCGATCACGGGCACCTTCATGTGGAAGCCCGCGTTGACGATGCGGTTAAACTTGCCCAGACGTTCGATGATCACGGCATGCTGTTGTTCAACGACATAGCAGGCGTTGGGAAGCAGCAGCAACAGAATGATGATGGGAATCAAAAGGCTGGTAAGGGCGGCGATGATACCGGACAACAGCATGGTCTCTCCTCTGATAGGCACACGTTGGCACTAGGATACCCGCACGAAGCAGCAACGTGACATCAACAAGAGGCCCATAACAAAAAGCTCCCATTGCTGGGAGCTCTTTCAATCAATGGTGCGGGCGAAAGGACGTCCGCGTATCCGCTTCGCGGATCCGCACCGGCTTCGGCCGCCTGCCGGCGTCCTCGCCAGCTCGCTAAAAACGCTCCGCGTTTTCTTGACGCTCGCTCCTTCGCAGGTTCAAGTCCCCGCGATGGGCCCATAACAAAAAAGCCCCCATTGCTGGGAGCTCTTTCAATCAATGGTGCGGGCGAAAGGACTTGAACCTTCATGGGGTTGCCCCCATACGGACCTGAACCGTACGCGTCTGCCAATTCCGCCACGCCCGCGTGCAGGAATTAGAATAACGGAGCGCCATCGCGAACGCAAGAACTATTTTTGAAAAAGTTTGCAGGCATTTTCCCAAGCTGCTCGCGCGATTGCCTCGGCATCCTCACCAGTGCGATCGACACGGTCGTTAACCAGCGCGTTTGCCGTAATGGAGATCATTGCGGGCTCGCATTCAAGACCGCGGATGGGCTCCGGAGCCATATACGGGCAATCCGTCTCGAACATAATTCGATCGAGTGGGGTTGCCGCAAATGCCTCGCGCACGTCGTCGTTGCGCTTAAAGGTGGCCGCGCCACCATAGGCGATATAGCAACCCAGCTCCACAAAGCGCTCCATCGTGGCGCGGTCCTCGCCAAAGCAGTGCAGCACACAACCGGCCTGGGGCACGCCCACCTCTCGAAGCACGTTGTAGGCGTCCACGTGCGAGGTGCGCTCCTGGTCCGTGTCCTCGTGACGCAGATGCAGCTCCACCGGCACGTTACGGCACACGGCAAGCTCGAGCTGGCGCGCCATGCAGTCAATCTGCACGTTATGGGGTGCCGGCGCGATATCGTCGTCATAGTCCATGTGGTAGTCCAGACCGATTTCGCCAATACCGGCGCATAAGGGATCATCGAGTGCGGCAACGACCTGTGCGTGAACGTCGTCGGCATAGTCCGGCGCGCCATACGGATGCACGCCGGCAAGATACTTGATCTGCGGGATATCCTGCATCGGCAGAATCTCGCGCGTCAGCCAGTCGCTATAGTCCGTCACGCTGCGCTTGTCGGCGATGGGGTCGAGCATCGTCACCAACAGGTCGACGCCCGCGGCTTTGGCACGCAGGAGCGTCTCGGGCACATCCTTGCCCCAGAACGAAAGCAGATGTGCATGCGTGTCGGCAAGCGGCGCCAAGGGCACGGGACAAGCAACCGTCTTCTTTTTCTTGGTAAACGTCACGCGTTCGGCATTAAGCGTCATGGATTAGCTCCTGGGCCAGACGGACAAAGTCAGCAACATCAAGCGTCTCGGCGCGCGTGGTGGGTGCAATACCGCAAGCCTCAAAGGCAGCATCGAGCACGTCCTTGGCAAAGCCGTTGGCGCTCATGGAATTGCGGATGGTCTTGCGACGCTGAGCAAATGCAGCATCAATCACGCGGGCCACAAATTCGCGATCGAGCCCCTCGGGCACCACGCCGTCAACACGGTCGATACGCACGACGGCCGAGTCCACGTGCGGCGCCGGCATAAAGCAACGCGGCGGCACCTCAAAGCGACCCGTCACCTGCGCGTACAGGCCGAGTTTTGCCGTGTAGCCGCCATAGGTCTTGTTACCGGGCGTTGCGGCAATGCGATCGGCAACCTCCTTTTGCACCATGACGACGGCACGCTTGAGCGCCGGCATCGTCTGGAAAAATTGCAAAATGATCGTCGCTGCCACGTTATAGGGCAAGTTCGCGACAAATACCGTGGGCTCGCCGCCGGCAGCCTGCTCAATCTGCTCCGGGCCCACCTTAAGCGCATCGCCCATGATAAAGCGGAAGTTGGCATAGTCGGCGGCGTGGGCGTCGAGCACCGGTTCGAGCTCAGGATCGGCCTCAATGGACGTAACGCACGCCGCCTCCTGCAGCAACGCAAGTGTCAACGTACCGCAACCCGGACCCACCTCGAGTACGCGCTCGTCACCTGCAAGCTCGGCAAGCTCGCAGATACGCTCGATCACATGATTGTCGATTAGAAAGTTCTGGCCCAGGCGATGCTTGGTCGCAAGGCCAAACTCCTCTAGCAGCTCCCTGGTGGCCGTGGGGTTTGCCAAAGGCGAAGTTGTCATGGTTGCCTCCTTAGCATGATGGCGGCGTCTTGAAACAAAAGGGCATGGACCGTGGTGGCCATGCCCTTACAGCTAAACAGCAAATTGCCGATATGGCGCTCGCGCGGTCTCTACGCCAGACGCGGGAACAGCGGATCGCCCTTCTCGACGGGCTGACCGCCGGCAAGCAGGCCCCAAGTGCAAATGCCCTTGAGGTCGTCGCTCGCGGCCTCGCCCTCACAGGACAGACGGCGCAGGGCCTCGGCAGAAGTCTGGGGCATGAGCGGCATCAGCAGGTGAGCGGCAATGCGGATGGCCTCGAGCAGGTTGTAGATCACAAATGCCAGCTCGTCAGCCTTGGCCTCGTCCTTGGCAAGTGCCCAGGGCTCGGAGTCCTCGATGTAGTGGTTGGCAGCGTGGATGAGCTCCATGACCTCGTCCTTGGCTCCACCGTAATCGAGCACGTCCATCTTGGCCATGTAGCGGTCGACCAGGCCATCGGCGATCTTTGCCAGCGGGTTATCGAACGCATCGAACGATGCGGGCTTGGCGGGCGCGCAACCGTCAAAATACTTGCCGCTCATGTTGAGCGAACGCGAAATGAGGTTGCCCCAGCTGTTGGCCAGGTCGGCGTTGTAGACCTGCTCCATGCGGTCGAAGCTGATGGCACCGTCGGTGCCGGGGACGACGTCGGTCATAAAGTAGTAGCGATAGCCCTCGACGCCCAGCATGTCGATAACGTCCTGCGGAGCAATGGCGTTGCCGCGGCTCTTGGACATCTTCTCGGCCTTGCCGGTCTCGGCATTGCGCACGGTCAGGAAGCCGTGGGCAAAGACGTGCTCGGGCAGGGCCTCGCCGATGGCCATGAGCATGGCGGGCCAAATGACGCAGTGGAAACGGATGATGTCCTTACCCACGATGTGGAACTGCGCGGGCCAGCGATAGGCCAGCTCGGCACGCGCCTCGTCGGTGTCGACACCGTAGCCGACGGCCGTCATATAGTTGAGCAGAGCATCGAACCACACGTAGGTCACGTGACCCTCGTCAAACGGGACCTGAATGCCCCAGTCAAAGCTCGTACGGCTCACGGAAAGGTCGTTGAGGCCGCCCTCGACAAAGCTGCGAACCTCGTTCATGCGGTACGCAGGCTCGACAAAGTCGGGATGCTCGTCATAGAGCTTAAGCAGCTTGTCCTGGAAGGCGGAAAGCTTAAAGAAGTAGGACTCCTCCTGCACGCGCTCAAGCGGACGGTGGCAGTCGGGGCACAGGTGCTGGCCGACGCTGCCGTACTCCTCGTCGCCCTTCTGGACCTGCGTATCGGTAAAGTAGGTCTCGTCAGGCACGCAATACCAGCCGTCGTAGCTGCCCTTATACAGGTAGCCGGACTCCTTCATGCGCTCCCACAGGTACTGCACGGCATGGTGCTGGCGCGGCTCGGTGGTGCGGATGAAGTCATCATTGGAAATCTCGAGCTTGCTCCAAAGCTCCTTGAAGTGCGGAGCCTGGCTATCGGTCCACTCCTGCGGCGTCATGTTGTGCTTGGCTGCGGCCTCGGCGACCTTCTCGCCGTGCTCGTCCATGCCGGTCAGGAATTTGACGTTATAGCCGGCGGAACGGCGATAGCGAGCCTGAACGTCGGCGATGATGGTGGAATAAGCCGTGCCCAGGTGCGGATCGGCATTGACGTAGTAGATGGGCGTCGTGATAAAGAACGAAGGCTTGCTTTGATCCATGGGGTTTGTCCTCCAGAAAAACGTTGCATACAGAGGATGATTCTAGCGCAAGGGCTGGATATCCTCCATCTATTGCATATCGAGCACCATGGCATAGACATCGCGCTTGCGGCGCGAATACTTCTGAGACAGGCGCTTGGCCACCGCAGACGCGGGCTCCCCCTCCTCGAGCGCGGCGCGGATATCCTCGCGCAGGGCCTCGTCGGGATCCGCTGCCGCGGCGCCAACCGGCACGATACCGGCCTCCTCATCCTCGCTCGGCGGCGCGATGACCAGCGCAATCTCGCCCTTTACCTCGCCGCGAGCACGCAGCTCCTCGGCAAGCTGGGCAGCGGGCCCGCGCAAGACCTCCTCGTGCAGCTTGGTGAGTTCGCGGCAGACGGCAACCTCACGCTGGGGAAAGACCTCCGCCACGGCCTCGAGCGTCTCCACGATGCGATGTGGAGACTCGTAGAAGATGAGTGCGCCGGGCACCACGGCAAGGCGCTGCAAACGGCGCACGCGGTCGCCGTGCTTTCGGCCCAAAAAGCCCTCGAAGAAAAAATGCTCGCAGGGAATACCGGACGAAACGAGCGCCGTGACGCAAGCAGAGGGCCCGGGAATAACTTCGACGGGCACATCGGCCTCACGCGCCGCCTCGACCAGCGCCTGGCCGGGATCGGACACGCTCGGCATGCCGGCGTCCGAGGCAAAAGCGAGGGTCTCCCCCGCCAGCAGACGGTCGACCAGGCCGGCGGCGCGGCTGGCGATCACATTCTCGTCGCAACGGACAAGCGGCTTGGAAATGCCCAGGTGCATCAGCAACTTTGACGTCACACGCGTGTCTTCGCAGCAAATGGCATCGGCAGCGGCAAAGGCCTCGCCAACGCGCGGGGACAGGTCGCCCAGGTTGCCGATGGGCGTGCCGACCACATAGAGTTTGCCCGTATGGGCGCTGTTTTGCGTCATATCAACCTATTCAATCATGCCGCGCTCGAGCGTACCGAGCGCCGCGCGGGCGTCCCATGCTGCAATGCGCTTCTCGGTCTTCCACGTTTGGAAGAACCAACCGGCAGCCGGCGCAAACGAAGCCAGCTGATTGGCGATAAATACGCGCTCGTAGGCATTGCGGCCCTCGGGCGTAACCGACGAGTTGGCAAAGATCGCCGCGCCCGACCATTCGCCCACCAGCACGGGGAACCCAGTTGAAATCGCTTCTTTAAGCTCGCGCTTGTTACGCGAAATCGCCGTCGTCAGCCCGCGGGGGCTCGTGATGTCGAGCGCATGCTCGTCGCGGTAATGGTACAGGTGAAGGTCCATGTAGACGTTCTTGTACTTGGCGCCGCGCATAAAATGCTTCCACTCGCTGGGATGCCCCGACGACGAGAAGACTACGATCTTATCCTCGGGCATATACGAACGGACGAGCTCGTAGGCGTCGCGATAGAAGTTGCGCAGGTAGTGCGCCGGAATGCCATCCGTCATGGTGAAGAGGCTCTTGCGGACGCTCATCTGCGGCGTGTCCAGCAGCTCAATGCCCAGCAGGCTCTCGGCCTCGCCGTAGCGATCGGCCAGGCGCTCGAGCACGTCGAGCGCGACATGACGGCCGTTGGTGGACGAATGCCACTCGGCGACAGCCTCCGGCGTGGCGGGCGAATCGTTGGAATCGCCCTGGCCACCGGGCACAGTTGCCAGATCAAGCAGCACGCGGATGTCGTACTTGGCAGCCCACTCAATTGCACGGTCGATGTAGTCGACAACCGAGATGTAGGACGCATCGGACTCCTGCGAGCCAAAGGCATACCAGGGCACCGGCAGACGCACGGCATTGAGACCGATCTGCGCCATGCGACGGAAATCGTCCTCGATCACAAACGTCTCGTAATGACGGCGCATGCGCTCGTTATAGGCGGCGGTGCCCATGGCCTCCTGCAGCTCGGCCGCGTTGGATGCACCGGTCGCCGCGTATAGCGACGGGGTCACCCAAGGCTCGGGAATAAACCAGCCAGAGAGATTAACGCCGAGTATCCTCTCCATCACTGCCCCCTTCGGATCGTGCAGGCCGAGCCTGCATCGTATTGCATAGGAAAAGTATCGTTTTGAGTATACCCGCGTGTGCGGACAGGCGACCGAACGGTCTGTAAAGTGACGCGAAAGTGGGGAGGAATCTCTGGGAGCAGACGAGCTCGGAATGGTGCGACGAGGTGTGTACGCGCGCCGGAGGCAGGCACCGGAAAGCATGTCCCGTTCTATCGCTCAATAATGGGGCGCATTTTCCGCAGAACCCTACATAAAAGAAAAGGACCCCTTTGCAGAGATCCTAGTCAATTCAAGGTGGCGGGGAAGGGAATCGCGTCCGCGCGCTGCGCGGACGGACCGCTGCGGCGCTTACGCGCCTTGCGAGCTGCGCTGGCAAACGCTTACGCGTTTACTCAGCTCCGCGCCCTCACGGGGTTCGATTCCATGTGGGGGCTGCATAAAAGACGATATGAGAAAGCCATTGGGGTCGCCTCCCCCGCGTTGCAGTTTCTTTCCGCGGGCTCGGGGTGCCACAATGGGCTTTGAGTATCGGCCCGT
>JAGZYM010000005.1:0-121238 GCA_018377855.1 Collinsella sp. | reverse complement strand
TCCTCCGTCGCCAGGAGGAAGAGCTCGACCTTCTCCCTGCTGTACATGCGAACCTCCAGTCCGGACCGCCCCGCGGTCCAACTTTCTGTCCGCACCCCCTTTTGCAGTTTGACCAGCAAAAACAATCCCTATTTCACCGCAACTGCGTTAGGGATTTTTCTGCAGGGGAGGGTAGTCAAAAAAGCCCCGTCCCAAATTGACTGCCCGGGGAGTCGCATTCGAGCTCGGTTGTCCTCTTAGCCACTCGATATCCTTCGGAGCAATAATAGTGAAAAAACTTGCTTAAGTGTTAATCAAGCTACACACAATCTTGCTCTCTAATTAATCAAGAATCAGTATAATTTTGATTAGCTAGAGAGCAAGATTGGAGAATCATGGCATTCAACGACTTGATCGCCCAGAAAATAAAGGACTTTGAACAGCAGGGGGTTCCGCAGGTCTTTGAGCGAGATCTTGATCTGGAAAACCCACAGGAGCCAAAGCGCGACAACATCGTAAATGTGGTTGTGGGGGCCCGCCGTTGTGGAAAGACGTATCGCCTGTATCAGGAGATGCAGCGGCTTCAGGGCCGGGGCGTCGAGCTTGACCGGATGCTTTACTTTAATTTTGAGGACGAGCGCTTGCGCCCGTATGAGTCATCGCTGCTGGCGGACGTGCTCGACACGTTCTATGCGCTGTATCCTGCTGCTCGAACCGAGGGTGCTTACATTTTCTTTGACGAGATCCAGGAAATTCCCGAATGGGGTGCGTTTCTGCGGCGTGTAGTCGATACGGAGAAAGCGACCGTCTATGTGACGGGATCTTCTTCTAAGATGCTGTCCTCAGAGCTTAAGAGCGAGTTCAGGGGTCGTTCTCTTATACGGGAGCTTTTTCCGTTGAGTTTTTCGGAATACGTTCGGTATAAGACGGGGAGCGTTTTCGAGCCAGATGCGACCTTTTCCCCAAGCGATGCGGCGCTGCTTCGACATCATCTGATCGGATATCTTGAACGAGGGGGATTCATCGCGACGCTTGAGCAGACGCCCGCAGACGCGATTCAGCTGCTACAGGAATATGCTTCGCGAACGGTCGCTATGGACGTCATTGAGCGTTACGACGTCAAGAACCCTCGCCTGGCATCGCTGTTCTTGACGCGGTGTATGGCATCTTCGGGACGAGAGCTGTCAGTGAACAAAGTGTACAACGAGTTCAAGAGCAGACAGATACCCGTCAGTCGTAATTCGCTCAGCGATTTACTTGAGTATTATGAGGATGCCTACCTGTTATTTTCTGTGCCGGAGTTCACGCGTTCATTGGCAAATAACATGCGGTCTGCGTCTAAGGTCTACGCTGTCGACCCTGCGATGTTTGGAGCATTCTCTCCCGCATCAGCATTGGACCAGGGCCAGAGGCTCGAGACCGCAGTGTTCAATGCGCTAAGAAGAAGGACTCCCGCGGTGAGGACCGGCTCGGTCTGCCGCCTGCTGATCAAAGAGAAGAGCAAAAGCCATGAGGTGGACTTTGTGGCTGGGGACGCACTTCTCATGCGGGCTTATAGCCTGATTCAGGTGAGTGTGGATATGGCAAGTGAGAAAACGCGCGAGCGCGAAATTGCCGCGCTTGATGCCTCGATGGCCCAGTTCGATCTTGGCGAGTCGGCAATCGTTACCATGGATGAGCAGGCCGATATTCCATGCGAACACGGTGTGGTACACGTTGTGCCCGCATGGAAGTGGCTCCTTGCCTAATCATCTACGGATCGTGGGGCCAGGACCTCCTGGCCCCTTCATCATGGTTGGGGAGCACCTTGCTGCGCCCGGCTAGTCCTGGGCTTTGATGCTCGGCATCAGAATCTGGGCGAGGTAGTCGCATTCGAGCTTGGTGGCGGCGTCGGCCTTGCCGTCTTTGCCGACCAGCACGTTCTTGATCTGGCTATAGGTGTAGCGGCTGCCGGTCGTGAGCTCGACAAGCTCAATCGCCGTATCCATGGGGTAGGTCGACACGGGGTCTTGCGTCCGTCCGTTGATGGTCTGGGGCACCACGTACGGATAGACGGGGCCGCTGGCGTAGACGGTGTAGCCGTTGCCGAGGTTTGCCGCACCCAAAACCGCGTCGCCCTCATCGGGCGTAAAGCTCTCGCCGTCGCGCACCGTGACAAGCGTCACAATCGGCGTATCGCTGTCGCCGGCAAGATAGATGCATAGCGTGCTGCCATTTTGCCAAGTCTCGACCTTGCCGTACCACTCGACGGGGATATCGAGCTGGTAGAGGTCGGTTGCCTTGTGACGGGCGTCGGCATCATGGGCCGCCTGTGCCTTTTGCGCGCTCACGGCATTGACGGCGGCGTCGCGCCGCGCGGTTGCCGCCTGCTGGAGCACCTTGGCGGTGGCGGCGGAGCTCGCGTCGCCTTCCTCGGCATACTTGGCGGCGGCATCGATTTGGTCGTCAGTCACCGTGTCGGCCGAAGGCACCTTAAGCTTAAAGGTGGCCTGGGCACCCAAATCCTGCCCATCGCTCTTAATGGTGACCTGCGCCTTGGTGATCGGCACGGTATAGACGGTGCCGTCGGACGCGATGGGGGAGGCGGCAATGGAGAGCGTGTAGTCACCGGGTAGCAGTTTGATGCCACGGCCGTGCTCGTCAACATAGAGTGTTTCGCTCACGGAAGAACCGTCGGAATCCTGCCCGCTCACCTGCACGGGAATCTTGGAGCCGGCGGAACAGTCGAGCCCCGCGGCGTGTACGCCAATCTGCACCGACATCATCGCGTGGGCATTGGCGGCGGTGATGGCAGCCTGCTCTTGCCGGTATCCGTTCCAGGCTGCGTAGCCTGCGCCGCCGGCGACGAGCGCGACGGCCACAACGCCGGCAACCATCAGGTTGCGGCGCTTGGGCGACATCTTGCGGTGACGGGCCTCGGCCTCATGTGCCGAGGGAACGGACGGCAGGGGAATATCGCCCATGGCGATGGTCTCGTCCACGGCAGGCGCGGAGCCCAGGCCGGGAAGCTTGCGGGTCAGCGAATCTTCGGCCGGTAAGCTGTCGAGCAAGATGGTTTCCTCGCTCGTGTCGGATTCGGGCTGGTCGTCGGCCTCGCATTCGGATTCCTCGCGCTCCGTCTCGTCTTCGGTGGGCGCGGCGCCATCGTCTTTTGCATCCTGATCATCGGGCTGCGCCTCGATTTCCGGCTCATCCTGCACATCAACGCTCGAATCGTCAAACGCAATCTCGGCCAGCGCGATCTGGTCTAGGCTCTCCAGGGCCTCGGCGCATGCTTCTGCATCTTGGGCCGCATCCTCTTGGCCCATCGTCTCATCATTCATATATCCCCCAAGCTCAATATCGGGACAACAATGTACCCAAAATTGGGGTCACATAGGGCTGTCAGGCGGTTGGAAATCTGATTTTATCTGTGCGAGAGGTTTTGAATGTGTGCGCGAATGGAATATGCGCGTGAATGCGCGCAACAACAAAAAGCCCCGGAAAGCGGGCGAATCGCTTTCCGGGGGCATGCAATACGTTGCATTGCGCGGAATCGGCCGGGCGACTTCACATTCAAGCGGCATGCGCGCCGGGCATGTTACTCGGCGTGAGCGTAATCAACCTTGGCGCGGCGAGCGGTAGCCTTCTCCCAATCGCTGGTGCCCTCAAAGACATCCTGCTTGTAGGGATTGCGGCCGAGCTTCTTGGCGCGGTAGGCGATGTAGATGATCGCGGCGACGTTGGCGATCAGCGCGGCGATGGAGACCGCGGTGGCGGCGCCGGGGTCGAGTGTGGAGTGGGTCACAAAGATGGACTCCTCCTGGAAGTAGGGGAACACCTGGGCAAACATGCACCAAATAGCAAGCGTAAAGGCGCGGTTCTGGATCCAGCCGCCCTTGTTCCAGATAAAGGCGGCGACGGTGGGCGCCAGCAGCAGCGCAAAGCCGCAGAACCAGGAGTGGGTGGGCAGGCAGTTGTAGGTGTAGCAGAAGTTCCAGATGTCGTAGGCGATGATGTAGACCCAGGTCATGTCGGGCCACAGCATGTCGGTCTTGTCCTCGGAGGCGTAGACGCTCCACCAACCGGTCATGCAGAAGATGTTGATGATTCCGGCGATGCCGTTGAACACGTTATTCCAACCGGCGAGCTGCGTGGCGCCCTCGGAGGTGACCCAAGTGGACTGGCCCAGGACAAAGAAGTGATAGGCGCTCTCGAAGTCGGACACGACGGCGATCATGATGTTGATGGCGACGATCACAAACGGCCATGCGCGGAACCAATGCGCCTTGCCGATCTTGCCCCACTGGTACTTAATGGCAATGAAGCCCCAGCAACCGGCCAGCGCCGCGTATACCTTGGCGTAGTGGAACCAGCTGTTCTGGTACACATGGGTGGGGTTGGTGAGCGCCCACTCGGCACCCTGCGAGACGCCGATGGCGATGGCGACGCAGTAGATGGTCATGGCCAGCGGAGCCACGCCAAAGATGATTGCCGCGCCCAGCTTGGTGCGGCGGCCGACCTCGTTGAGCACGATCAGGCCGATAAAGACCATGGCCCAGCCGGCCCAGTGGATAAGGGTATCGCTACCCCAAACATCGAACAGCATGCTGCTCTCCTTTCACACGCCCGCGGCCCCTCTTCTGATCGCGGGCAGTTTGGCCAAATGTCGTCAGTTCTGGGGCTTACGCTCCGGATACTTGGCGGTATAGCCCTCGATGTGGAGTGTCGAGGCGATGATTTCCTTGACCGTCTCGTCGGGCACATCGGGGTGCGTGCGGATATACATCAACAACCCCATGATGAGGGTGTAGAACGTCTCGTAGACATGGTCGATGCGTAGCTCATGATGGGCGACAAAATCCACCACGGTGGTGTCGCAGATATACTGCGCCACGCGCTGGACCACGTTGTGCAAAAAGCCGCCGTAGAGCGCGCCGCTGCTCGAGGTGAGCGTGCTCGGCAGCTCGTGGCCGCTGGCGACCAGGCGCTTAAAGAGCGGGGCGACGGTGTCGAGCGCGCCCTCGATATCTCCGACGGTGCGGCCGGCATTCCACTGCTCGAGCTCGGAGATAAAGCCGTCGATCGCCTCGTCCATAACAGCGGTGACGGCGGCGTCCATATCGGCAAAGTAGTGGTAGAACAATGAACGCGTGCAGCCGGCTCGCTTGGTCACGGCCGATACCGATAGGTGGGACACGCCCAGCTCGGAGCTTACGGTACGTACGGCATCGAGGATCTCTCGACGGCGTTCGTCGCCCGTCAGGCGCTTTGCCGCGCTATCGGATGCGGGAACGGCATCGACCACAGAGGTATCTGCTGTGTTGTTGCCCATGTTTTTGCCGCCTTTCATCCTCTTTTGCCTGACCGTTCGCCTAACAGTCTTGAATATTGTTGACGGTTCGTCAATACTATTTTTGACACAATGTCAACAACGGCGGGTGAACGGCATGGGAGGCGTGCCCGACCTGCAAAAAAGAGGGGCGCCGCGGTCTCGCCGGGCTGCGGCAAGAGAAGGGACAACCATGATTCTCAACGGACCGGGGATTAGCTATACCGAGCCCGACATCGGTGCGGAGTTTGTGCCGCCGATACCGGAGCATCCGCGCGAGGCCATCGTCAAGCTGTGCGAGCACTGCACCAACCGTCTGCTCCATCGCGACGAGCTGCTGGGCTACGAGTACTGGTCGTTTGCCGAGGCCGCGACCGACGAGCAGGCTGAAGTGCTTTGCAAGATGAAGATGCGTCGTCCCTATACGCTGCCCGAGATGGTCAAGCTCACCGGCATGCCCGAGGCCGATATCGAGAAGATGCTCGACGACATGAGCTACACGGGCTTGCTCGAGTACAACTGGGAAAACCCCAAGCGCGCCAAGCAGTGGGTGCTGCCCATGCTGGTGCCGGGTTCTGCCGAGTTCCTCAACATGCGCGTGAGCCAGCTCGAGGAGCATCCGGTCTACGCCAAGTTCTTTGAGCAGGCGTCCAAGGGCCCGCTGTCCAAGGCCACGCCGATGGTGCCGCCCGGAGGCGCCGGCATCGGCATGCACGTCATTCCGGTCGAGAAGGCCATCGACGCCACGAGCACCTCGGTGCCCATTGAGCATATCGAGCACTGGCTCGACAAATACGAGGGCAAGTATGCCGCCAGCACCTGCAGCTGCCGCGCGAGCCGTCGCGTGATGGGCGAGGGCTGCGCCGACGACCCGGCCGATTGGTGCATCGCCGTGGGCGATATGGCCGACTACGTGGTCGAGACCGACCGCGGCCATTACGTGACCCGCGACGAGGTCTACGACATCCTGCGCCAGGCCGAGGACAACGGCTTTGTGCACCAGATCACCAACATCGACGGCGAGAACAAGATCTTCGCAATCTGCAACTGCAACGTCAACGTGTGCTATGCCCTGCGCACCTCGCAGCTGTTTAACACGCCCAACCTGTCGCGTTCGGCCTACGTCGCCAAGGTCGAGAAGGACAAGTGCGTGGCGTGCGGCCGCTGCGTTGAGGTGTGTCCGGCCGGTGCCGCCAAGCTGGGCCAGAAGCTCTGCAGCAAAAAGGCCGGCGGGCGCGTGCCCGAGTATCCGCGCCAGGAGCTGCCCGACGCCACCAAGTGGGATCACACCAAGTGGTCGCCCAACTACCGCAACGACAACCGTATCGAGACGCATGAGTCCGGCACGGCCCCCTGCAAGACGGCCTGCCCTGCGCATGTCGCCGTTCAGGGTTATTTGAAGCTCGCGGCCCAGGGCCGCTATGACGAGGCCCTTGCGCTCATCAAGCGCGAGAACCCGCTGCCCGCTATCTGCGGCCGCGTATGCAACCGCCGCTGCGAGGACGCCTGCACCCGCGGTCGTGTGGACGAGGCCGTGGCTATCGACGAGGTCAAGAAGTTCATCGCCCAGCGTGATCTGGACGCCGCGACCCGCTATGTCCCGCCTGTGGTGACCCCGACGCGCGCCGGCGGCTTCGACCAGAAGATCGCCATCATCGGTGCCGGTCCGGCCGGCCTGTCCTGCGCCTTCTACCTGGCCGAGAAAGGCTACAAGCCCGTCGTGTTCGAGAAGAACGAGCGCCCGGGCGGCATGCTCACCTACGGCATCCCCAGCTTTAAGCTGCAGAAAGATGTCATCGAGGCCGAGGTCGAGGTCATTCGCCTGATGGGCGCCGAGTTCCGCTATGGCGTGGAGGTCGGCCGCGATGTGACGCTCGACGAGCTGCGCGCACAGGGCTTTAAGGCCTTCTACGTGGCTATTGGCTGCCAGGGCGGCCGCCTTGCCGGTATTCCGGGCGAGGATGCCGAGGACGTGACCGTGGCCGTCGACTTCTTGCGCGAGGTCAACAGCGGCAAGATTGATGCGCTGCCCGGTCGCACCATCGTGGTGGGCGGCGGCAACGTGGCTATCGACGTCGCCCGCAACGCCTGTCGCCTGGGCTCCGAGCACGTTGAGATGTTCTGCCTGGAGAGCGAGGCCCAGATGCCCGCCAGCGAGGAAGAGCGCCGCGAGGCCATCGAGGACGGCGCGCACATCAGCTGTGGTTGGGGCCCCAAGGAGGTCCATCTGGACGAGGCTGGTCACGTGTGCGGCATTACCTTTAAGCGCTGCGCGCGTGTCACGGACGACGAGGGCCGTTTTGCGCCCGAGTACGACGAGAACGACCTGCGTCGCGTGGATGCCGATCGCGTGGTCATGTCGATCGGTCAGTCCATCGTGTGGGGCGACCTGCTGGCCGGCTCCAAGGTGGAGCTTGGCCGCGGCCAGGGTGCTCTCGCCGATCCCCAGACCTATCAGACCGCCGAGCCCGATATCTTTGTGGGCGGCGACGTCTACACCGGCCCGAGCTTTGCCATCGATGCCATCGCCGCCGGCCACGAGGCCGCCGTGTCCATCCATCGCTTTGTGCAGCCGGGCTCCACGCTCACCATCGGCCGCAACCAGCGCCGCTATACTGCGCTTGACCGCGACGATGTCGTGATCGAGAGCTACGACAACGCGAGCCGCGAGGTCGCGCGTGTGGACCGCGAGCGCGAGAAGGCTGCGCCGTTTAGCGAGTATGTCGAGACCTTTACCGAAGAGCAGGTGCGCACCGAGACCGCCCGCTGCCTGGGTTGCGGTGCCTCGATCGTTGACCCCAACAAGTGCATCGGCTGCGGCCTGTGCACCACCAAGTGCGCGTTCGACGCCATCCACCTGGATCGCGACCGCCCCGATTGCTCAACGATGGTCAAATACGAGCAAAAGCTCCCAAGCCTGGGCAAGTACGCCTTGAAGCGCGCCATCAAAATCAAGTTTGGTCGAAAGTAGTTAGGTGCCCGCCTTGCATGAATTAGGAATCGTCTATCACATCATTCGCGATGTTGAGAATGTGGCGCGCGCCAATGGCGTGCGTCGCGTCTCGAGCGTGACGCTGCTGCTGGGCGAGGTCTCGGGTGTCGTTCCCGACTTGCTGCTCGACGCTTGGCGCTGGGCGGCGGATAAAAAGCCTATCACGCAGGGCGCGGAGCTTATCGTGGAGCCTGTCGAGGCCGTGACGCATTGCGAGGCGTGCGGCCGCGACTACGCGACAGTCGAGCACGGCAAGACTTGCCCCCATTGCGGCAGCGGCGAAACATACCTGCTGCAGGGCCAGGAGGTCATGATCAAACAGATTGAGACCCCCGACGAGGATCCGGCAGACGCTGCCCCCGACGGCCTCTCCGACGCCCCCGATGCCGTCGACGCCGCCAACCCCCTCCATATCGCCTAACTTGGTCGTTGGGGACGCTCTTAAACGACTAGTCAATCAAGAACGTCCCCAATGACTACTTGCGCTAGTGCATAAATCACGCTAATAGTCAAGTTATGTCTGTTTAAACAAAATGCCGGCAGTTCAAGCGCATTCGCGCTTGCCAAAATCGATATTAATGAACAGCCTGTTTGTATCTGTAAAATGCATGGCTTGATGTGCGACGCCTTGGCGTGTAATGAGTCAAAAAGCAGTAAAGTAATCAACTTGTAACAAACCTAGACGTTTAAACAAATAAACCAACCTTTTGCGATTTAGCTATAATTCCACAAACCAAACAGCTATACTTCATTCATGTCGTGTAGGAAATACGTAGACAAAAAGGAGGTTATGTGATGGTAAGTATTGTTCTTGCTAGCCATGGGGACTTGGCAGCTGGAATCAAGCAGACGGGCTCGATGGTCTTTGGCGATCAGCCGTCTGTTGCCGTGGTCTCGCTCGAGCCGAGCATGGGCCCCGACGACTTCCGTGCCAAGGTCGAGGAAGCAATCGCTTCCTTCGAGGACCAGGAGCAGGTGCTCTTCCTCGTTGATCTGTGGGGCGGCACGCCGTTCAACCAGATCAGCGGGCTCATCGAGGGCCACGATTCTTGGGCTATCGTCACCGGTGTCAACCTGCCTATGCTCATCGAGGCATATTCGCAGCGCTTTGACGCAAAGAACACTGCACATGCGATCGCAAAACATCTCGTGACTGAGGCTAAGGCTGGCGTGCGCGTCAAGCCCGAGTCTCTGGAGCCCGAGGAGAAGAAGCCGGCTGCGGCCGCCGCTGCTCCTGCAGGCGCCATCCCTCCGGGAACGGTCATCGGCGATGGGCACATCAAGATCGCCCACGTCCGTATCGACACCCGTCTGCTTCACGGTCAGGTGGCCACCACGTGGACCAAGCAGATCAACCCCAACCGCATCATCGTGGTTTCTGACGGCGTTGCTCACGACGAGCTCCGCAAGACCATGATCGAGCAGGCTGCCCCTCCGGGAGTCCATGCCAACGTCGTGCCCATCAAGAAGATGGCCGAGGTCGTCAAGGACACGCGCTTTGGTGACACCAAGGCCATGCTGCTCTTCGAGAACCCGCAGGATCTGCTCAAGGCCATCGAGGCCGGCGTCGACATCAAGGAAGTCAACATCGGTTCCATGGCTCACTCCAAGGGCAAGGTCGTCGTCACCAACGCCGTCGCTATGGGCGATGACGACGTCAAGACCCTCGAGGCCCTCAAGGCCAAGGGCGTCAAGTTCGAGGTCCGCAAGGTTCCTTCGGATTCCTCCGAGGATCTCGACGCCATGTTGAAGAAAGCTAAGGCCGAACTGGCCGCTCAAGCATAGTAAAGGAGGGTCCGATACATGTCTGCAATCACTATTCTGCTTGTTGCGATTGTCGCGTTGCTTGCCGGTATGGAAGGCATCCTGGATGAGTTCCAGTTCCATCAGCCGCTCGTGGCATGCACGCTTATCGGTCTCGTAACCGGTCACCTTCAGGAGGGCATCCTCCTGGGCGGTTCGCTCCAGATGATGGCCCTTGGCTGGGCTAACGTCGGCGCCGCCGTCGCGCCTGACGCTGCTCTGGCATCGGTCGCTTCTTCGATCATCATGGTGCTCGCCCTCAACGGCGGCGCTACCGATCCGTCGAAGGCCGTTACCGCCGCCATCGCCGTCGCCGTCCCGCTGTCGGTCGCCGGCCTGTTCCTGACCATGATCTGCCGTACCCTGGCTACCGCTATTGCTCACGCCATGGACGGTTGTGCCGAGAAGGGCGATTTCGCCGGCATCGAGCGCTGGCAGTACGCTGCCATCCTCATGCAGGGCCTTCGTATCGCCATCCCGGCCGTCCTGCTGTGCATCATCCCGGCCGAGGCCGTTACCAACGCGCTCAACGCTATGCCTGACTGGCTGTCCGGCGGCATGGCTGTCGGCGGCGGCATGGTCGCTTCCGTCGGTTACGCCATGGTCATCAACATGATGGCAACCAAGGAGACCTGGCCGTTCTTCATCCTCGGCTTTGTCCTTGCTGCCATCCCTCAGCTCACGCTGATCGCCCTTGGCCTCATCGGCATCTCCCTTGCCCTCATCTACCTTGGCCTTAAGGATCTGGCCAAGCAGGGTGGCGGCATGGGCGGTGGCTCCGGCGACCCGCTCGGCGATATTCTGAACGATTACGAGTAGGAGGGGAGTGATACATATGGCAGAGAACAAGATTCAGCTCACCAAGGCTGACCGCAAGAAGGTTTGCTTCCGTCATCAGTTCCTTCAGGGCTCGTGGAACTACGAGCGTATGCAGAATGGCGGCTGGTGCTTCGCAATGATCCCTGCGATCAAGAAGCTCTACACCAGCAAGGATGACCAGATTGCCGCTCTTAAGCGCCACCTGGAGTTCTATAACACCCATCCTTATGTTTCCGCCCCCGTCATTGGCGTTACCCTCGCTCTCGAGGAGGAGCGCGCCAACGGTGCTCCGATCGACGACGTCGCCATCCAGGGCGTCAAGGTCGGTATGATGGGCCCGCTCGCCGGCGTCGGCGACCCCGCCTTCTGGTTCACCCTTCGCCCGATTCTGGGCGCTCTGGGCGCTTCCATGGCCCTGTCCGGCAGCATCGCCGGTCCGCTGCTGTTCTTCTTCGCGTGGAACATCATCCGTTACGCCTTCCTGTGGTACACGCAGGAGTTTGGCTACAAGGTCGGCTCCTCCATCGCCAAGGACCTCTCCGGCGGTCTGATGGGCAAGGTCACCGAGGGTGCTTCCATCCTGGGTATGTTCATCATCGGCGCCCTGGTCGAGCGCTGGGTGTCCATCTCCTTCACCCCGGTCGTCTCCAAGGTCACGCAGTCTGCTGGCGCCTTTATCGACTGGGCTAACCTGCCCTCCGGTTCTGAGGGTGTCAAGGAAGCACTGACGATGTATAACTCCATCGGTGCTAACGCCCTTGATCAGGTGAAGGTCACCACGCTTCAGGCTAACCTCGATCAGCTCATCCCCGGCCTTGCTGCCGTGTGCCTGACCCTGCTGGTCTGCAAGCTCCTCAAGAAGAAGGTCAGCCCGATCGTCATCATCCTGGCTCTCTTCGCCGTCGGCATCATCGGTCGCGTCTGCGGCTTCATGTAAGCACGCTTCGGCTTAAGACCGAGAGTTGCTAGGCAAGGGCTTTTGAGCCATTGAAACGGACCGCACCCGGTGGGTACACTGGATGCGGTCCGATTGTTTTATTTGGAGGGCGAGGCGCGCATGGCGCAATCTCAGAACAGCACGGTCGATCTGGCAACGCCGGCAACCTGCCTGATGGGGCTTACCAGTCACGGTAACGTGATGGTGGGCAATAAGGCGTTTGAGTACTATAACGAGCGCAATCCCGAGGATTATATTCAAATCCCGTGGGACGAGGTCGACTATATTGCCGCCGAGGTTTTGCGCGGCACCAAGAAGATCACGCGTTTTGCCATCTTTACCAAGGATAACGGTCACTTTACGTTTTCGACGCGCGACGACAAAGAGACGCTTCGTGCGGTCCGCAAGTACGTCGATGAGGATAAGCTCGTGCGTTCGCCCGACTTTATCGATGTGACGGCCAAGGGCGCCAAGAGCATCCCCTCCGTCATCAAGAGCCTTTTCCACAGAGACAGCTAATCGTTGGCGATAGATGGCGGAAAATGCATCCCGGAATTTGTTCTCATTCCGGGATGCATTTTCCTTTTGAGGGCCAGTTGGGAAAGCTTGTCCCATTATTTCGCGTTATTCCGGGTTATTCTTTCCGATATTGAGGATTGCCCTCGGAAACTATTCGCTATAGAGCCTTCTCGATGAGTGGCCATGCGCTACATGGCAAAGGGGTAAATCTGCTACACTAGTACAACATGCCTCCGTAGCTCAGGGGATAGAGCACCGCTCTCCTAAAGCGGGTGTCGTGCGTTCGAATCGCACCGGGGGCACCAGAAGAAATTGCAGGTCAGACGGTATAAATCGTCTGACCTGCTTCTGTATAGATAAGGCTAAATAGACGATAGAGGGGTGAAAAAGGGGTGAAAGAAAGTTCTATGATGAAAACAGCTCGCCTACATATTTCACTCCGATATTTCACCCAAATATCCGGTTTTCAACCCTTTCCACAGTCTGCGGGCTTATAAGAAGCCCTTCGGCCATGGAAAGCGTTGAAAACCTAGGGTGACGTTGCTGTGAGATGGGCGAGTTTCCAACAGCCCCCGGCGTCTTCTGGTTTCGCCTGGGACCCTGCGACACCGGGGACCGTCGAAAACTCGCCCTTCCGCTTGGGAGAGGGCTTTTACCCCTTAAAATTGTCCGAAAGTGACAACGACGCAGGAGGTCCGGTATGCCTGCCAGCAAGAAAGAGGCAAAAGAGTTCGTCAAGCGGTGGCAGAAGCGCCTTGCCGCCATCCCCGCGGGCTCCAACAACGAGCAGCAGGACACGCAAAAGTTCTGGGTCGACCTGCTCATCAACGTCCTGGGCATCCCGTCCAACACCATAGACAGCTTCGTTGACTTCGAGCGGAAGGTGAGAGGCCGTCGCATCGACGTGTTCGTCTCTGACCACAACTTCCTCTGTGAGCAGAAGTCGTGGGGCATCGACCTCGATAAGCCCGAACCCAGGAACGGCGGCATGGAGACGCCGCTCCAGCAGGCCATGTGGTACGCGCGGCACCTGCCGTACTCCGAGCGCCCCCGCTGGGTGATGACGTGCAACTTCGGGACCTTCCGTCTCTACGACCTCGACAACGAGCGGCCCGAGGACACCGTGCAGGATTTCTCCCTCGAAGAGCTCCAGGACAGCCTGTACCTTCTCTCCTTCCTGACCTCCAACGAGACGAGCCGCCTGCACAAGGAGCAGCAGCTCTCCATCGAGGCCGGGGCCTACGTCTCCAGGCTCTACGATGCCCTCGCCAAGCAGTACCACCACATCGAGGAGAAGGACGAGCGCGCGCAGGAGGAGCAGCGCTCGCTCAACGTGCTCATCACCCGAATCATCTTCCTGCTCTACGCCGAGGACGCCGACCTCCTGCAATCGCACCAGGCGTTCGGTAGGTACTGCGAGGGTGACCCTGCCAAGCTCCGCCGCAAGCTGGTGGACCTGTTCGAGGCGATCGACACGCCCTTAGAGCAGAGGGACGAGTACATGGACGAGGACCTCGCGGCCTTCCCCTACGTGAACGGCGGTCTGTTCGCCGACTCCTCCATCATCGTTCCACAGATGACCCCGGAGATTCTCGAGGCCATCACCGACGCGTCCCAGGACTTCGATTGGCGCGAGATCTCGGGCGTCATCTTCGGCGGCGTGTTCGAGGGCACGCTGAACCCCGAGACGCGCCACGCCGGGGGCATGCACTACACGAGCGTCGAGAACATCGAGCGCTGCCTCAAGCCGCTCTTTCTCGACGAGCTGTGGGACGAACTCCACGAGGCCGAGGGCGAGAAGACAGCTGCCAAGCGCAAGCAGGCCCTGGCGAGGCTGCACGACAAGGTGGCCTCCATCACCATCGGAGACCCGGCATGCGGCTCGGGCAACTTCCTTACCGAGGCGTACCGGCAGCTGCGCACCATCGAAAACCGAATCATCGAGGACGAGCTCAGCGAGGAGACCGGCAACGCGGGGCAGACGTCCCTCGTCGTTGCGCAGGACAGCCCTGTCCGCGTGTCCCTGGACCAGCTGTACGGCATCGAGATAAACGACTTCGCCGTCTCGGTCGCAAAGACCGCCCTTTGGATCACCGAGGAGCAGATGCTCCGAAAGACGCAGGAGATATACGTCGACTACGACTTCGACTTCCTGCCGCTCAGGAGCCTCAGCAACCTCCATGAGGGCAACGCCCTCAAGACCGATTGGTCCGAGGTGTTCCCCGATGACCTCACGTACCTCGTGGGCAATCCGCCCTTCCTTGGGGCCCGTAACCAGTCCAAGGAGCAGAAGGCGGAGCTCCTTGAGGTCTTCGACGGAGCGAAGAACGCAGGCAACATCGACTACTGCGGGGCCTGGTACATGAAGGCCGCGAGGTTCACGCAGGGAAAGCGCACGCGCTGCGCCCTGGTCTCTACCAACTCGATATGTCAGGGCGAGCAGGTCGCCAACCTCTGGAAACCCCTGCACGACCTGGGTATCCACATCGACTTCGCGCACAACACCTTCCGCTGGGACAACGAGGCTGCGGACAAGGCACATGTGTTCTGTGTCATTGTCGGGTTCTCCCGCGAGTCGGGGACCAAGACGCTCTTCTACCACGCGACCCCGGACAGCGACGAAGAACAGATTCCCACGGCTCGAATCAATGCGTATCTGAAAGACGCTCCGGACGTTTTTGTCTACAGCAGAAGTAAGCCATTATCAGATGTTCCAGAAATGGGAATAGGCTCCCAGCCTATAGACGACGGCAATTACCTTTTCACTGATGAGCAGAAAATCGAATTCTTGCAAAGTGAACCTGGTGCAGAGAAATTCTTTCACAAGTGGCTTGGATCACAAGAATTTATCCGTGGCAAAAGCCGTTGGTGTTTATGGCTTGGGAACGCAAATTGGGATGAGCTAAAGAATCTGCCTAAATGCAGGGAAAGGGTTGAAGCGGTACGCCGGTATCGGCTCAAGAGCAAGAGAAGTCAGACCGTTAAAGCTGCGGAGTGCCCTGCCCATTTTGGAACTGAAATCCTGTCGGACACAGATTCAATCTTGATACCAGAGGTTTCATCAAGCCGAAGGCGATACATCCCAATGGGGTTCGTCGATGCTGAGGTCTTTTGTAGCAATAAAGTTCGTCTTATCCCAAATGCAACTCTCTATCAATATGGGGTGTTGCAGTCCCAATTTCATAATGCATGGGTTAGGGTCGTGACCGGAAGACTGAAAGATGATTATCAGTACTCGGCTGGTATTGACTACAACAACTTCGTCTGGCCCGAGCCCACGGAATCCCAACGCGAGGAAGTCGAGCGCTGCGCCCAGGCCGTGCTCGACGCCCGGGATGCCCAAGAAGGTGCGACGCTCGCGGACATGTACGATCCCAAGAACGAGACGTTCTTCCCCGAGCTGATGGCGGCGCACAAGGCGCTCGACACTGCCGTTGAGGCCGCCTATGGCGTTGATTTCGGCGGAGACGAGGAGAAGATTGTCGCCCACCTCTTCAACTTGTACGCCGAGAGGGTCGGGGTGTAGCAATCGGCCTTGCGGCCGATGGGTCCCGCTTATGGGCGGGACCCCCGCGACGCGCGGCGTCGCTCTCGCTGCGGCTTCCTGGCAACGCTCCCCAGGGTCGCGTTTCGTCCGCCTCCGCTCACACCGGCCCCACCCGGCGAACGGCTGCGCTCGATGGCTTCCAGAAGTCGCCATCGCTCCGCCGTGGTCGCCGGGCGGGGCCTCTCGCGTCGGGTCGCCGAGCGCCGTCGTACGACGCTCCCCATGGGTCGCGTCTCCTCGGCGTCGGCTCAACCGTCGCTCACCTGCCCGGGCTCGCGTTGCCTCGGCAACCGGTTCGCTCCGTGCAGGCAAGATATGGATTCCGTTGCACGGAATCATCTTGCCCACCTGCGGCGGGGCGCCGAGCCGCTCCGAGGTCGCTCTCGCCGAAGGGCTAAAAGAAAGGGCCGGGACGCCTGTTGCGTCCCGGCCTCAAGAGCTCAGTCGTCGCGCCCGTTCTGATTCTCCAGCGCCTTTCGCTCAAGCTCCCAGAACGCCCGCATCGCCGTCGCTATCCCGCGCAGCGTGAAGCGGACGGTGATGCCGGTCGAGCGGTCGACGGCGGAACCGAGCCTTCCGCCGTTGACCTTCCTCACGGCCCCGAGCGACTTCGAGGGGAAGCGGTACTGGAGGCTCCCGCCCTTGGACTCGGCGAGCTCGATGCCGTCTCGCCTGAGCCGCCGCTCAAGCTCGCCCATCCGGTCGGGGCAGTCGCGCATGCGCCCGACCTCCTCGATCCGGCGGGCGACCGCGACGCGAACGCGGGCGTTCTCCGAGCGCTCGGCCTGCCCCTTTCGGGCCATGTCGCGCTCGGCCCTGCCGGGTTGCCTCGCGTGGACGCGCGAGTTGGCCTTGCCACGCTCAAGCTGCCTGAGGCCGTATCGCTCGTCCAGGGCACGGACGGTCTTCACCCGCGCCTTTGCCGCCTTTCGCGCGGGGCCCTCGTCGAGTCTCCGCCCGGTCTCAAGGTCGCTGCGGTTGATGCCAAGGTGCACGGCGTAGCGGTCGATGGCGTCGGTGCGGCAGCGCTCGCGGTGCAACACCATCACGACCTCCTGGTTGGGGTAGCGCTCGGCCGCGTACTCCCTCGCGTAGCGCATGCACATCTCCGGCGTCATCTTCCCGCCGTTGAGGTCGCACTCGTCGGGGAGGAACCCGAGTATCTGGTGCTGCATGTAGGTGCACCTGGCACCGGCCTTGCCGGGCCTGTCGTGGCCCATGGCCTTCCTTGTGTCCGCCATCTCCTGAAACCAGCGGTCTTCGTCGATGATGTTCTGCGTGCCGTGGGCGAGCGCCTTTTCGCGGTCCCATGAGAGGTAGTCCCTGAGGCGGGAAAGGTGCCTCTCGCTGCAGACGCTCATCTGCTTTATCGCCGTCATGGTCGCCTCCTAATCGAGCGAGAGCCCACTGAACTTGCCGTCGCCCGCGTCCCCGGTCCCCTTCTCGGGATCGGGCCACTCGGGGCACCAGGTGGGGGCCTCCTCGCGCATCTTCTCGGTGGCGGAGGCATCGAGCCGCCGCTGGTACGTGCGACGCCTCTCCGCCTCGTGCTCGGGGGTTCCGAGGTCGAAGTGCTCCTTCGTTGGCGTGTTGGTGCAGTCCGTGACGGGGGAGCGGAAGACCCCTGCGCGGCACGCGGGCATCCCGTTGTCTGCGTGCTTCACGACGATGATTCCGTCCCGGTCCGGGGCCATGCCGCGCCATTCCCAGGTGTGTATCACATCGTCTGCGCTCTCGCTGTAGGACGTCGAGGAGGACGTGCCCGACGCGGCCCTGCCGCTGCTCGTGCCCTGCGTGTGGCGCGTGGTCTTGCCGATGAGCTCGGTGAAGTACCGGCGATCCTCCTCCTCTGCGAGCTTCATGGCGATCTTCACACCGCAGTTCGCGAGGATCTTCCTGCGGCCGTCTCTCTCGCCATACTTATTGAGTTGGGATACGCCCTGCGTCGCGCCGACCCAGAACATGCCGTAGCTGCGCGCCAGACTGAGGAGGGCGGGCAGGCACTCGACGCGGGGGAGGTTGCCCCACTCGTCGCCGAGTATCTGCACGGGGCGGGGGAGCCTGCCGCCGTTCACGTCCGCGACCGCCTGGACCGAAGCCCAGAGCTGCGAGAGAAATATCGCCGCGATGCAGTTGTAGGGCGAGCCCTCGTCGAGCACGTGGAGGAAGACGGCGCTCTTCTCCGTGAGTACCGTTTGCGGGTCGATGTCGGAGCCGGAGGTCATCCAGGCGACCGGGGCGGAGGAGAACGGGCGCAGGGCGACCTTGAGCGTCGAGAGTATGCTCCTGAGCTCGTTGCCGCCGGAGGATATGAACTGGGACGCCCTTCCCTTGGCGGGGTGTCCGCTTGGCAACGAGCGGAAGACGGTTTTCAGGGGCTCGGATGGGTCGTCGCCCTCTGCCTCGGTACCGCGGTCCAGGACCTCGCAGACGGTCGCGAGGTGCTTTGATTCCTCGGGACACTCGTCGGACATGGAGACCAGCAGGACCAGGGCCGAGAGCAGGCCCCTGGCCGAGGCGGTCCAGTGCGAGCCTTTGCCTTTCTCGTCGTCCTGCACCACGAGTTCCGCGATGGCGTCCGCCGCCTGCTCGGCTTCCTGGTCGCGTCCCTCGGCATGGAGGTCGAGCACCTGTTTGAGGGGGTTGAACCTCTGTCCCCTATAGGGGTGCTGCGTGTCGAGCAGCAGGACGCGGTAGCCGCGACGGGCCAGCTCGTCGCCCGTGAGCTCTATGAGCTCGTTCTTCACGTCGGAGACGACGAGGGTCGCGGGCTCGGAGCCGTTGGAGGCGTCGCCGTAGCTGAGCAGGTCGATTGAGGGGAGGTAGAGGAAGCGTGACTTACCTGACCCAGTGGCCCCTGATACGAAAATCATCTTCTTCGGCTCGTAGAGATAACAGGGCTTACTGCGATATTTGGTGAAACCGTAGACGAACCCGCGCGACGATGGGATTGTCGAGCCGTCCCAGGTCATGGACCCTTTTATGACCTCGCGACCCGTCTTGACGTGGGCGTCGCCGAGCACGCCGCCGTCCTCGGCCCTCGCGTTGAGGGCGGTCGAGTAGGCGATGAGAGCGCAGATGCAAAAGGCGAGGAGGAAGGTCAGCAGGGTTCCGAGCGGGCAAGCGGTGAACGCACCCGTGAGCCACCAGCCGAGGACGGTATCTACGCCGAACGACGACGGAATCGCAGCCGCGCCTAACGGTGTCCCGGCGATGAAATCGTCGACGGGGACGGCGAGGACGGGGCATACGAGGATCGCTAGGAGAAGAGATGATATGAGCGCTGTGGGCATCTTGGTTTTCATGATCATTCTCGATTCTTGAAGATGAGGTTCGATAGCTGCGAGGCCGTGCTCGATACCAGACGGACGGCCTCCGCGAGCTGTTGGGCCGTCTGCGTATCCACGCCATAGGCGTTTGCGGTGCGGACGGCCTGGTTGAGGTTTCCGCCCTGCTTCTTCATCTGATGAAGAAGCTGCCGCAGCGTCGCCTCGTCGGCGATCCTGACGGGCTTCTCACCGATGTGGAGGGCGGCTTCGCGCATGAACGTCGATGGGGCCATACCAAAAGAGGAGGAGCGCACCGTGATGGCGGCACGCTCCTCCTCGGTCATGCGGACGTTTATATGCGCGGTCTTGGCTTTGCCACGCATGGGCTAGCCCCTGTCGTGGAAGGTGGCGCGCGCACCGTCGAAGTCGAGTCGGGACTCGCCCAGCGTGCCGTAGCGGTTCTTGAGGGCGACGAGCTTGAGGGGCGTGCCGGTTGCGGGTGACTCGTAGGGCCACTCGGGCTTGTCATTGTCATCGGCGAGGTAGAGCACCGAGTCAAAGCCGTACTCGACAGCGGAGGAACCACCGAACATGGCGAGGTTGGGCCTGGCCGACTTCCCGGAATCGTAGGACTTGCGAGTGGTCGAGCTCAGTGCGATGACGGGAGAGCCATAGAGGTTCGAGATTTCGCGGAGGCCCTTCACGCATGCTGTGATAGCCAATCGCTCGTCGATGAACTGCTGGTCCGCCGTGACGCCGCAGGCGAGGAGCTGGAGGTAGTCAATGAAGACGACGGGGACCTCGCCGCGCTCGCGTGTTACCAGCCCGACGAGGTTGGAGAGCTCCACGGTGTTGAGTGGGCCGGTGATGCAGAGATTGGGGGCGATCTTGGTGCGATATTTGTCGAGTGCAGCCTCGAAAGTCGCGTGCTTAGGGTGATTCTGGGTCGCGCAGCTGGAGACCTCGGACAACGCGACTTTGCCGTCGCTGAGACGCGCCAGGCTCTTCTCGATCAGCTTGTGCGCGGGAAGCTCGGCGGAAACGTAGATTACCGGGTGCCCGTCTGCCGCGAGCTTGTCGGCCTCCTGGAGTGCCAGTGTTGTCTTGCCCTTGCCCGGGGCGGTCCCGATTGCGTAGTTGAGCCCGGGGTAGACACCGCCGAGGATGCTGTTGAGTGCGTCGAGCCCGAAGGAGGCGATGGGCTTGTCTTCCTGAAGGGCGTGGACGTGCTCGTCGAGCACATCCAGCTCGAAGACGAGGGGATTGGCGTTCGGGCGCTGCATTACTCGCTCGCCCCCTCTGCCAGCTTGTGGAAGTAGTCGAACAGGTCCTCTTCCATGACGAAGTACTGGTTGGCGATGCTAAAGCAGTGGTGGGTGGCCTTCATGAGCTTGATGGCGCTGGATTGTCCGATGCCGGTGAGGATCTGAACGTCCAGGCGGCTCATGATGCGCTTGGTGCCGACATGGCGCAGGTTGATGCCTGCGGAGATGGCGTCGGTCTTGGGGTCATCTGCAAGATGCATGATAAACTCCTTTAGTAGGGCGCTCGGCTCCTCTTCGATGTTTGGCGACAGTGAGAGGAGTCGGGTGCTTGTTTGTAAAATGGTCTTATCGACTAATTAGCCTCCTTCTTCTCGTATTCGTCGATAAGGTGCAGAAGGCTGATTCGAGCTTCTGCGGGCTCGCTGTATCCCTTGCGGGATGATCTGCCGATGTTGGCGAAATCGAGCAGAGCACGGTAAGTGCAGGAATAGCCCTTGATGTGCTCCCATGCGTTGAGAATGTATGAGACCAAAGGTGTGACGGCGAGCAACGCTGTAGGGTCTTGCAGGGTAGTTTCGAGTTCACGGCCGGTCTTAGCCTGGATACGTGCGTCGAGATTGCACTCGGGCATCTTTGCAGCCTCTTCCATAATGAGGCAAATGCTGTCCCAGTTAGTGCGGAGATGATGAACGCGCTCGCTCGTGGTGTCGATGCAGATCCTTGCTTCATGGCAGTAGTCAAAAAAGCCTTTGATGACGTCGCGGCAATCATTTTCTGGCTGGATTGCGCTCCAGTCCTCGAACATGCCCTCGAAGGCGTCGAGACAGCTCCCACCCTCAGCATAGATGAGCTGCGCGGCCCACCTGCCTAGATCCGAGCTCGTCAGCTGCTCCATGGGAAGCCTCGCTAGGAGCGCAGACGGGGTGAGACCCCTTGCCGCGGCGAGGTCAGCGCTGGAGCGCTTGAAGAGTACCTGCTCATCCTTTGAGTTGAATAGGATCGTCGAACGCAGCTTGCTGCTCGCAGTGGTAAGTGCCATTGATAACCTCCTCTCTGTTTGGCCTTATTTGCAGTATACATACGGTGACACAATTATGAGAGTATTAATTCTCATTACCTTCAGATAATTTTTCGAAGACTTCGGCAGCGTTGCGGTCGTTGGCTCTGATTGCGTGGGTGTAGAAATTGGCCGTCGTACTCGCTGATGCGTGTCCCATCCGCGCCTGAACGGTCTTCAAATCGACGTTGTTTGCGACGAGCGCCGTCGCTGCCGTGTGTCTCAGTCCGTGGGGGACGAGACCCGAGTATCCGGTGCCGCGTGTGTGCAGCTTGCCGTTGCGCTCGAACTGGCTTGTCACGTTGGCGTACTCGCCATAGCCGTTGTCGACGCAGAAGTCCCTGAACCAGCGTGAATAGTTGTGTCCATCGGGTCGGGTGATACTGACGTGAAGGTTGCCGTTTTCGTCCTTATGCGGGCTGAGGGCGTGAACGATGGGGTCAGAGTTTCTCTGTCTTAGCCCGCGTTGCTCGAATAGGTTGCGCTGCCGCATCTTCCAGTCGTTTAGATACGCGGCTAGCGAAGAGTCTATAGACAGGATCCGCCTGCTCATTTCCGATTTGGGTGCCCTGAGCGTTTTGTCATTGGTGTACTGGTGGACGATTCTGATTTCCATCGCCTCGGGGTCGTAGTCTTCCCAACAGAGCCCTAGGGCCTCGCCTTTTCTGAGTCCTAGGTGGAATATGAGCATGGTGCAGACGGTCATCGGCCCCATGGGTTCGGATAGCAGGCATTTGGTGAATCGGGGCAGTTCGTCGGGTGGGAGGAAGTTGCGCACTCTAAGGTCTGGCTTTGGGAGTTTGACGCTGATGCATGGGTTGCGCTCGATTAGCTCATTCTCCAGTGCGTCCTGCATGACCTGTTTGAGCTTGACGTGGATACGACGAATCTCGGCCTCTGTGAATCTTCCGGTTGAGATTGCTTCGGCATACGCCCGTTTGATCTCGTCGGGCCTCAGCGCACCGAGGGGTATGTCGCCGAACAGCTCGCGTATATGGCGCACGTCATATTCCTCTCTTTGGAAAGAAAGAGGGGAGCCGAAGGAGCTTTCTCGGAGCCGATGGAAATCCTCGGCGTATCCGGAAACAGTGGTCGGCATGTCGCCAGCCGGTTCATAGGTCTCCAGCTCCTTCCGGTAGGCATCGAGCGCATTCGCCACCTCACCGGGCCAGTTCTTCGGGTTTTTGCTCTTGCAATGGATGGTTCTCTTGGGTGTCTTTAGGTATCTGACTCGTTTCCCGTTCTTGCCGGATTCGGGGTCGCGACCGAGAGAGAAGTAGATGCGGAAGGAACCGGGTTTTCCCTTGATTGGTTCGGAAGTGCCTTTGGCTGTGGGTTTGATTCTGGTTTCCATGGATCTCCAGGGGTGGTGCGTTGGGTTAGCCTCGGGGGCGGGGCTTTGAGAGCCTCGCCCCCGAGCCTAACCCAAAAATTTCACCCCTGCAAGTCAAACCGAAGGGGTGAAGGGGTGTAAAAAGGGTGAAATAGAAAACTAATCAAGAAGAGCAAAAACGGCAGAATAGCTAAATTACCTGCGGAAACAGAGATATTGATGAAAATGAAAAACCGCAGGTAGGGTAATAGCTCATGACCTCCTAAAGCGGGTGTCGACGGTTCGAATCCGCCCGGGGGCACCAGGAAAATCGCAGGTCAGGAGTTATTTTTGCTTCTGACCTGTTCTGGTTTTGGGACTAAGAACCGCTTTCGTTTGTAAATCTGGTAAGTAAATATTATGACTTCCCGAGTTTTCCACTGAAAACAGGAAATCACCATTTTGGGGATAAAAGTTATCAACAGCTGTTGGTCGGTTCCATTTTGGTGATGTGCTTCCCTCTTTTGGGTAAATAATTTCACCATTTTGATGATTCGGTAGCTTTGAATTATTTGATAAAAAGCCTGCTCAGAAGCTTGTGTAATACCCAGTTTGGTGAAACCAATTAATAGAGAAATAGATTAAAAAGAAATAGGGACGGCGATGCCGTCCCCTTCGCTCGCGGAGCTCGCTGCGCGGCCACGTACCGTGTCCTTGCCGCCGGCTACGCCGCCGATTTATTCGCTCACTTCGTTCGCTGATTGATGGACTAATCCGATTTATCGGATACACCAGTCATAAGTGCAGCAATTGATATGTTGAATCCATTGGCAATTTTAGAGAGGTTAGAAAGACTGACATTTCTTCGCCCGACCTCTATCGAGGCGTAGTAAGACCTGTCCATGTCAATGCGGTTCGCAAATTGCTCTTGTGAGAAACCAGACTCTGATCTGAGTTCTTTGCAGCGTAGACCAAAGGATTGTTGTAGCGGCGAGATATCCATGACAAAAAGAGTCATGGATTGTTGTATTTATGCCAGCGGACTATATACAACAATCCCAGTTAAGGCGCATAATCATCTCTATTGGAAAGCACTCTGATGCCCAGTCGGATAGGGCACGGAAAAGGAATGGAACAGCACAATGACTCAGGGAAAGCATTTCGCTGCCGGTGGCGATCACTTCGCCGCACTGCCAAACAAAAAGATTCACACTCCGAAGGGGATCGCGCGTCTGACCGTCACCGCGGCGACCATGGCCGCCATGACCGGGTCGAGCCTCATCTCACCGTTCACGGCATTCGCCCAGACCGGTGACGGGGGCACACAACACCCCGCCGTGATGTCGCCGATCGCCGCCCACGCCGGCGCGGCATCCGGTACCGGCGCGAAATCCGCCGCACAGACCATCGCGGACCTGCAGAAGGCAGTCGACGAGGCGAAGGCGAAGGAGGACGCCGCCAAGGCATCCTACGATGAGGCCGCCGGTCCCTACAACGAGGCGGCTTCCGCACGCGACCAGGCCAAGGCATCCTACGATTCGGCGGTCAGCGCCGGCACGGCAGCCGACCGTGCGGCGATGGACGAGTACGCCCGTCAGGTCGCGGAGGGCAAGGACGCCGCCGATGCCGCCGGCAAGGACCTCGAGCAGGCGAAGGCGGGTCTCGCAGACGCCAAGGCGGATGCATCCGAGAAGGACGAAGCGTACCAGTCCGCCCTCAAGGCGGCCCAGGATGCCAAGGATGCCCTCGATAAGGCCAAGGCAGATGCCGTAAGCGCCACCCCGGAGGCAATCAGTGCCGCCGAGCAGGCCGTGCGCGACGCCCAGGCTGCCGTGGACAGGGCACAGGCCGATCTCGACAACGCCAACGCGACGCTTGCCGATGCCCAGTCCAAGCTGGTTGCGGCCCAGTCTGCAAAGGATTCCGCCGATGCCGTCCTCGCCGCAGCCCAGCAGAACAAGGACGCGGCGGATGCGAAGACCGCAGCCGCCAGCGCCGCCTACGAGAAGGCGAAAGCAGACCTCGCCGCAGCGGAGGCAGGCGCGAGCGGTCCGGAGTACGATGCGGCAAAACAGAAGGTCGCGGACGCGGAGGCAGCCCTCGCTGCCGCACAAGCGACACAGTCCCAGTGCGAGTCCGAGCTCGAGCAGGTACAGTCCGCTGCGGCAACGGCACAGGCCGAGCTGAATGATGCCCAGGCGTCCCTCTCCGTAAAGCAGCAGGCTGCGGCCGATGCCGAATCCGGCGTGAACGCCGCCCAGTCCGCTCTCGATGCCGCGAACGCCGGCCTCGATGCGGCCAAGCAGGCGAATGCCGACGCCGTCGCCAAGCTGGACGCCGCGAAGCAGGCTGTCAAGGACGCTGAGTCCGCCAAGGCAGCCGCCGATGTAGAGCTTGCGAACGCCAAGGCCGCAAAGGATACCGCAGACGCCGCCGTGACCGCCGCCCAGCAGAAGGTCGACGAGGCACAGGCGAAACTCGATTCCGCCGACGCGCAGTTCAAGCAGGGGGCCATCGGCTTCTTCCGTGCCATGGGCGCCGATTCAGCCATCGAGATCATCCAGAACTGTACGTACAAGGACTACACCGAAATCGGAAACAGTCTCGACGCCACGGGCCTTGAAAACATGCTTTCGTCCATCACAGTCATGAAGAATGTGAACGCATACCGCAAGTCCGTCGGTCTCTCCGAGCTCCAGGTCACCTACAAGCTCATTGCGGCGTCGATCGCAGATGCAAACTATTCGACGAAAAATGTAGAGCATGCTCAGCAGTTCGATGTCGGTGAAAACCTTGCCTGGAGCTATCGCGACCCCTGTAAGGCCTGGATCTATCAGGAAAAGGATCTGTTTGAC
Organism: Collinsella sp.; assembly: GCA_018377855.1. GTDB lineage: Bacteria > Actinomycetota > Coriobacteriia > Coriobacteriales > Coriobacteriaceae > Collinsella. The sequence continues at coordinate 95,573 of JAGZYM010000005.1, read as the reverse complement.
AAGACTGCAGCCTCCCTTGGTGCGACGAATCTTTCCGGAAAGGACGCCTACGACTTCTGGTACGCCAACCAGGACAAGTTCGATTACTACCGTATCGGTCATTACATAAACATCATCAACCCTGACTATGCTGTCATGGGATGCGGTCTGAACGATGACACCCGTTTGACGTTCTCGCTCACGCTGCAATACGGCGGTTGGGCCGGTTCGGGCTGGAATACCGGAGCCATCTCCGTCGACGAGTACGAGCAGAAGCTGACCTCCTATATCAACGGCCTCAAGAACGCCAAGAGCGCACTCGACGCAGCCAAGGCCGATCTCGCATCCAAGAAGCAGACAGCCGCCGGCGCCGCCACAACCGTCCAGCAGAAGCAGGACGCAGCGGATTCCGCACAGGCAGGTGTCGATGCCGCAAAGCAGGACGTCACCGATGCCCAGCGTGCCGTCGATGCCACCAAGGCTGATGTCGCCGCCAAGCAGCAGGGCGTCACGGATGCCCAGACCGAGCTTGATGCGGCGAAATCGGACCTCGATGCCGCCAACGCGGCAGTCGATACGGCAAAATCGACCGTCCAGCAGAAGCAGGTCGCCTTTGATGCCGCCAACGCAGCCGTAACGACCGCACAGTCCAAGCTGGACTCCGCCAAGGCGGACACCGCATCCAAGCAGCAGGGTGTCACGGATGCGAACGCCGACCTCGCGAAGTTCTTCCAGGACGTCGCCGACGCCAAGAAGGCGGTCGATACCGCAAAGAGCGTCCATGACGCGGCGGCAGCCGACCAGGCCGAGAAGGCGGCAGTCCTCGCAGCCGCCGAGCAAAAGGCGGACGGCACCGCACGCGCCCTCGCGGATGCCCAGCGTGCCGTCGATGCCGCAAAGGCCGACACCGGCGTTGCCGCCGACAGGCTCACCGGCTCCCAGACCGATCTTGTGGGCGCACAGTCGAACCTCGACATCCTCACCGGTCTTGCCGCGAAGCTCGCAGAGGCACAGCAGCGCGAGCAGGATGCAGTAAAGGCTGTCAATGACACCAAGGCCGCGCTCGATGCCGCGAAGGCGGATGCCATCGCCGCCGAGTCCCTGGTCTCCGCCGCCGAGCAGGCAAAGGCGCAGGCAGACGCCAAGCTGTCGAAGCTGAACTCCATCGATGCCGGCGCGGCGATCGCTTCCGGCCATGATGTGAACGCGGATGACGCCCTCAACGCGCTTTTCGCCGCAGCAGTCGAGGCACGTGCCAAGGTCGCTCCTGCCAAGGCCATCCTGGACGAGAAGCAGGCCGCGGTGGACGGGCTCCAGCCCGGCTATGATGCGGCACTCGCCGCCTACGAGTCGGCGAAGTCCGACCGCATCGCAGCGGAGCAGAAGCTTTCCGATGAGATCGCACGACAGGAGGCAGAGGAGGCCGCAAAGCAGCAGGCGGCATACACCCCGAAGCACCTCGCCGGCACGGATACCGCCCAGACCGGCAGCCTCGCCCAGACCGGTGACCGCGCGGGACTCATCGGCGAGACGTTCGTCATCGGCGGTACCGTCCTCGTGGCAGCCGGCGTCTTCCTCGATCAAAAGAAGCGCCGCAAGCAGATGTAAAAGCGAGCCGGGCGTTGGATATCGGCTGGTGTCCAACGCCCGGTTTCATGGACAGGGAGATCGGTGTGAGAACAAAGGCTATTATCGTTGCGCTTCTGGTGTGCCTTTCGGCACCTCAACTTGGATGTGCCAGCGTTGCAAAGCAAGGAAGCGGCTCTACGGAAAGGGCCGCTACGGCGGTAAAGAATAAAGACAAAAAGAAGCCGAGCGAAGAAAAGGCGGCGCAAACCTCTGGAACCAAGACCGAGGAGAAGAAAGAATCCGACGACAAGGACCAGAAGTCCGATGACTCCAAGAAAGAGGATAACAAGTCTTCCGACTCGTCGAAGTCTGACAGCAAGGGAAACTCCTCCGACTCGAAGCAGAATTCCGGCAATTCACAGGGTTCCGGCAGCAATAATTCCTCTTCCAACAGCGGTAGCCAGAAGAAATGGGTTGCCGAGCAGGGCCACTGGGAGACAGATTACAGCCAGGTCTGGGTACCGAATGTAGTGTATACGCGCCATGAACGTTGGATGTGCTCTGTATGCCATGCAACGTTTAACTCAGCAGCCGAAATGGACAATCATGTTATCTCTACCTACGGTGATGCACAACACCCTAATGGAGCTTCTGCAATCAATGATTCGTATACCACCTCTGAGGACCAGGGACATTATGAACAGCAGGCTACGGGACAGCATTGGGTTGTCGACGTCGCCGGTCACTGGGAGTAATGTACATTTGTTCCCCTTCTCTTACGTTCGGTAAATAAATATTTATTTGCGGGCGGCCGGTTTCGGCCGCCTTTTTTAGACGACCAGTCTGGGAGCAAACGATAGGAAAGCAATCAAACGAGAGGCCGTTCCAAAAGAATCCGGCGGTGCCAGATGCTTCGGGCAAAATCTTCCGCAAATCGGTAAGGTCTTCCATCAACTTGCTCCAGCCCTCGCCCGGAGTCCGCTGCGCGGTAATGCAAAAACTCGGCATCCCTCGCATTCGCATTACCGCTCCGCTCTCGCTACAGCGAATTTCTAACACTCAGCATCCTTCGCGTTAAAAATTCGCTTCCGCTCACGGTCTTCACTTTTCGTTTCGACAACGCGAGGCACCTCGCTTGAAATGAGGCCTCTCATTTCATGTCTACGCTACGCTCCGCCCAATCACCGTTCCGGAGATTGCAAGATGACTGTGGGTGGCATTTTTGTGGGCCCATCCGGACCCCGAAAACACCACGCCACAGACCTTGCTTATCGCCTGCTACGGCGATAAGGTTGTTGCGAAGTTGAAACTTCGCGATGAAGAATCGCGGAGACGATTCTTCATTGGAACGACGCCAGTCGTTCCTCATCAAAGGAAAGCGAATCGCATAGCAGGTTTTGATCGGAGGCCTCTCCGATCGCTGGTTCGTTTTCCGGAGGAATCATGAGTAGACTCCGCCCGCACACCGTCAAGGCGTCTCTTTCAAATGACGAGAAGAAAGCCATCGCTGCAATCGCAAAGCGACATGAGATGAGCGAGGCGGAACTCATCCGCTTCGCTTTGTGCAATGCCGACGATCTCGATATCGATTTTGGTTTTTCGGAAATCGCTGACCAGAAATTCCGAACCGATGACATTCACGTCCGGGTCTCGCCGGAAGAAAAAAAGAAAATTGAAAGCAATGCTGATTCCCTCGATATGACTGTCAGTGCGTATGCACGTCGCGTACTGCTCAAAGGGAATGTCGAGAAAATCGATGTCGATCGGGCGTCGATCGACAAGATCTATCACGAACTTTTGAAGGAAGGAACAAACCTCAATCAGCTGATGTATTTTGTGAACGCCCAGGGGCTTCCTGCGTACAACGAGAAAGCTGTTTTCCGCGCACTCGAAAAGGTTTACCAAGTTGGGCGTAAGCTGGATCGTTTTATCGACGAGTTTGAGAAGCGCTATTTCGTCGGCGGTGATCAAAATGACCGTCATTAAGCAGAAAAGCATATCGAGCGAGCGCTACGCAAAGAACGTCCGCAAATACATCAACGGAAAAGATGCGATTACGCGTGGTGGCTGGAACATCGAATGGAGCGACCGCTGGTTTTCGAAAATGGATAGAACCAGAAAGGTTTTCCATCACGACAAGCCGTCGAGAGCCGGAGCCAAAAACGTAATCCTGCTACACCAGATCCTCGCGTTTCTTCCGGAAGAATGCTCATGCAACGGAGGCAAGATGACCCCCGATGCATGTCTGGCCTATGCGGAGCAATGGCTTGCGAAGCACTATCCGCATCAACAGGTGATTCTCGCGCTGCACGAGGAGAGCGACAAAGCGGGAAAACGGTTCGCGGTCCATATGGCAATCAACCGGACAAACCTTGATACCGGCAAGCGTTGCGACATCGGCGGTCGCAAGGGAAAGTACGAACGCGCTGCATGGGTTCGTGAAATGGACGAGGCCTGGAATCTCGCTCAGCTCGAAAAGGGAAAGAAGAATTCGAAGATTCGAGATCGACAGCCGCGCGATATTGAAAAGGAGATTGTCGATCGTGGTGAGTACAGTTATAAAAACAATCTGCGTGAGCTGATCCATATTGCGATTGACGAAGGTCGCGTAAAGAATATGGAGCAATTCAAAAAGCTACTTGCCTCATGGGGCGTAGACATTTTCATCAAGAACAATCGAGTCTATGCGACAGATCTCGATATCAAAGAGGCCGGCAATCCGAAGTGCACTTTCAACCTGACCCGTCTTGACGGGCGGTTTGCGGTCAAGCAATTTGAGGCGGCATTTAAAAAAAACGTGCTGGAAGCCGAGCGAGCCCTTCCTTATGAGAGGCGTTGCGAGATTTACATTCAACGGCTTAAGAAAGCGTATTCGGCGTGGGCCGAGCAGGCAAAGGCGAGCAAGGGCGTCGCCTACAATCTCTTCCCTAAGTTCATCGCACCGAAGTGCGATGAAGATCTGCTCGAGGATCCGGCGGTTCGTGATGAGCTTCTTGCCCGGCGCGGTTACGCAAGGGAGATTCGCAACCGTTACGCCGGCGCCGTTCCCGATGCTGGCGATGACCGCGTTCGCGCCGCAGGCCGAGCCCATGGTGGCAACGTCGACATCTCGCCGCAGGTCGATCGCGCGGTCGACCGAGGCGATTACGCTCGCGGAGACACGCCTCGCTAGTTTTGGAAAGCCTATCGTCGGTGCCCTAGCGCGCTGCCATTCAGTGCCGATTCTTTCATGCTCGCAATTCGGCGAGGGTGAGGAGTATGAATTGATCGGGCGGGAGTCAGCCGCTCTGATAGAATCGTCCTTGCTGTCGGCAGCCCTCGTGCCGGGCAGAGCCCTCCATTTGATGGGAGGTGATGCCCATGACCGATTTCACCGAGCTCGTGAAGCTCCTGACCGCTATGGTCTCGCTCCTCACGGCCCTTGTCGGCCTTTCCAAGGCACTCAAGCAGGGCTCGAAGCCCAAAAAGAAAGGCCACCGTCGCTAAGACGATGACCCAACTTCATTAAGCAACGGCTCTGCCCAGCTCTCTACAACTTGGGCTGCCGTCGGCATCATTTTACCCTCCTGACGAGCAATTCGTCCATATTTCAAAAATCAAATCCTGTTCGCGCGTGGGCGTAAACTTTTAGTTGGGCAAATCCGACAGATTGGAGCTTGAAACATGAGGGATATGCACCTCATGTCGCTCATAAAACGTCTCCTGACCTCGAAGGAGAACGTTTTTTAGCGACAGAAGGAGACATAAATATGATCTGGTTTACCAGCGACACCCACTTCGGGCATGAGAACGTGCTGAAGTTCACCGACCGCCCGTGGGAGACGATTTGGCAGATGAACGACGTCATCGTCGACAACATCAACGGCAGGGTTGCCGTGGACGACGAGCTCTACATCCTGGGGGATTTCTCATTCAAGATGACCGCCCAGGACGCCTATGCCCTGCGCAAGCGGATCGCCTGCAGGCGCATCCACCTCGTCCCGGGAAACCACGACAAGGACTGGACCCAGCCGGCGGTCGCGGGCGCGTTCACCGTGGAGCCGCCGATCTGCGTGCTCAAGATCGACGGGCAGAAGATCGTCCTGAGCCATTACCCCATGGCCGACTGGCAGGGCATGAACCATGGATCGTGGCACCTCCACGGGCACATCCACAGCAGCGGCGGCGCGTACAACGAGTTCAACCGCAAGCAGGGCCTTCTGCGCTACGACGTCGGTTGCGATGCCAACGGGCACTCCCCGGTGAGCCTCGACGAGCTGAGGGAATGGTTCGCCGGAGTCGACGAGCCGTGCGGCCGGGTGAAATGGCCCTGGTGGGTCAACGAGACCGGCGAAAGGCAGGTCGAGCGCGAGCTGGCGGCGTACAAGAGGGAAGAGGCGATTCGATGACGGTCTATGTGACGGGCGACATCCACAGTGGGCTCGACATGCAAAAGCTCCGCGACTGGGAGCTCGGCGGCAGTCTTACCAGCGACGACTATCTCATCGTTGCCGGTGACTTTGGCTTTCCGTGGGACTTTTCTGCCGAGGAATGCGCCGACATCGCCTGGCTGGAGTCGCGCCCCTACACGGTACTGTTCGTCGACGGCAACCACGAGCGCTTCGATCACTGGGAGGAGCGCCCCATGGAGCCGTGGCATGGCGGGCTGACGCAGCGCCTGTCGGACACCTCGCCCATTCGGCGCCTGACGCGCGGCGAGGTCTTCGAGCTCGACGGCTCGACAATCTTCACCATGGGCGGTGCCACGAGCGTGGACAGGGAATACCGCGTGCCGTATTCCAGCTGGTGGCCTCAGGAGCTCCCGGACGAGCGCGATTTCGATACCGCGCGGGCCAAGCTCGACGAGGTCGGCTGGAAGGTCGACTGCGTCATCACCCATACCTGCTCGACGCGCATGCTCTCGCCGACGCTCTACCCGGACCCAGGCTGGGAATGCCCTGATGTGGACCGGCTGACCGGATTCCTCGACGAGCTCGAGGACCGCATGGACTACAAACACTGGTATTACGGTCACTTCCACCGAGACGGCAACCCGGACGAACGGCACACGGTGCTGTACGACCGGATCGTGAGGCTCGGGGACAAACTCCTGCCGTGGGGTGCGTACTGATGACGGTCTATGTGACGGGCGACGTGCACGGCAGGGCCGAGTACGGGTCCAGCAGGTTCGCCTTCAAGTCTTGGCCACTGGGCCGCACGCTGACGCGCGATGACGCGGTGATTGTGGCCGGCGACTTCGGCTTTGTCTGGGACGGCTCGAATACTGAGAGGTATTGGCTCGACTGGTTCGAGTCGAAGCCCTGGACCACGTGTTTCGTAGACGGCAACCATGAGAACCACCACGCCCTGGCTGGGCTGCCGGTGCTGGAGTGGAACGGCGGGCTCGTCCATGAGGCGCGACCGCACGTGCTGCACCTGATGCGCGGAGAGGTGTTCGACATCGACGGGCTCACAGTCCTTGCCATGGGCGGTGCCGCGAGCAACGACAGACAGTATCGCAGGGAGGGGAGGAGCTGGTGGCCCGAGGAGATGCCGAGCGAGGAGGAGATGGAGCACTGCCGCGCCTCGCTCGACCGCGTGAGCTGGAGAGTCGATTGCGTTGTGACTCACGAGGCTCCTGCTGCCCTGGCAGAGAAGCTGTGCCGCGAGCGTGGACGCGAGTATCGAGGCGACCGGCTGCAACGATTCCTTGGCGAGCTCGACGGGCGGCTCGGCTATCGCGTCTGGCTCTTCGGGCATTACCACGGCGACAAATGGTGCGACGCCAAGCATCGCCTCATCTACAAAGATATCGTTTCGATCGAAAGTACTGCGCCCGGTCTTCAGTTCTAGAAACCCTCTAGAAATGCTCTAGAGGGTTTCTAGAAAATTAGATGCTCTGCGGCCTACTCGCCCCTCTGGGTCATGACCTCGACCTTGGCCTCGGCCACGGCCGCCCGCTGCTCGGAGGCGGCAAGTCGGTCCTTGAGGGCGGCGAGCTCGGCCATCAGGTCGCGCTGGGCCAGGAGCGCATCGCTCAGCTCGGCCTGGGCTTTCAGTGCGGCGTCACGCTCGCCGCGCAGCCGCTCGATCTCATCGACCATGGCCTCAGCCTCAGCGTGGAGCTGGACGACCTGCCTGTCGAGCTCCCTGGCATCGGTGAGATATCTGACGCTCGCGGCGTGGAGCTCGTTGTTCTCGAGCTCGAGGCTCGCGGTGTCGAGCTCGAACTTCTCCTCGATGAAAGCGACCCTCTCATTGCAGTCGGCCTCAAGTCTTTCGTTCCGGTCTCTCGCCTCGCCGAGCTTGCGGTTGAATTCGTCGAGCTGGACCCTGAGCAGCGCGTTCTCGCTCCTGAGGTCGGCAGTCTCGCGCAGCAGCTTCTCCCGCCACGTCGCCTCGATCCGCTCGGCGGCCTCATCTAGGACGCTCTTCACGCCGTAGATCTCCCTGATTTTTCTCTCGTCTGCCATGGTGTGGCACTCCAATCAACAACGGCATGGCTCCGCCATGCCAAACGGCTGGGAACAATGCACGGCCGCTGTTGATTTGTGTTCGCCCTGCGATCGGTGAGTTCTAAAAGGCGTCTCAAGTCATGCGTTCACGCAGGTTTTCGGTTGGAGAAATACCGCACGTTTTCATGGTAACACGTGCCTTAAAGAACGGGCGGCCATATCGATTCGTTGTAAATAGCGTCTACGGCGTGTTGGTGGCAGGAGGTGAGGGCGTTAAAGATGTCGAGAATGATTGTGGGAGTATTTTAGATACAGGCATGAGAAAGGGTCGAATCGAAGTGTCTGGCCGGACGCCAATTGTCCGGGAACTGTTTCGGTTCGACCCTGCTTCATTTTACATCCGCGGCATGTTCTTGTGGGCATCCTGACGGTGACCGACTCTCACGACCTCGATAGTCGGTTTGTGGGCTTAAAGTTTCGGAGGCTCCCAAGCGTTTTCAATCGCGGCGCGGTAGATTGCGGCGTAATTAAGCATCCAGCTGCCATCACCAACTTTTTGAATATACCCCTTATCCTTCAGAGAGGTATAGGCCCGGGATATAGTGTTCTTACTCAGGCGGTAGTGATCCTCAATCCATTTGCTTTTAGCGCAGAAGCCCATGGGCCGTTTGTTTTTGGAAGGTTTTCCAAACTTCCATACAAGGCCGAGGATGAGACGCTCGGCGGCAACGGTGGTGACGCAGCACGCCCACTCGGGCACTGAAATAAAAATAGCCTTATCCATTTTTCCCGTAATCTCTCGTTGCTCAGTAGCATCATCGCTAAATATGTCGGAAATCGACGGAAGCTCGCTCATGTTTACCACCTAATCAAGGTGGGCGGTACGACCTTCAAGCTGCTTGAAAAGCTCGTAGAACGAGCTTTCAAACATGTAATTAGAGCGATGGATCTGGATGAGCTTGCCGGACTCTCGCATAAACTTGCGTGCGGTGTTTTCGCTCCAGCCAGTGAGTTCGCGGATATCGTTAACGCGGAGCAACCGATCGCACTGAGCGGCACCAGTGGGGAAAGTCGGTGTGGACGCCTGAGCGCTAATCTTTGGAGTAGCCATGATGAGCTATCCTTTCAATGAGGGCCCTCCCTGTGCTTGTAAGACGTACCAGGTTCATAAGCACTTGGGGGGCCGGTTTCTATGACTACATGCGTAGCCATCTGACAGCTTTAGCATGTATTAAAACTCATTAGATGTCAATCAAATAAAGCATCTACCTGCGGAAACGGTATTATAGTACCGTAATATTATGAAATAAACGATGAATGAAAAACATGCTATTTCTCGCTTCTCTGTATATAGGCGTTGATGAAGGCTTCGTAGCCTTTAACTGCTTTTATTTCTGATTGTTGAACGAGGCTTGTATACGTTTTGAGCGTGATATTGGGGTCCGCGTGGCCAAGAATACCTTGCACGCTTCTAACGTCCGATCCGTTCGCCAGCATAAAAGTGCTTACACAATGCCTGAGCTGATGCGGGCAGATGCCCTTATATAGTTTTCCGCCAGTCGAATTGTTCGGCTCATAGATTCCAAGATTGCAGCTAACTGCGAAATCGCGAAACCAATGGTTGAAGATGTAGTTTTTCATGTGACAGACAGTAGGGATCCCTTGCTCGACAGCAATATCGCTAATGATGGGAGTGCTGCCTCTCTGGGACAGCCCCAGAGAGGCCAGGAGCTCTTTTTGTATGGCTGACCATGATTGAAGACGTTCGGCCAAGGTTTCTCCAACGGGGATTTTGCGTTGGCTTTCTTGTGACTTGGGTGCCCTCAGTTCATGGTCGTTGGTGTACTGCCTGTCAATTTTCAAGGTTTTATTGGCAGGGTCCCAATCGCGCCATTCGAGGCCCAGCATCTCGCCTTTCCGCATACCCGTATACACTAGTACTAGTGTACCAACAGCTTCGGCGGTGAGCTCAATGTGTTGAAGACGTGTGCATAGGGTAGCTACTTGGTCGATTGTCAGTGATTCTCTTTTGTTGCGTGGTCTGCGAACATGAACGGTAGCGCAGGGGTTTCGGTCAATTATTCTCTTTGCGACCGCATTCGACAAAATCTGACGCAGTTTCGCATTGATTCGTACAAGCTCTGATGGTTTGTATTTTCCCGTACGACGAGCTTCGGCATATGTTTCTTCGATTAGATCGGGAGTTAGCCCCTCAATTGTCTGAAACGCACCGAATAGGTCTTCGATATGCCTGCAATCGTACGCTTCTCTTTCATAGCTCGTTGGCGCAAGCTCGGTGTCCCTATTTTCATGAAAGGCCCAGCAGTAGGACGCAAGCAAAGTGGGCTTTTTAGTTTTAGTGATCGTGCCAGAGGAGTTGATTTCAGCCAGCTTGGCCTGCATTGCAGCCTTAGCTTCTGTTTTAGTCTTGCAACGAACTGTATAAGTTGGGGATCGTTTGTAGCGCCCCGTCTTAGGGTCCTTGACTCCAAGGGAAAAATAATAGCGATAGGTGTTAGGTGATCTCTTGTCTTTCCAACACGTGCCTCTTCCGCTAATTAGTGGCTGTTCTGACATCTTTGCGCTCCGTTTCTTTGAATAGTTTTCAACAATTCATTGAGTGCAGTTTAGCTAAAGCTGTTAGTAATATGTTTGTAAAAGCGTAGGCGCAGCTACCGGAGGCAAAAGACACAAACTGCTATGTTTATCTGCGGTTATATGATGTTCAATGATGCTTGATGAATGGTAGGGGGTAGCATTAAATCATATCTCCTAAAGCGGGTGTCGACGGTTCGAATCCGCCCGGGGGCACCAGGGAATATGACGGCGTCGCGGGAGCGGCGCCGTTTCTGGTTTGCGGGGGCCGCCGTGCTGCTCGCCCGTGGGGGACTGGCATCTGTTTCCTAGAGTGCGCTGCGGTAAATCTTTCTCGCGTTGTCCAGCGTGAGCTTCCTGAAGCTGCCGAAGAGCTCTCCGCGGTTGATCTTGAGGCCCGGAATCATCTTTTCGATATCGTCCTCGGTGACTCCGAACTCCGATAGCGCGCGCGGCATTCCCAGCGAGACGAAGAAATCCTGCAGCTCGTCGATGGTCGCTTCGACCGCGTACTCGATTGCCTGCTCGGGGGTTACCTCCACATCGAGCTCGTCCGCGTCCGAATCGATGGGTTCGATGCCAAGGGCCTGGGCGCTGAACTCCAGGAAGCGCTCAGGGTGCTCTCGCCATACGTAGCGCATCCAGGCGGGGAAGATGACGGCGAGGCCGGCGCCGTGCGTGATCTTGGTGTCCAGTGCGGATAGCTCGTGCTCAAGGCCGCGGCAGGTCCAATCGCCGTCGCGCAGGGCGTTATGGGCGAGCGTACCCACCCACATGATCTCGGCGCGGGCGTCGTAGTCATCGGGGTTCTCCATCACCTTGGGCGCCGCCTCCCTCGCGGCGCGCACTAGCCCGCAGGCGATGTTGTCGGTTACGCCCACGGCGGGCTCGCCGGAGAAGAGTCGCTCCATGATATGGGCGATCATGTCGGTCACTCCCGCGGCGGTCTGGCAGGCGGGCAGGCTGAAGGTCAGCTCCGGGTCGAGGAAGGCGATGGCCGGGCGGTTGAGGTCCGTGTTAATGCTGCATTTGAGGTGCTCCTCGTCGTTGCTGATAACGCAGGAGTTAGAGGCCTCGGAACCGGATGCGGGGATGGTCACCACGCAGGCGACGTCGATGCGGTCGGCGGGAACGGCGCGCTTGCGGAAGAAGTCCCATACGTCGCCGTCGTATACCGCCCCAGTGCGATGGCCTTCGCGCAGTCCATGACGGAGCCGCCGCCCACGGGCAGGATGATGTCGGCGTCGTTTGCCCGTGCGAGCTCGACGCCTTCTCGTGCCAAGCCTATTTCGGGGTTTGGACGCACCCCTCCAAGCCCGATGTGCTCCACGCCCGCGGCATCGAGCGATGCCCTCACGCGGACGAGCGTTCCGCAGCGAACTGCGGAACCCCTGCCGTAGACAATGAGCGCTCAGCGGTAGCCGGAGGCGGACAGAGTCCCCCAACCTTGTCGGTCGCTTTTCGCCCAAAGACAAAGCGGGTGGGGGAGTAGAAGGAGAAATCGTTCATGGAGCTCCAATCTGGCGTTTCGCCCTACATGCGCGGAGGAGTTTTTCGGGCGCATCGCCTGCGTTCGCGTCGCAATCTCGGCGGCGCGGTGCGGTCCGTGGATTCCATCGTATCGCCCGCGGCACCCCTTACCGACGATTGAGGCGAGTCTGCATTTCGCGGCGCGACGTCCACCTGGCGGACGATATCCGTTCGCGACACGTGGCCGTCCCGGTCGCAATAGCGTATGCGCACCGGGTTGCCGAGATGGGCCTGCGACCCCTTCTCCTGATGCGAGCGCGCGAGACGGGCGAGCAGCGGCGCGAGCACCTGCTCGACCGTCTCCTCCCGATACCACGCCGCCACGGGCAACCCGTTCACGTCAAACCCGTACGTTCGCCATGCCATTCGCCTCGCCGCCTTCGCCGAACGAAACCGCGTATCCAGACCGCCGGTCCCCCACCCAGCACTTCGACGAGCCTTCGCGCTCACTTCTGCGGTCGGGATGCGCCCGCGAGGCGCTCGGCAGGCAGCGCCATTTCCGCTCGCTGTGTCGAGCGCGAGTGTCGAGAAGTCGCCATATGCCACTCAGATGTAGCATGGAGTGCCGAAGTGCACGCGCCCGTGACGAAACACTGGCACCAACCCGTTCCGCGCACCACCCCGCCCGTAAGGTGTGTGGCGAAAGGAGGACCAGCCGCATGAACATCCCCGAGACACAGAGCCTACCTCGATCGCATTCCGCACGAGCTTCTCTGACATTTCCGCCCATTACCACGTGGAGGTCCCCGTCGCGGAGATCGCCTACGCATACGACTACATCAATTCCCGGCATGCCCCGCGCAGGCAGGCCACGCTGAACGACGGGTCCGCGGCCCGGCAGGACGAATGACGCGCTTCGGCACAGGCCATGCCGAAACGCGTCACGCAAGCAAAGGAAGGAAGCCAACATCACATGAGCATCATCGCAGCACGCATCGACAACCGCCTGCTACACGGCATAGTGGCAACCCAGTGGGTACCCGAGTTCCGTCCGCAGCGTCTCATGGTCATCGATGACATCGTCGCCAACGACCCGACCAAGAAGGCCGCCATGCGGATGGCAAAGCCCTCGGGAGTCGCCCTCTCCATTATCAACAAGGAGACGGCTCTCACGAACTATCGGGCGGGCAAGTACGACGACCACACGGTCTTCATCGTGGCGCGAGACCCCCAGACCATCCTCGACGTCATACAGACGGGCCAGGTTGTTCCCACACTCGTGGTCGGAGGCACAGTCTTTCCCGAAGAGGGGTCAGACGCCGTCCAGGTGAGCAGTCGCGCCTACGTCACCAAAGACGAGCTGCCCGCATATCGAGCGATTGCTGGCACCGGCTGCGACATCACCGTTCGCTATGTGCCGGCCGACAAGCCCGTAGAGCTCTCCAGCATCATCACGCTTTAGCAAGGGAGTGAACTTATGACACCATCCATCATCCAGATAGCCGTCGTTACACTCATCGCCTTCATCTACGGAGCCGAGAAGAACGCGGGACAAAATCTCACGAACATGTCCGTCACGCCAGCATGGTTCGTCGGACTTGCGCTCGGCGACCCCGTAACCGGCCTCGCCGTCGGCGCCATCGTCCAACTCATGAGCCTGGGCGTGGCGGCCATGGGAGGAGCCTCCGTCCCCGACTATCCCACTGCCGCCATCATTGGCGCCGTCGTTGCCATCACCTCGGGTCAGGAGGCGAGCGTCGGCGTTGCCGCCGGAATCGCAGTCGGCATGCTCGGCCTTCAGCTCGACGTCATCGCCAAGACGGCAAACGGCTTCCTCGGGCGTACCTCGCAGCGCTTTGCCGAAGAGGGCAAGTACTCGCAGATGAAGAGCGTACTTTTCCTCGGTCCGGTCTTCTATGGCCTTACGGCGGCCATCCCCACGTTTGCCGTACTGCTCTTTGGCGCCGATGCCGTCAACGCTTTCCTCTCCGTCATGCCCTCCTGGTTCACGACCGGCCTCTCCATCGCCGCCGGTATCCTCCCCGTCGTCGGCCTTGCGATGCTTCTGTCCTTCATGCCAATGAAGAAATTCATCGCCTACGCCATCGTTGGCTTCGTTCTGGCCGCCTACCTGCAGATAAGCATTCTCCCCATTGCCCTGCTCGGTGCCGCCGCGGCCATCGAGTACTACAAGTCGCACAGCAATCCGTCCGTAAACGCCCTCGACGCTGGAGGTCTGGAAGATGAGTAACGAAGTTAACGCCACCAAGGCAAACGAAGCGCCAACCCGCCTGGCAGACGGAACGTACCAGCCAGTCCTCACCGTTTCCGATCTCGACCGTTGCGGCCGCCGCTGGATGCTCGGCGCGTCCATCTATAACTATGAGTCCCAGTGTGCCCCGGCGGTCATGTTCGCAACCGAACCCGCCCTGCGCAAGATCTATGCAGGAGACGAGGAGGGCTACCGCAGGTCACTTCTGAGCACCTATCGCTATTACAATGCGACTCCCCAGGTAAGCGGCCTGCTCCTCGGCGCCGGCCTAGCCTTGGAGGACAAGGGGCACAATGACGCCATCGACGCGGTCCAAGACCTTAAGATTGGCCTCATGGGCTCCCTCTCAGGAGTCGGCGATACGATCTTCGCCATCCTCATTCCCACCATCTTCGGCTCCATCGCCGCCTACATGGGACAGGCGGGAAACCCCGTCGGCGTGCTTCTCTGGCTCGCCGTCGCCATCGCCATCTTCGTATGGAAGCTCTTTGACTGGCGCATAGGCTATAAGTTCGGCGACAAGCTCTTCACGACCCTTGCCGAGAAGATGTCCGTTTTCACCGAGTCGACGTCGGCACTTGGCATGATGGTCGTCGGTGCGCTCATCCCCACCGTCATCAAGGTCTCGTGTGGTCTCACGTTCACCATGGGTGACGTCACGCTCGACGTCCAGACGGGCATCCTCGACCAAATCATGGTCGGCATGCTGCCCGTAATAGCCACAGCCATCGTCTACGCCCTCGTCAAGCGCAAGGTCAGCATCAACAAGATTGTCCTCGGCATCCTCATCATCTCGTGGGTGTGCGCGGCTTTCGGCATTCTTGCTGCCTAGCCTAGGGCTAGACCAACCCACAAAGGACGCATTATGAGGCACATCATCATTGCATCGCACTACGGCCTGGCAGCCGGACTCGGAGACACGCTCAAGGCCATCATAGGACCGGGGCACGACATCAGGGTTGTCTGCGCGTTTACAGACGAAACCCCGCTCGAGGAGAAGCTCGCCAGCGCATTCGAGGGCATCGCCGAAGATGACGAGACCCTCGTTCTCACCGACATCCTTCAGGGCAGCGTAAACCAGCTCGTAGCCTGCTCGGCTCCGCGAGGCGCGTTCATAGTGACCGGCGTAAACCTTCCCGTGGCCCTCGAGCTCTCGCTCCACGCCGGACAGCTTACTCCCGATGTGGTGAGGCATGTCGTCACCCAAGCCAAAGAGCAGCTCGTCTACCTCGGAGATCTTACTCCGGACGTTGACGAAGAAGACGAATAGGAAAGACGCGACAGTAAGGAGGACGAGACATGCGCAAAGTCCCGACCAATAACCAGCACCTGTTCTACCAACCGAAGGACGTGTGGGTGGGAGACGTCATGCCCTTCGGCAAGGACGGCACGTTCTATCTATACCACCAGCGTGACACGCGCGACCCCGCTCCGCTTGCCGAAGGACAGCCCTTTGGGTGGTCGCTCGCGACCACCCAGGACTTCGTGACGTACCAGGAACACGGAACGGCGATCCCCCACGGCGGAGAAGACGACCAAGACCAGTTCATCTACGCCGGAACCGTTTACGAGGCAAAAGGGGAGGTACGCGCTTTCTATACCGGGTTCAACCGCAACTACCTGCGAGAAGGCAAAACGTCCCAGGTGCTCATGCAGGCGAAGGCCTGCTCGGATGATTATGCGACGTGGAAAAAGACGGGCGTTGCAGTAGAGCTCACGCCTCAGCCAGGATACGATGGGCGCAACTGGCGCGACCCTTTCGTAATATGGGATGACGACCGGAAGGAATACCTCCTCGTACTGGGCACGCGTAAGGGAGACGACCCCTCCAAAACCCTCCAAACTGGCAGGCTCGTTCACTTTACGTCGAAGGACCTCGAGCACTGGCAGTTCAAGGGCGACTTCTGGGCCCCCGGCCTCTACACCATGTTCGAAATGCCAGACATTTTTAAAATTGGCGATTGGTGGTACCTGGTCTACTCTGAGTACAGCGACGAGAACAAGATCGTCTACCGCATGAGCCGCGATCTCTACGGTCCGTGGGAGAAGCCGAGAGATGACGCCTTCGACGGGAGGGCGTATTACGCCGGACGGACCGCCTTCGACGGATCGCGCAGGATTCTGTCCGGCTGGGTCCCCACGCGCGAGAACGACGATGACCGGGCCAACTGGCTTTGGGGTGGCTCGTTTATGCCCCATGAGGTGTACCAGCGCCCCAATGGCACCCTCGGCGTTCGCCCTCCCCAAAGCATAAAGGATGCGTTCGAGTGCCCTGATGCCGTCCCGGATATCGAGCTTCGCGGAGACCACGAACGAACGGAGTGCGTAATCACCGAAAACGCAGGCGAGATCTTCTGCTTCGAGGCAGACGTGACGTTCAGGGACGCTTGCGACTTCTCAATTCGAGCCTACAAGAATCTCGAGACCGACGAGTCGTACGAATACCGCTTCGACCTCGACGCGAATCGGCTCTCGTTCGACAAGAGCCCCTGTTACAAGTGGTTCCGCGTAATGGATAAGGGGCTTTGGAGGCCAGTCTGGCTCGAGTCCGGGCGTTCTTACCACCTGCAGCTCATCGTTGACGACAACATCCTCGTCCTCTACCTCGACGGTACCGCACTCACGACACGCGTCTGCGAGAAGTTCGGCCACTCGCTTGCTGTTACGGTAACGAATGGCGAACTCAAACTGTCCACCATAGCCTTGGCGAAGGGGCTGCGCGAACAGGAAAAGTAAGCCAGTGAACCTCGTCGCCACAGCGACTCCCCCAGCAAAACACGCGAACAACGGGTCCGGCCGCATTCCGGCGACCGGACTCGTCCTGTGCCCTGATGGCACATGGCCCCGGGCTGCCGACAGCGAGGCGGCCTTAGGGGCCTCGCCTACAGATTCCTGAGTGCGTCGACGAGGGAGACCTTGCCCGCGGTGACCTCGTCGGCCTGCTTGATGACCTTTGCGGGCACGACGGCCACCACAGCGCCGGCGGCAGAGTCGATTCGAGCGATGTGGTCAGAGACGGAGCGAACGGCGAGCCGCTTGCCGACAGGGAGGCAGTCAAAGGTGGCAAAGCGCACTCCTACGGTTGGGATACGCCCGTGAGGCGCTCGGCGGACAGCGCTGTTGCCGCTCGCTGTGTCGAGCGCAGGTGTCGAGAAGTCGCCATATGCCACTACAGATGTATTATGGAGTGCCGAAGTTCACGTGCCCGTGACAAAACGCGGGTGCCAACCCGTCCCGAGCACCACCCCGCCCGTAAGGTGTGGGACGAAAGGAGGACCAGCCGCATGAACATCCCCGAGACACAGAAAGACCTGCTTGCCTACCTCGATCGCATCACGCGCGAGCTTGGCAGCACGCGGGGCGGGCGCATCCAGAACCGTCTCGACCACTTCACCACGGCATCTATAACCGACTCGCTCGCCATCTCGCGCAGCCTGGCAAGTCAGTATCTCAACGAGCTCGTGCGCGCTGGCCTCGTGGTGAAAGCAGGGGCACGACCGGTGTGCTACTTCCACCGCCGCTCCCTCGAACGCTTCTTCCAGTCTCGCATTGAGCGTAGCACCTACCCTTCGGTCGAGCAGCTCTTCGCCACGCTCGGAAACGGCGAGCGACTCGACTTCGACCGCGCAATCGGTCACGAGCTGAGCCTTGCGCCCTGCATCAGCCAGCTCTGCGCCGCGCTCAAGTACCCGCCAGCTGGCCTGCCCATCCTGCTCTGTGGCGCCTCGGGAACCGGCAAGGGTCTACTCGCCGAACTTGCCCTCGAATACGGCAAGAACGTCGGCGTCCTGCAGCAGGAAGCCAAGCTTGTGAGCATCGACTGCTCGCATTACGCAGACGATGCCCGCGCGCTCACTCACGACCTGTGCGCAGATGGCGGGCCTGCAGATCGGGCGAGCGGCGGCATCGTTTATCTCAAGGACGTCGACGCCCTCTCACCCGCTGCCCAGGACGCGCTCTTGGAGTGGGCCTCCGCACAGGCGGGCGCCATGCCAGCCCCCTGCTGTGCGCCTTATCTTTGCCACCTCAAACGAGGCAGACAGTACCGAGTGCCGCAGCCTCACGCGTCGCATCCCCATGTCCGCCCAGGTGCCGTCTCTGCGCGAGCGCACCCAGGAGGAGCGTGAGGAACTGACTCTCCACTTCCTCAAGGAGGAGGGCCGACGCATAGGACGCGACATCCTCATAAGTCGCGGAGCCTTCCGAGCCCTCGCCGGCACCAACTTCGAGGAGAACGTACGCGGCCTGCGCGACTGCATCACCAACTGTTGCGCCGAGGCCTATCTAGACACGAAGGGTGACAGCCTGGAGATTCGCACCTACCAGCTTCCCTCCGCAATCCTTGCCGGCTCCGCACTCGAGCGCAGCGAGAACGACATGCAGCTCATCGACACCACCCGGAGCATCCAAAGCCAGGCGGACGACCGCGCACGGCATGTACTCGACGCCATGCTGGAGCCATACGAGAGCTATCGCGAAGGCACGCTTGATGGGGGCGCGTGCAGCGCTCAGCTGGTGGAGCGAGCCCGCGACCTCGAGGACTACCTGGCGTTCGGGCAAAACCCGGGCCGCTCGAAGTCCGACGCATACGAGCAGATCGCCGACAGCGTCGTCACTTCCGTGAACGAACTCTACTCGATCGATTTGTCCCGAAAGAGCTCGCATCTAATCGCCCAGGGCATCTGCCTCCAGCTGTGGCCGCCCGCAAGCCTCTCGCGTTGGAAGAGCTCCCATGCAAGCGAGCTTTCCGGCATGCGCGGCGTCGTGGCCCAGCGCAACCGCTTTGCCGTTACTGTCTGCGCCTGCATCGCTGATGAACTCAAGGCCACGCTCGGCATCGCACTCGACGATCTCACGTGTCTGCTCGTCCTTGCGCATGCGGCACTCGCACTCGACCCGTCTAAGCGTCGTCGGAGCGTCGGTATCGTCCTCAGTCATGGCTACTCGACCGCCACGAGCATCGCCGACGCCGCCAATCGGATTCTTGACACGAGGGTCTTCGAGGCCATCGACATGCCCTACGACCAGAAGGTTACGGACGTCGCTGTTCCTCTTCAGCAAATCATCGACCGCTTCTCCTACGCAGACGAGGTCGTCATCCTCGTGGACATGGGATCGCTCCAGGATATTTATAAGAGTCTGGAATCCACCTCCGGCATGACGCTCGGCATCATAAACAACGCCTCTACCGGCCTTGCGGTGGAGGTTGGCGCCGGACTTATCGCGGGTCGCTCCGTGCGAGAGGTTCTCGACGATGCTGCGGCAGCTTGCACCTGTAATTATCACATCGTGGCGCGCAACGCCCGACCGGACGCGATTGTCTTCTGCTCCGAAGGCGGACTTGACGCAGCTGCGCGGATCCGCGATCTCGTGGCGCAGAGCCTGCCTGGCGAGTCCCCCGCGCGGCTTGTCGCCGTTGACTGGCGGCAGCTCGCCAATAACGGATCTGAGGATGCCGCCTTCTCCCAGTACAACGTGCGCTCGGTCATCGGTACGGACAATCCGCACGCCGACGGAGTCCCGTTCATTTCGCTCGAGGAACTCATCGCCGGCGAAGGAACGGCCCAGATAGACCGCGCCTTCGCACGCTTGCTCGACGCTGACAGCTTGCGCACGTTCCACCAGAATCTCGTCAAGAACATGACCCTCAGGAACGTGGTCGAGTCCATCACAATCCTTAACCCCAACAAGCTCTTCGGCGAAATCGAGAGTGCCGCAGAGCGGCTCCAGCAGCTCACCGGAGACGTGATTGGCGCTCGTGTGAGCATGGGGCTCTACGTGCACCTGTGTTGTCTCGTGGAGCGCCTCGTGACCAGAAGCCCCATCGAGAACTACGCAGACGAGCAGCGCTTCGCCAATGAACACAACGATTTCGTCGAGGCATTCCGCACGAGCTTCTCTGACATTTCCGCCCATTACCACGTGGAGGTCCCCGTCACGGAGATCGCCTACGCATACGACTACATCAATTCCCGGCATGCCCCGCGCAGGCAGGCCACGCCGAACGATGGGCCCGCGGCTCAGCAGGACGAGTGACGCGCCTCGCAAGCAAAGGAAGGAAGCCAACATCACACGAGCATCATCGATCGCTGCGTGCAAGGCGGCGGGCCTCACCGTGTTCGCCAAGCGCGAGGAGCGTTTTGGTTTTTCGCAAGCAAATGCGGACGAAATCAGCGACCAGATTCCCGATACGCTCAAACATGCAGGGCCCCTATGTGTTTAACCTCATTTTTCCGTGTGCGGTAGAATGGAGTCGTTGAGATCGCGAACGCCTTAAAGGGAGAGTTTTTGTGGATGCGCATCTGGATGGGGGCTCTTCCGCCCCGCTGTATCAACAGGTGCTCGATTTGCTTAAGAGCGATATCGAACAGGGGACATATCCCGTTGACTCGCAGATTCCAACGGAACTTGAGCTTTCTAAGATGTACGGCGTGGGAAGGGTCACGGTTCGCCGCGCAATAGAGGAGCTTGTGGGCGAGGGGTATCTCACCAAGCGGCAGGGGCGTGGTACGTTTGTGACCGCGACAAAGATAATTCGCAAGGTGCATCAGAAGGACGATGTTCAGAGTTTTACCCAAGCATGCGCTGAAAACGGCATGAAGGCGGGCGCTCGCGTCGTTGCCCGCAAGACCGTTGCCGCCGATCGCGACCTCGCTTCTTTCTTTGGCTTGGATGAAGGCTCTGACCTCATCTTGGTCTCACGCGTGCGTACCGCAGACGGCGTGCCGGTCCTGTTCGAGAACAACTACTATCCTGTCGATGGATTCGAATTTCTCAAAGATATCGGTCTCTCCAATTGTTCGATATTCGAGGCCGTGGGGGAGCGTACGGGTAGGTATCCCTGCTCGTCCGATCCCTGCAGGCTGGAGATCGCCCGTGCGGGAATTGATGCCGCCCGCGAGCTCAAGGTCCCAGTAGGGGAGCCGCTGTTCTTCATGAACGCGGGCTTTCTCGATTCCAACGGAGAGCGCTTCTGCTATGGCAGACAGTACTACGTGGGTTCGCGCTACAGCTTCGATATCTAGCGGCTCTGTCTCACACAGCGCTGTTCTCGTATTGCCGCGGCAGGTCCGTTTAGCGCGTAAAAGTTACCACTTATAGAACAACCTAATATGTTTCTTGACCGACGCCTTCATGCAGGTTATACATAGAACAACCTAAGATGTTTGCCTATACGTGAAGGATTTTTGGCAAGCATCGTTGCTCTGGCAGGAGGTTAAGAATGCCGGATGCCAAACAGGAGAAGCCCAAGCGCAGATTCCATCTCCAGCTTCCCCATGTGTACACCATCGCGTTCATGCTGATCGTGTTCTTCGCGGTGCTCACATGGATCGTCCCATCGGGTCAGTTCGACCGCCAGACCATTCAGACGGCCGCGGGCGAGCGAGAAGTCGCCGTAGCCGGAACGTACCAAGAGGTCGACAAGGTCTACACCGATTCGGAGACGGGGGAGACCGTCGATCTGCGACAGGGCATCGATGCCGTCCTGCAGGCTCCCGCCAAGGGCATTCAGGCTGCGGCCGATGTCGTCGCGTTCGTCCTGCTGATCGGCGGATCGTTCGCCATCGTCACCAAGACCAACGCCCTAAACGCCGGCATGAGCCGCGTGATCAAGAAGCTGAAGAACAAGGACATCTTGATCATCCCCATCTCCATGATCCTGCTCTCGATCTGCGGCACCACGTTCGGCATGTCCGAGGAGGCGCTGCCGTTCTACGCGATCTTCATCCCCATCATGCTGAGCATCGGGTATGACTCCATGACCGCGTTCATCATCTGCTTCCTCGGCCCCAACCTTGGTTACTGCGCATCCACTATTGATCCTTTCAACGTGCTGATCGCCCAGGGCGTTATCGGCATCGAGGGAAATCCCCAGCTTTGGCTCCGCGCCATCCTGTGGGTCATCTTCACCGCCGCGGGCATTTTCTGGGCCATGCGCTACGCGCGCCGCGTCAAGCTCGATCCCAAGTCCTCCATCACCTATGAGGACGATAAGCAGAAGCGCATCGAGTTCTCTGTCACCGATGCCTCTATCGAAGAGGAGTTCACGCTTCGCCACAAGCTCGTCCTCATTGATTTCGCGGTCGGCATGGGCGTTATCGTGTGGGGCCTCGTTACCCAGGGCTGGTATATGGACGAGATCTCCATGGTGTTCCTGGCCATGGGCCTTCTTGCCGGCATACTCGGCGGCCTGGACGAGAAGACCATTGCGGAGGAGTTCGTCCGCGGAATCGCCGACTTCGCCTACGCAGCCTGCATCATCGGCATCGCCCGCGGCATCCTGGTCGTCGCAGAGGGCGGAATGATCATCGACTCTATTCTTAACTGGCTCGTCGGACTCCTTGCGGGCGCTCCGTCCTTCATCTATACCACCTTCATGTACATCGTCCTCGGCCTGCTTTCGCTGCTGGTTCCTTCCAGCTCCGGCCTCGCTGCACTCACCATGCCCGTCATGGGCCCGCTGACCGAGCTTATGGGCCTCAATCCCGGGGCTGCCGTCACCGCTCTGCAGTTCGCGAACCAGACCGTCAACACCATCAGCCCCGTTGCGGGCATGACCGTCGCGGGTCTTGCCGTGGCGAAGATCTCCTTCGGGCAATGGTGGAAGACCATCTGGAAGTTCTTTATCTTCATGGTTCTGTTCGGATTGGTCGCGACTGTGATCTCCGGCCTACTGCCGATGTAGGAGGTGCCCAGCATGGATTTAAGCGCTTCCACACCCCGTCTGCGTCGCGAGCAGGTCGCCGGCATGAACATTCACTACATCATGTGGTCGCTCGATTACTTCCTTGATGCTCAGCAGCGCCTTGGCTTCAAAACCATCGAGCTTTGGGCGGCCGAGCCGCACGTGACGCTGGACCACACGGGGTATTTCGAGGCCGACGAGCTTCGCCGCAAGATCGAGTCCCGCGGACTCTCCGTGAGCTCCCTGTGTCCGGAGAACGTGGTGTATCCGTGGCAGTACGCTGCCAGAAAGCCCCTCCACGCGCAGCGGAGCCTCGCTTACTTTAAGCACGGCATCGAGCTCGCCGAGGTGCTCGGCGCCCCGTATATGTCCATCAACTCCGGTTGGGGCGATTGGGACGAGGACCGCGAGGAGGCTTGGAAGCGCTCTGCCGAGCACTTGGCGATTCTTGCGGACTATGCCGGCGAGCACGGCGTGACCCTCTGCATGGAGAGCCTGAGGCCGGAAGAGAGCAACTTGGTGGTTACACTCGCGGACGCCAGGCGCATGCTTGACCAAGTAGCCAGCCCGCACCTTACTCCAATGGTGGACACTACCGCTATGGGAGTCGCCGGCGAGAGCCTTGAAGAGTGGTTTGCCGAGTTTGGCGATGGTGCCATAAGGAACATGCGCTTCATTGATGGCGACCCATATGGCCATCTGGTTTGGGGCGATGGAAAGCACAGTATGGACGATTTCGTACGCGTCCTCAACGCGCATGGGTTCGAGGGCTATCTTGGTCAGGAGATCACCGATGGAAGGTATTTCGATGATCCCGCAGCAGCGGACCGGCACAACATGGACGCCTTCGAGAGGTATTTTGTCGACTAGCGCGTAGCTCCCATTCGCGTGGGGAAGTCAACACGCTTGACGAGAAGACTCGCAGTAAACGTTGGCGGATTCGTCCGCCGTATCGAAAGGAAGAATAACAATGAACGCACATGATCTTATCGCCGACGCAATCGCTGAAAAGGGCGGTTTCGATAGCGTCTTCTGGGTTGCCTGCGGCGGCTCCCTCATCGACCTGCTGCCCGCCCACGAGCTGCTCAAGCGCGAGGCGACTACGTTTGCCAGCGAGGCGTATACCGCCCGCGAGTTCGATATCATGCGTCCCAAGCGCCTGGGCGAAAAGTCCCTTGTCATCGCTTGCAGCCACTCCGGCAACACCCCCGAGGTAATCGATGCGTGCTCGATCGCCAAGGCGGCGGGCGCGACCGTTATCGTGCAGACGGACAACGCGGGTTCCGGCATCGATAACGGTGAGTGGACGTGCTGGGTATATCCGTGGGGCGAGGGAGTTCCGCAGGCGGAGGTGCCCGCCGGCATCTCTTTGGCTCTCGCTTCCGAGCTCCTGGATCAGCAGGAAGGTTATGCCGACCTTGCCGACATGTACGAAGGCATCGCCAAGATGGACCAGATCCTGCCTGCAGCTCGCGAGAAGGTCAACGCCGAACTCTGCGACCGTTTTGCCGCCCTGTGCCAGGACCACAAGTTCCTGTATATCTTGGGGTCCGGTCCCGTGTTTAGCCAGGCCTATGGCTTCGCTATCTGCTCGCTTATGGAGATGCAGTGGCAGAGCTGCGCCTATATCCACTCCGGCGAGTACTTCCACGGCCCCTTCGAGGTGACCGAGCCCGGAGTCTTCTACTTCCTGCAGATGTCTTCTAGTGAGTGCCGAGCCATGGATGAGCGCGCCCTCGCATTCCTCGAGACCCATACCGACACTCTTATGGTGCTCGACGCCATGGAGTACGGCATGGACCAAGTACCGGCGAGCGTTCGCGCGTTCCTTGATCCAATCCTGTTCTACGCGATGAACTGTGAGCTGCGCTCCGCTCGCGGCAAGGTGTTCGACCATCACCCGGACGTGCGTCGTTACATGGGCATCGAGAAGTACTAGCGATTTTAAAACGGGGCGCGAGGCGCGTTGAGACGTGCGAATCCCTCGCGCCCCGTCTGCTCGCCGTAACCACGGCGGTTTACCTGAATGGAGATAACCATGGCAGCCTATCCTATAAGCGTGCTTGGCTTTGGAGACAACGTTGTCGATAAGTACGAGCACATCAAGACCATGTATCCCGGCGGCAATGCAGTTAACTTCGCCGTCTTCGCCAAGAAGCTCGGCGTCGATCGCAGCGCCTACATGGGAATCTTCGGATCAGATGAGGAGGCCGAGCACGTTATAGCATCGCTCGAGGACGAGGGCGTCGAGCTTCTTCGCTGCCAGCAGGTCCTGGGCGTCAACGGCGCCGCTCGCGTGACCGTTGACGAGACCGGGGACCGTATCTTCCTGGGCTCCAATGAAGGCGGCATACGTGGCGACATGCGCTACGTGATAGACCGCTTCGCCGCCGAGTACGTCAGCGGCTTCGATTTGGTGCACAGCGGCAACTACTGCTTCACCGAGCGCGAGCTCCCCAAGATCAAGGCTGCCGGCGTGCCTATCAGCTTCGACTTCTCCGATGACTCCACCGACGAGTACTTCGGGCAGATTGCGCCATTTGTGACGTACGCCTTTATGTCCATGGGCGACGCTTCCCTGGAGGATATCAAGGCGAAGCTCGAGTGGGTGAAGGCCCTTGGCCCTCAAATCGTATGCGCATCGCGCGGGAGCAAGGGCTCCGTCGCCTATGACGGCGAAAACTTCTACGAGCAGGGCATCAAGCCCGTGGCGCCCGAGGAGCTCAAAGACGCTATGGCGGCCGGCGATTCACTGCTGACGGCGTTTTTGGTCACCTATCTTTCCAAGAAGAAGGCCGGCGAGTGCGGCGAGGCCGCGATTCGCGAGAGCTTGGACTTCGCTGCCGGTTTTGCGGCGGAGACCTGCAAGATCGAGGGCAGTTGGGGCCACCCGCTGGTCTACGAGAACTAGTTTTTTGTCGTGGCGGGGTGTCTTGGGGCGCCCCGCATTGCGTTAGGAGTCAAGATGTCCGTTCGTGCCTGCGCGGCAGGATTTTGCTGCGCCGATGTCTACCAGAATCTGGATCCCCTGGGTTGCATCCAAGGGGGCCTCTCAGGAGCGCTTCGAGGGGTGCTTCTTGAGTATATGAAGGCAAAAGGGATATGCAATCTTCATATACGGCCTTCTTTTAGAGGGCGTTGTCCTTACTCTTTCATCTCCTTGCCTATGGACATTTTGTCCATAGGCAAGAGTCCATGGTCGAGATCATGGTGAAGTTCTGCGGCCAGTAATTACTGCATTACATATTCTGTTGTCACCTGGGAGGCTCGCTTTTGCGGGCCTCTTTGCGTTGCTAAGGGGCCATGGTCTGTCGATAAATAAAGCGCCCGCTTGCCGGGGGAGCAAGCGGGCGCTTTTGAGCGAATATGGTTGCGGTCTAAACCGCTCGGAGCAACAAGCGTTTTGCGTTAGTTGCTGGACTCGGAGTCGTCGCCGGAGCCGGAGATGGAAACCGTCAGCGTGATCGTGCTGTCGGTGGACTGCTTGCCGGTGGGGGAGACGCCCGTAACGGTGGCGTTCTCGTTACCGCTTACGGGGTTGCCGTTCTGGTCGCAGAATGCGATGTTGTAGAAACCGGCGTTGTTGAGCGCGGTGACGGCGGCGGAGATGCTCTTGCCGTACAGGTTACCCGGGACGCTGGCCTTGCCGGACTTCTTGGCGATGACGACGGTGATCGTGGCACCGGGCTTCTGCTTGCCGCTAGGGTTCCAGCTAATTACGGTGCCCTCGGTAACCGAGTCGTTTTCCTGGTAGCTCACGTCGACGCCAAAGCCAGCCATGTCGAGAGCGTTGCGTGCCTGGGCCTCGGTCATGTCGGTCAGATCGGGGACGGAGGTGGTGTCAGGACCGCTGGAGACCTTATACGAGATGGTCGTGCCCTTCTCGACTTCCTTGCCGGCATCAGTGCCCTGCTCAAAGACCTGGCCTTCGTCGGCCTCGTTGGCCTCCTCGGTTGCGTTGCCCTTCAGGCCCACGCTTGCCAGCGCGGCCTCGGCCTGGTCCTTGGTTAGGCCGACGAGTTGCGGAACCTCAACTTTCTCGGAGGGCTTGGGGCCCTTGGAGATCACCAGGTTCACCTTGGAGCCCTTGGGCTTCTTAGTGTTGCCGTTGGGGGTCTGCTCGGCAACCTTGCCCTCGTCGACATCGTCGTTATAGCTCTGGTCGACAGTTCCGACCTCAAGGCCGGCCTCCTTGATCAGCTCGATAGCGGTCTGCTGGTCCTTGTTAAGCACATCGGGCACCGTAACCTGCTCGCCCCCAAAGAGCCCGGTGGCGAAGGCCACCACAACGCCAACCACGGCGATTGCGGCGACTACGGCGGCGATAATCTTGTTCTTGTTGGACTTGGGCTGATCGACCTCGTAGGAACCGGTGGAACCCGAGACGGCGCTGCGGGGGTTGGTCTGTCCGCTTACGCCCGATACGGGGCGAACCATAGCGCGCGTGGAGTCAGACAGCTCACGGGTCTTGGTAGCGCCCAGGTCGCCCGCGGCGCCAATGATGCGCGTGGGCTCGGAGACGTTGACGGCGCGGCCGGACAGGTAGTTGTTGAGCACCTGGCGCAGCTCGTCTGCCGTCTGGAAGCGGTTCGCCGGGTCCTTTTCCATGCACTTGAGGATGATGCGCTCCAGATCGGCATCGACGCCGGAGTTGACTTGGCTCGGCGGAACCGGCAGTTCGTTTACCTGCTTGAGCGCAACTGAGATGGCGTCGTCGCCGTCAAAGGGGACGCGACCGGTGGCGCACTCGTACATGACGACGCCCAGCGAGTAGATATCCGAGGTGGGGCCGAGGTCCTGACCGCGGGTCTGCTCGGGGCTGACGTAGTGGGCGGTTCCCAGCACGTTGTTGTCTTGCGTGAGGTGGCTGTTCTTGGCGCGCGCGATGCCAAAGTCCATCACCTTGATGTTGCCGTCGGGCAGCACCATGATGTTCTGCGGCTTAATGTCGCGGTGGATGATCTCGTGCTTGTGGGCGACCGAAAGCGCGGAGCTGATCTGCGAGCCGATCTGGGCGACCTTCTTGGGGTCGAGGGCGCCGTGGCTCTTGATGCCGCTCTTAAGGTCGGTGCCGCGCAGGTACTCCATGACGATGTAATAGGTGTCGCCGTCCTTGCCCCAATCGTAGACGCCCACGATATAGGGGGAGGAGAGACCGGCTGCTGCCTGGGCCTCCTGCTTAAAGCGCGCGGCGAAGGTTGCGTCGCCGGCATACTGCGGCAGCATAATCTTGACGGCTACCGTGCGGTCGAGGACCTGGTCCTGTGCACGGTAGACGGTCGCCATGCCGCCTGTTCCCACCTTATCCTTGAGGAGGTATCTTCCCCCGAGGACCCTCTGTTCCATTCCTGCTCCTAACATAACTATTCGCTCAACGATGTGTGTAGTACCTACGATGTGGCCGCTGGGGCCGTGTGGCGCGTTGCCGCTAGCCCTTAGGCCGCGGCGCGCCCCGGGTGTCCGATTCGATCACGGGCATCACGCTCCCTGGGCGGCGAGTGCCGCAGTCAGGACGATGCCGGCGATCTTGGCCGCCTCGACGTCGTGTTGGTCGTAATCCTCCAAGGCCACCGAGATGGCGACCGTGGGTGAATCGTAGGGTGCAAAGCCAACGAACATCGAGTTGACGTTGGTGCCGCCGGTCTCGGCCGAGCCGGTCTTGCCGGCGACCTTGACGCCGGGGATCTGGGCATCGGTGCCGGTGCCGGACTGGACGACGGCAAGCATGGCCTGCTTGACCTGGTCGGCCGTGGCGGAGCTGACGGCCTGACCAAGCGAGCGGGACTGCGTGGTCTTGACCACGGTTCCGTCCGGGGCGAGTACCTGGGCTACAAAGTACGGGTCCATGACCACGCCGCTGTTAGCGATGGCGGCGGCAATCACGGCGTTCTGCATGACGGTGGTCTGCGGGCCGGGCGTGTGGTCCATGCCGACAGGCTGGCCGGCGCCGGCCCAGGCGGTCTCCCACTCGGTCATGAGCGACGGGTCGGCCATGATGGAGGCCGCGGAGGTCAGGTCCTGGCCGAGCTTTTGGCCGTAGCCAAAGGCGTTGGCAAACTGCACGAGCGTGTTTGCGCCAACTTCGTTTGCCACCTGGCCAAAGACGACGTTGGAGGACACGGCAAAGGCCTGCTGCAGGCTGATGGTGCCGTAGCTCTCGTTGGCATCGTTGGTGACCGGTGCGTTGCCGATGTCCATGGAGCCGGGCGCCTGGTAGGTGCTGGTAAGGCTGGCGGTACCGGTCTCGAGTGCCGCGGAAAGCGTAACGACCTTAAACGTTGAGCCCGGCGTGTACAGCGCGTCCATGGCGCGATTGTACATGGAGCCGTCCTCGCCGCCGCCCGTCTGCAGCAGAGCATCGATGTTGGTGTTGTCGTATGTGGGCGAGCTGGCACATGCGAGAACCGCGCCGGTACGCGGGTCGATGACCACTACAGCGCCCTTAAAGCCCTTGAGTGCCTGCTCGGCCGCCGTCTGGATGCGCGAGTCGATGGTGAGCTTGGCGGTGTTGCCCGGCTGGGTCTGGCCCGCGAGCGACGCGATGGCGTTGTTCCAGCTGGAGTAGTCCTTAGAACCGGTGAGCGTGTCGTTCATGACGCTCTCGATGGCGGTGGTGCCATACTGCTGGCTCACGTAGCCAACCACGTGCGCTGCCAGGTTACCGTTGGGGTAGGAGCGTACGTAGGTGCCGTCCTCCTGCTGCAGCGACTCGGCCAGCGTCACGCCGTCGGACGTGATGATGGAGCCGCGCTGGATGTACTTGGAGCGGGCGATGGTGTGGTTGTTGGTCGGCATGTCCTGATAGTCCTTGGCCTTAATGACCTGGACATAGGTGAGGTTGCCGATAAGGATGGCGAACAGCGCCGTAAAGGCGAGCACCGCGCGGGTTAGACGGTTGGCGAGCGCAACGCGGCCGAGCACACCGGATTCAGGCGTGTCGAGCAGGCGACGGCGCATGCGCGAGCCGACGGAATGGCTGCCGCTGCCGTAGGAAGACGAGGTGGCAAAGCGCGTGCCCGTCGGGGCGGCGGCAGATGCGACCTGATCATCGGTGATGGCGGCCATGGTGCCGGTGCCGGTAAGCTCGGCCTCGCGTCCGGTCGCCTCGTCACCGGCGCGCAGCAGGAGCGCGACGATGATGAAGCTCGCCAGCAGCGAGGAGCCGCCCTGGCTCATAAAGGGCAGGGTGACGCCGGTCAGCGGAATCAGGCGGGTTACGCCGCCAACGATCAAGAAGGCCTGGAAGCTGATGGCGGCCGTAAGGCCCGTGGCGCTAAAGGCAGCGAGGTCGGATTTAGCGCGGGCTGCCGTGGTGAGGCCACGCACGGCAAAAAGCATAAACAGGATGAGCACGGCGCCGCCGCCCAAAAGGCCCATTTCCTCGCCGATGGCCGAGAAGATAAAGTCGGACTCGACGACGGGGATGTTGTTTGCCATGCCATTGCCGATGCCGACGCCAACCAGGCCGCCGTCAGCCAGCGAGTAAAGTGACTGTACGATCTGGTAGCCCTGACCCTGGGCGTCCTTAAACGGATCGACCCAGACCTGAAAGCGCACCTGCACGTGCGACAGGAACTTGTAGGCACCCACGGCTCCAACGGCCAGCAGCGCAAGGCCGATGATGACGTACGAAAAGCGTCCCGTGGCAACATAGAGCATCAGCAAAAAGATGGTGTAGAACAGGACGGCCGAGCCCAGGTCGCGTTCGAAGACGACGATGAGCAGGCACACGCCCCACACGGCAAACAGCGGCAGCAGCAGGCGGAAGCGCGGAATCTTGAGGCCCAGGATCTTGCGGTTGGAGATGGAGAGCAGCTCGCGGTTCTCGGCCAGATAGCCTGCCAGGAACAAGACGATGAAGACCTTGGCGAACTCGCCGGGCTGGATGGTGAAGCCCGCGATGCGAATCCACAGCTTGGAGCCCGAGATCGTGGTGCCGATAAAGATCGGCAGCATCAGCAGGATGATGCCGATAATGCCAAAGGTGTACTTGTAGCGCATGACAACGTCGAGGTTCTTGACCAGTGCGAGCGTTCCCACCATGAGCGCTACCGAGACAAACAAGATGATGAGCTGCGAGATGGCGAGGTCGGGGGCCAGGCGCGTCACGAATGTGATGCCGATGCCCGAGAGCACAAAGACGATGGGCAGGATGGCGGGGTCGGCGCCGGACGCCAGGATGCGCACGGCGATATGCGCCGCGGCGAAGGCGGCGAACAGGCCGATCGGCACGGCGAGCGTCTCAAAGGAAATCGTGGCACCCGCGGCGAGCACGTACATCGCATAGAGCAGGATGACGGGGAACGCCGAGGCGATGAGCAAGAGCAGTTCGGTGTTGCGGCGACTCATAAGCGGCACTCCCTTTCTAATTCTTATCGGAGGCTTCGGCCTCGGCTGACTGTTCGGCGGTTTTCTCGGAATCTGACTCGGAGGTGGATTCCTGATTGGTGTTGTCGCGAATCGTTTGCGCGTCAATCACCTGACGGGTCTGCTCTTCGTCAATCTGATGGCGGTACTTGGAAATGGTGTCCTGCGCATCGTCGACACTCGTTTGCGGAATGCCTGCCTTCAGGCGGTTTTGCGTGTCTTCGGGCAGGTCGGACAGCTTGATGCTGGTTTCGCTTTCGAGCCAGTGGAGCTCGACCCCGAGCGTCTTGCCGGGCAGGCCGCGCCAGACGGCGACATTGCCGTGGTAGGTTCCCAAGTAATAGGAGCCGGTGACGCCCGTGTATGCCCAGATGCCTGCTATCAGCACAAAGACAAGGGCCAAGACGGTGGCGATGGTGACATTGCGGCGTCGGACGCGTTTTGCCTCGCGCATGACGCCGTCGTCGACCAGGTCGACGACCACCACGGTCACATTGTCGTGGCCGCCGGCGGCGAGCGCCGCGTCCACCAAGTTGTCGACACAGATCTGTGCGCTCGAGGACTGCGTAGCGATGTTCTCGATATCGCTATCGGGAATCATGCTCGAAAGACCGTCGGAGCACAGAATCAGGCGGTCGCCTTCCTCGATGTGCAGGGTAAAGTGGTCGGCATACATAGCGGGATCCGAGCCCAGCGCGCGGGTGATGACCGAGCGGTTGGGGTGGACGCGGGCCTCGTCGGCCGTAATCTCGCCGGCATCCACGAGCTCCTCCACGTAGGAATGGTCGCGGGTCACGCGGATGAGCGTACCCTCGTGGAGCAGGTAGGCGCGCGAGTCGCCCACGTGGGCGATGGCGAGCGTGTCGTTTTCGATGTAGGCGCAGGTGGCCGTACATCCCATGCCGGGTTTGCCCAGGCCGTTGAGGGCGGCCTCGATCACGGCGGCGTTGGCGGCCTCGACGGCTGCGGCCAGGCGCGCGGCGTCGGCGGACTGCGGCGCCGTCTTGGCGATGGTTTCGACGGCGATGGAGGATGCCACCTCGCCGGCGGCGTGTCCTCCCATGCCGTCGCACACGCAAAAGAGCGGCGACTGCACCAGATAGGAGTCCTCATTGTGCGGGCGCACACATCCGACGTCGGAGCGGGCGCCCCACATAAGCTGTGTGGTGGTGCCGGCGTCGTAGGTCGAGTCGGTCTCGATGCGCTCGTCGGTCAGCGGCTCGAAGCTCATGGTCGAGCCGGGATCTTTGAGCTTTGCCTCCACGGCGGCGACATCGATTTCGGCGGTGTCGCCGGGGGAGACGGTGTCGGCATCGTTGCCCGACTCGGCGTCGGAGACGTCCGGAAGGTTGAGATCTTCGGTTACGCGGTCGGCGGGATCGCCGTCCTGCTGCGGCTCGACGGCCGTCGGCTCGGGCGTCGCAAAGTGCGACGGCGCGGGCGTGCTCTGGGATTGAGCGGAGGACTCGGGAGCTGCGGCGGGCGCGGCAACGGGCTGATCGACTTCGGCAGGCGTTGCGGATGCGGGTGCCGCCTCGCTTGCCGGGGCGACGGGGAATACCGGCGCGGCAGGCTCGGGGGCGGCAAACACGGCAGCGCTCTCGTTAATCGCCTCGGCGACGGGCTCGGCAAAGTGAGCCGGTGCGGGCGTTGCCTCCGGTTCCGCGGACTGCTCGGCAGCGTGCGCGCCGATGGGGGCGTCGAGCTGCTCGGTGTCGGCGTCCTCGTCATCGACGAGTGCCGGATATTCTTGAGTTACATGCGAAAGAGGCAGGGAGAACACGGTGTCCTCGGGCTCCACGGTCGCAGGGCGCGCCGGAGCGGCATGAGCCGGCGCAGCTGCGGGGGCAGTTGGCGTCTCGGGCATGGTTGCGGACTTGTTCTCCTCGTCGATCATCGACGGTTCACCTTCATGACCACGTCGCCAATCTGGACTTCATCGCCCTCGCGCAGCGTTGCGGGCTCCACCAGCTGACGGCCGTTAACGAGCGTGCCGTTCAGCGAGTTGAGGTCTTCGATGATGAGTGCCGGGCCCTGCAGCGAAAAGCGTGCGTGCGAGGCCGAGACAAACGGTTCGTTGATGCAGATGTCCGAGGACGGCGAGCGGCCCACGATGACGGGGCCGAGCATGTCTACATGGATGCCACGGATGCCGCGCGGACCCTTGTCCACATCGATCGTCCAGATAGCGGAGTCGCGGCGCTGGCCGCGTACGAGTCCCACGCCGGTTTTCATGACGGCGAACAGGAAGATGTAGAGCAGGGCAACCAGGACGATGCGGCCTGCAAAAAGGACGATATCGATGTTCATAAGCGACTATCCCCTAAATTCAAAGGTGCTCAGGCCAAACGTCAGCAGATCGCCGTTGCGCAGCGGGCAGCGCGTGATGCGGCGGTTGTTGACGAGCGTGCCGTTGGTGGAATTGAGGTCCTCGATCGACCAGTCCGAACCGGTAAAGGTGAGCTGGGCGTGACGGCGCGACACGTTGGGGTCGCGCAGGGCGATGTCCGAAACCGAACGCTCGCGACCGATGGTCACCTGCGCGGAAGTGATGCTGTGGCTCTCGCCGCTCACTACGTCGACGAGCTGGGCGAGCGGGCGCTGCGGGGCGCGGGTGCTCGCCATGTTGGAGGCAATACCGGCCGCGGCGCCAAGGCCCACGGCGGCGCCGGTTGCGGCGGCTCCGCCCATACCGGCGAGGGCGTCACGAGAGACGGTCTGCGGCACGGGGATGGGCGCGGCGGCGGGGTCGGGGACGTTGGGCGCAAAGGGATCGGCCACGGCGAGCGGGTCGGGAGCGACGGCGCGGGGCGTCGGCTGCTGGGGCATGGCGGCGGGGTGCTGTTGCTGCGGAGCGGCGAATTGCTGCTTGCCGGCGCGGGGAGCGCTGGCGGCGCGGCTTGCGGCCGAGTTGTTCTGGCCCAGGCCATTCTGGTAGGCGCGCTCTTCCTCGTACAGACGACCGAGCGTGGGGGCATCGACGTTCTCGGCAAAGACCGAGAACTTACCGGCACGCAGCTGCGGGTCGATCATAAAGCGAACGAGGGGTTCGCCGACAAACACATAGCGGCGCTTTTCGGCCTGTGCTTTCACAAACTCGCGGACTTCGCGCGAAAGCTCGGGGTAGAACGGGGCGAGCATGGGATCGTCGTCGGCGGCGATCAGGATGGTATAGAGTGCCGGCGCGGTGTTGACGCCGTTGATCACCAGAGTCTGATCCTCCATGTCGCGAGCGGCCTGCTTGGCAAGCTTCTTAAAGGAGAACGGGGCACGGGTGGCACCGAAGATGCCGGCCACGTGGTCCTCGAAGATGTTCAGGAAGTTCACGAAAGATCACTCTCCGTATAGGTTCTTTGGTATCCGAGCAAATATAGGCATATCCCAACAATTATAGAGGATAGGGTTCCCGCAACCGCCGCCTTGACGACGACCGCGGCCGCAAGGCTGGCAATTTCCATATGGTGTGCAAGACAGAGCGACGCCGCGGAGCCTATTCCGCAGCCGGCGATGGCAGCGATTGCAGTCAGGTTCGAGCCCTGCTCGGCACGCTTGGCATGGACGTTGAGCAGCAGAGATGTCAGTGCAGCTGTCGCCGCGACAAGCACGACGGCAGCCCAGAAGAGCATGTCTCCCAGCGCTGCGGCAACATCGCCGAGCCCCAGCACGCCTCCGGCGGAAAGCGCAACCGTAGCCAGGCGGCCAAAAAGCGCGCCCATCCCCGTGGCGGCCGCGGCGCTTGCCGGGCCGAGCCAAAAGGCCGCGATGCCGGTGGCGACCCCGGCGGCAAGGAGGACGTCGCCCGTTAGACAGCCAAGTGCCACCGCGCAGGTGAGCGCAGCGCTCGCGGCGGCCTCGGTGCGGCCCCAGGCGATCCACCAACCGGACATGGTGGCGGCAAAGAGCACCGCGACGGGCAGCATCGACAGGATGCCCTGCGCCTGCATGGTGGCGTTGGCCATAAGTACCAAAAAGCCCACGGCCGAGATAGCCGAGCCAATCTGCGGGGCCAGGCCGGCGGCCGCCCCAATCGCGATGGCCGCGGCAATAAGTCCGGGAAGCGCCGCGACGCCAGCCGTCTGCATGATCAAAAAGCTAAAGGCGCCGCACGTTAGCGCCGAGATGGCGCGCATGGTGTAATCGCGCGCGTGGCCCCAGCGCGTGCCGGCCCAGCCGAGTGCGGGGTCGACCTCGATGGTGTCGTCCTCATAGGGCAGCGATTCGATATCGTCTGCCGTGCGCTCGTCATCCGACAGCTCGCCCACCATCTGCTCTAGGCTGCGACGGCCCTCGCGCACGCTGCCCAAGCCGGCGAGCAGCTGGTCGCAAAATGCCTCGATGCTGCTGGGGCGGTCTTGCGGCATGGGGGAGAGGGCGCTCATGAGCGCAGCCTCGGCTCCCGGGGGAAAGTGCGGGATGAGCTCGCTGGGGTAGGTGGCACCGCCGATGATGCGGCCGAGCGAGTCGGCGGGCGTGGCGGCCATAAAGGGGGCGCTGCCGCACAGTCCCTCGTAGATCACGCAGGCGAGGGCAAAGACATCGGCGCGCTCGTCAACCGTGCCAGTCTCGATGTCGAGCTGCTCGGGTGGCATGTAGCCGATGGTGCCGCCGCGCGAGCCGCCAAAGCCGCCGGCAGACGACAGCCGCGCCATGCCAAAGTCGGTGAGCTTTACATTGCCCGAGTGGTCGATGAGCACGTTGGCGGGCTTGATATCCAGGTGGAGCACGCCGTTGCTATGGGCGAAGGTGAGCGCCTGGCCCAGCGCGTCGGCAATTGCCGCGGCCTCGTCAAAGGTGAGCGAATGGCCGTCCACGCGATGCAAAAAGTCGGCGAGCGACATGCCGTCGACATATTCCATGACGAGGTAGGCATAGGCGGTATCGTGCGTAAAGTCGATAACCTGCACGATATTGGGATGTTGAAGCATGGCAGCGGTGTGTGCCTCGCGCAGGACATCCATGATGTCGCTGGCGGGCATGCCGGCACCGCCTGTGAGGGGGATGCGCTTAATGGCGACGCGACGGCGCAGGTGCGTGTCGCGGCAAATCTCGATGGAGCCAAAACCGCCGGTCGCGAGCGTCTCGAGCGGCTGAAACCGCTTGAGCAGCTCGCGAGAGCTGGTGCCCTCCAAGGGAACGTCCGGCGAGAACCGGGCGGTATGTTGCGAGAAAAGCGGCATGGCCAACCCTCGTGCGTTTAAAGTTCGTTTGCGAGCGGCGGGCGCGGAGCCGAGCCGTTCGCGGTGGCATAGATGCTGCTAGTGTAGCACGCTCGGGTGCATGGTGAAGGTAGCGGGGCGAGGTGGCCTATCTGACTTGGCCTTAGCGCTTCTTCTTGTTCTTCTTCTGCTTGCGCTGTTTGGCCTTTGCATTCTTAGGCTCGCTTTCCTGCTTGGCCTTGGCAGCGGCCTTTTCGGCCTTCATCTTTTTGCGTTTGGTCTCGATGCGCAGCTTTTTGTTGATGCGCGTCTTGAGGAAGGAGCCAAACTGCTCGGCATCACCACGCACAAAGGTGTCCTTAGGGATCGTCACGCCCTGGTCGGCGAACATGGCCACAAAGATGCGCTCGCCGTCGAGTACATGGTCGAGCTTCTCAAACGGGAAGAACTGCGACTTGCCGCTCTTGCCCCAGACCATCAGGCCGTCCTCGTTGGCGGCGACGCGGCGGTAGCGGCCGCCCATGGACTCGTCTGCCTCGACGGCTTCGATAAAGTCGCGCGCGAGCGTATGGTGCAGATTTTTGCTCCACCAGGCCAAAAAGGCGCCGAATACGATTAGGACGACGCCGAACTTGATCCAGTTGCCGCCGGCCACCAGCATGCCGATGCCGATGAGCGCGGCAATTGCCGCGGCGACATACAGCGAGCCGCGACGCCTGGGCGAGGCGACCAGGCG
The DNA here is from genome assembly GCA_018377855.1 of Collinsella sp. Classification (GTDB taxonomy): domain Bacteria; phylum Actinomycetota; class Coriobacteriia; order Coriobacteriales; family Coriobacteriaceae; genus Collinsella. The sequence continues at coordinate 58,309 of JAGZYM010000005.1, read as the reverse complement.
CGCAAAGTCGGTGACGAGGTCGTTTTCGTACTGGTACTCGTTGAGGTACAGAATGCCGTCGTCGGCTGCGGCCTGCTCCTCGAGCGCGACCTCGACCTGGTCGGCTGCTTCGGAGGGAACGAGGTTGCTCTCTGCGTCTGCCATGCTCTTTGGACTCCTATCGCGGCGGGCTCGCCGTACGGGTTATTATGGATGCAGTATGCCGTGCGACCGCATGGCCGCCGCGGCAACAAGACTCAGTATACCCGGGGGAGCACCCATGGAATCGTTGTACCGAAAGTATCGCCCGCTCACCTTCGACTCCGTGGTGGGCCAGCAGCATATCGTCTCGACGCTCGAGCACGCCATCACCGAGGGGCGCCTGTCCCATGCGTACCTGTTCTGCGGACCGCGCGGCACGGGCAAGACCACCATGGCGCGTATTCTTGCCAAGGCGCTGCTCTGTCGCAATGCCGAGGCGGCGCGCGCCGAGGGTGCGAGCGGCTGCATGCCCGACGGCACCTGTGAGGAATGCGAGCTCATCGCCGAGGGCAACCACCCCGATGTCTACGAGCTCGATGCCGCAAGCCGTACCGGCGTAGACAACGTGCGCGAGGAAATCATCAACTCCGTCAACTTTGCCCCGGTGCGTGGCAAGTACAAGATCTATATCATCGACGAGGTCCACATGCTCACGACGGCGGCGTTTAACGCGCTGCTCAAGACGCTCGAGGAGCCGCCGGCGCACGTGATCTTTGTGCTGTGCACCACCGACCCGCAAAAGATTCTGGAGACCATCCTCTCACGCTGCCAGCGCTTCGATTTCCATCGCATCGGCAACGAGGATATCGAGCGCCGCCTGGCATACGTGTGCGAGCAGGAGGGCTTCGATTACGACGACGAGGCGCTGGCTATCGTGGCGCGCCATGCCAAGGGCGGCATGCGCGACGCGCTCTCCACGCTGGAGCAGCTGAGCGTTTTTGGCAACGGCGCCGTGCATGCGGACGATGCCCGTTCGCTTTTGGGCGAAGTTTCGGACCAGATTCTAGGCGAGTTTGCGCGCGCCATTGCTGATCGCGATGTCGCCGAGCTGTATGGGCTCATTCGCGCACAGGTCGAGGAGGGCAATGACCTGCTTGAGCTGACGCGTGACTTGGTGGCGCATGTGCGCGACGTGTATGTTGCCTGCGTTGCCGGTGCCCGTGCCGAGCTGTTTGAGGGCGGCTCCGAGCAGGCCGAGGCGCTTGCTGCCGAGGCCGCTGCCTTTGGCGAGCATCCTGCCGACCGCCTGGCCCGTGTGCTGACAGTGCTCGACGATGCCGCACTGGAGATGAGGGGTGCGAGCGACGTGCGCCTGGTGCTCGAGATCGCCTGCACGCGTCTGGCACGTCCCGAGGCTGATTTAACGATTGAGGCATTGGCCGAGCGCGTGGCACGCCTGGAGGCCATGGTTGCCAACGGCGCCGTGCCGGCGAGCGTGGCTGCTGCTCAAGCGAGTGCGCCTGCTGCATCCGCACCCGCTGTCCAGCAGCCGACGCTGATCTCGGGTGCCCGGGCTGCTGCCCCTGTGGCATCTGCCGCTCCCGCTGCTACGTCCGCGCATCAGGGCGGCATGCCTTGGGACCGCGGCGCTGCTGTTCCGGCTGCCCAGCCTGCGACCAAGTCCGCGGCTCCTGCGCCGGCGCCCAGACCTGTAACGCCTGCACCTCAGCCCGTTGCGGCTCCGGCTTCCGCGCCTGCTGCATCGACCGTGTCGGTGTCCAAGCCCAACAACGCCGCCCAGGTTGCCGCCGCCGGTGCTGCCGAGACCCCCGCGGTTGAGGACGCCGGCGAGCTCCAGCGCAAATGGGCCGAGGTCGTCGAGCGCGTCAAGGCTCGTCAGGCCTCCTACGCAGGGCTTTTGCTCAACGCCCGCGCCACGGCCGACGACGGCTCCAAGCTCACGGTCTCGTTCCCCGCGGGTTCGACTTTTGCCATCAAGATGCTCGGTCGCGCCGATACGCAGTCGGTGGTCCTGCCGACGGTCTGCGCGGTCTTCGGTCGTCGTACCGTCGACTATGTCCTGGATGGGGGTGGCACGCCGGCTCCTCAACATGAGGAGCATTCTCCATCTGCACGGGCTGCGGTATCTGCGGACCCGCAACCCGTGTCCTCGGTGCCCCCTGCATCCTCGAGCGCCAGCGCGACGCAGCCAAAAGCGGCGCCGGTAGCGGCACCGACCCCGTCGGCGCCTGAACCCGCTGCGCCCAAACCGGCTGCTCCGATCCCCGCGCCCAAGTCCGCTGCCGCGCCTGCGCCCAAGTCATCCGACCTGGCCAAGGCCCCTTGGCTGCGCTCCGACAACCCTGCCGGTGCTCCTGCCACGGGCAAGCTCCCGACCGAGCCCGCGCCCCGAGCGCCCGAGCGCGCGTCCGTCCCCATGGCTCAGCCGCCTGCGCAGGCTGCGCCATGGGAATCCGAGCAGGTGCCCTACGACGATGCTATGGTCGGTGGTTTTGCTGCCGATGCCGGCGGGGACGATCTGCCCCCGTTCGACGTGCCGGGTGCGGCGTCCGCGACCAAGGCCGCTGCTGTGGCACCCGCAGCCTCTGCAAACGACGACGTCCCCGCCGCTCCCTGGGAATCCAATCCCGGTGCTGGCAGCCCCTTCGGCCATCAGGGCGCAGCCCCGAGCATCCCGCAGACCGAGGACGAGGCCAAGGCCCTCATCCGCAGCGTCTTTGGCCAGGCCACCATCTTCAAGCCGGTGGAGTAGCTGCGCAGGCGGGTATACTGCTCAAGAAGAGGACCCCTTGTCCGGGCGCATCTGTATTTCGGACATGTGTAGTGTGGTGCCGCGTATCTCGCATTCGAGCAGACAGGTGCGTGACGGTCGCCCTAGGATGCTGAGGTCGATACGATACGTCGCATGGCTGTCCGTGTACTCGACTTGCTCGGCGTTGAGGGTTGCTCCGATTGTCAAGAAAGCGCCTGGTTCGGCATCGACAATCTTGGAGTCCTTTATCTTGACCTTGAACTCTTGGTAGAGGGACGGGCTGTTGTAGTAAATGGTTCGAGTTCCGTCGGTGCACTCATCGGTCGCTTCCCATTTGACGATGGGCTGGTCCGAGCTGACTATCAGCAGTTCTGCTCCAAAGGCTATGGCATGGGTGATGACAACCAGCAATGCCCAGCCGACAAAGAGATAGAGAACCACATATGCAACGGGGTGTTTTGAGCGGATGTTTTGGAGCACGTCGGGGGCATTCATGGGGTACCTCCAAATTGCTATCTATGGCAATCAAATTATACCTCGCCGTCATGAGCGCCGCCTCGAGTAGTGGCTCGGCATTTAGCCATTTAGTGGTACGCATTAAATGTCGGATTCCGGCTCTACAAGATTTAGCTTTAAATATTATGCAGATGCGAATTATTCAACTTTGCATAATCTATGGGTGCGGCTTGCGCTCCAGGACATGTATATCGACTGAGGTAACACGTCCGCCCCGCTCGCTGGCCTCGCGCCGTGGTACGATTTTTGAGTTTGAAAGTCCCGCCGTGCTCCGGCTGCCCTTGCAGCTCGGCGTGCGGCCGCACGTAAAGGAGCCATCATGGCCGGTATGAACATGCAGCAGATGATGAAGCAGGCTCGCAAGATGCAGGAGCAGCTTGCCGCCGCGCAGGAGAACCTCAAGTCCCAGACCGTCGACGCCTCTGCCGGCGGCGGCATGGTCAAGGTGACCGTTAACGGCGAGATGGAGCTCGTCAACCTCACCATCGATCCCGATGCCCTCGATCCCGAGGACGTCGATATGCTGCAGGATATGATCATGGCTGCCGTCAACGAGGCCGTCCGCGGCGTTAACGAGCTCGCCAACAAGCAGATGGGCGCCATCACCGGCGGCCTCAACATCCCGGGCATGCCGTTCTAAGACACGCATATATATGAGTGCAAATCACAGTCTGCAAAAACTGCTCGATGAGCTGGGCCGTCTGCCGGGCATTGGTCCCAAGTCGGCCCAGCGCATCGCCTATTACCTGTTGGAGGCCGACGCCGAGGAGGCGCGCCGCCTGGCCGAGGCCATCCTGGAGGTCAAGCAGGAGGTCCACTTTTGCAGCCGCTGCTTTAACTACGCCACGGCCGACGAGTGCTCCATCTGCCAGGACCCGATGCGCGATACCACTCGCATTTGCGTGGTGGGCGAGCCGCGCGATGTCCAGGCGATTGAGCGCACGGGCAGCTACCACGGCCTCTACCACGTATTGGGCGGCGTGATCAGTCCCATGGACAAGATTGGCCCCGAGCAGCTGCACATTCGAGAGCTGCTGGCACGCTTGGGCCACGAGGACATCCACGAGGTCATCATCGCCACCAACCCCAACATCGAGGGCGAGACCACGGCGAGCTATCTGGCCCGTACCATCAAGCCGTTGGGCGTCGAGGTGTCGCGTCTGGCAAGCGGCCTTCCCGTGGGCGGCGACTTGGAGTATGCCGACGAGCTTACGCTTGGCCGCGCCATCGAGGCCCGCCGCGCGATTTAGGTGGCGAGCCTGCTCCTGCCGTATGTTTTCCTCGCGACGCACGGGGTAGTCATAATTTCCCCGTGCGACTGTGAGTTTGTTGTGCAACAAAGATGCTTCGTGTCCGCTTATCGCATGGATGCTTCCGCTCGCATCCTTAATTTGTCCATTCGTTGCGCAACCTTTTTGGTTCGCTGATACACTCAAATATGGATTCGAATGAATGCGCCGCTTCTGAGCGGCGTGTTTTTGTTGGAGGAGAACGCATGCGGCCCGGTGGCACTCAGACAAAGCGCGGCGCCGCGGTGCGCATACGACGCCGACTGGGCTTGGCGCCGCGGGCGTACGCACTGCTATCGTGCTCGCTGGTGCTGGTCATAGCTGGCGTTTCTGCCTATGGCATGACCGTGCCGTCCATGATGCAGGCGCATGCCGCACGCGAACCGCGCGTGGGGCATGAGGTCAAAAGTGATCTGGGCACCACGACTGGATATGCTTGGGCAAGTGTGGTCGGGCATATTGTGTTTGGCACCGACGATGCGGACGGCGCCGAGGCCCCGGACAACGAAGTCACGCTTGCCAATGGCAAAACCATCGTGCTCACCAACACCAAGATCATCGATCGGTTGTCCAACAATAGCGTGGCGGCAACGGTGAATAAGGTCGAGCAGCAGAAGGAGCAGGACGCCCAGCAGTCCGGAAAGCCCGGTAGCTCGGATACTTCTGGCTCCGGCTCGGATTCATCGAGTTCGGGCGGCGGCTCTGGGTCGGGTTCCTCTACCGGAGGGTCTGGAAACGGCGGCTCGACGGGCGGCAACACTGACAACGATGCAAACTCCGGTGGCCTTTCCGCTGCTGAGGAAGAGAGCATTCACAGTTGGCTTGTGACCAAGTACAACATGCTCGACGGTTATGTTTCTCGTGCCAATGACGTGGTCTCGACCTATAACTCTACGGGAGATCCCAGGCCGTGCGACAGCCTGGTCGGGGAGATGTTTGTCATTCGAGCCGAGTTCGGTCGTCAGACATTCTCGCCCCGGTCAAAGTGGTATCAGCAGTATGCCAATCTGTGGGGCTGTTATACCAACCTATGTCAATGGGTCGGCCATTACGGCGATGATGACGTCGCACTCGGTAACTTCAACAATAACGTGGCGGCGCTTGCCCTATGATGACCGATCTTGCATCCACCACACCACAATCGCTCGGTCGCGATCCCATGGTCGGCCTGCGCCTGGCGCGTGTCGACGGGTTTGAGCCGGCCATTGCGCTCGGTCAGGACGAACTGCCTGCCTATCTGCGTCGTTTTACGATGCTGTTTGCCGACGATGCCACCATGCGCCGTGGCGGTATCGGCCGCGTGACGCGTGCCGTCAACGCCCAAGGCGAGGCCGTGGCACTCAAGCAGCTCATCTTGCCGACGCGCGATGAGTTTGACGACGATGCCGCTCACGAGGCGCTGGTCGCCAAGTTCAAGGCGGCGTTTCGCGAGGAATACGAATGCCATCGCGCCCTTTCGGGCCTTAAGGGCTTTCCCCGCCTCTATGGCTGGGGCGAGGTCGACGGTGTGCCTGCAATTGTCATGGAATGGGTCGAGGGCGAGACGCTTGCCCGCTTGCGTTCGCGACTTGCCGTGGGCGATGCCGGACGCCTGTCGCCGCTTGTGGCGGCGCGTCTGGGTCGCGACCTGTTCGATCTGCTCTGCCGTATGAGCCTGGTGGGCGAGGGCTTTGTCCATCGCGATATCTCGTCCGCTAATATTATGGTGCGCACGGCGCGCCTGCCGCTTGACCGGCAGCTTGCCGAGGGCACCTTTGACCTGTGCCTGATCGACTTTGGCTCGTCGCTGGCGCTCGAGCCTGCGTCGGCCGTGGCCGGTACCGGCGGCAAGGCGTCGTTTACGGAGCGTTATGCCACGCTGCGTCGCGCGACGGTTGCCTATGCCCCGCCCGAGATGCTCACCGACGATATTCCCGACCTGCGCGCTTTGCGTATGTCGCCGGCGATTGACGTCTATGCCGCGGCAAGCACGGTTTACGAGCTCATTGCCGGCGTCGCGCCATACGAAGCCGCGCCGGGCACTTCGGGCACCTCGGGTTCGCGCAAAAAGACGCGCGACATCGCGAGCCCCTATCGTCTCAAGATGGACACGCGACCCGACTATCCCATCGGTGTCCATGCGCCCGGTTGTGATTTGACTCAGCTGCTTCGCCGTGAGCCCGATGTGGCGCTCGCCGCGGCCGAGCAGGCCCAGCAGCTGGGGCTTGAGCCGGATTCCGAAGAGCTACGCGATGCGCTGGCGTTTGTCGATGCCCAGCTGTTCGACGTGGTGATGGCCTGTCTGTCCAGCCATCAAAAAGATCGTCCCGAGCCGGCGGCGGTCGAGGCGGCGCTCTCGGCGTTTTGTGACCACTATGCGCAAAATGTCGGTCGTTCGCTCCGCGGCGAGCCGCTCACGCCGTGCCCCATGGATGCGTCCGGCCGCGCGGTTCGTCGCACGCTGATGGTCGGCGCGACGGTCGTCTGTGGCGTGGTTTGGGCTGTGGTCGTGGTTTCGGCCGCGCTGCTGGCGTCGGGCACTCGCGTGACGGCGACTTTGGGATCGCTCGTGTGGTCTGGGTCGCTACCGGGTATTATTGCCGCACTGGCGTTGGCGCTGCCAGGCATAGCCGGCGTTGCCGCGGGGGCGCTTGCGCGCGATCGGCGCTCGGGGTTCCTGCAGGGTGTGCTTGCGCTTTCTGCCTGCGAGGTTCCGGTGCTGGTTGTGGCTGCATGTAGCGTATTTTCCCAACGCGCCGTGATGGGCGGCCTTGTTGCCGCTCTGGTTGCAACCTATACGCTTACGTGGTTTTTGCTTGCGATGGGCTTTGCCTTTGAACTTCCCGCTTCGGCACCGCGACGCACAAAAGCCCAGATGGCGACTCCGCTTGCCGGTGGAGCCGCAGCTGCCCGTACTTTTGGCGTACCTGTCGAAGTATCGTCCGATTCTATTTCTACGACCAAGGAGGCCTAGGTCATGGCATCTCAAGTTGAGCTCACCCCATGCGGGGCCATGTTTGACATCTTTAAGCGCGCGGCGCATCTGAGCCATATCGAGCTGTGCGGCCTGGTGCTTTCGTCCCGTCCGCTCGCCGACGGCCGCAGCCCGCAGAGCCGAGCCGCCGATCGCTCTTGGGTTTCCCGCTTTATCGTTCGCGCGCCGGTCGGCACGCTTCAGCAGCGCTACTTTGCCGAATACGGTACCTCGGCTGCGCGTATTATGTCGCAACTGGCCCTGCGCCAGCGCAATCCCATGGACTCCACGGCTGTGATCAATATGGTGTGCGGTCCTGCAGGTGAACCGATGGTACGCGCGCTCGAAGAGTGCCACCAGGACACGAATCTCTATCGCAACGCGCTCGATCGCCTGTCCCAGGCGGCGGAACTCATGCCCGCCGAGCGCGCCGAGGCCGTGCTGGTGCTGTTTGTCGCCGTCGGTTGTTCGGCGGATGTGCGGTCCTCGGTGAACTATGCCATCGACTACGCGCACGCGACCTGTGGCGGAGGCACATCCACGCCGCGTTCGCTTGGCATGTCGATGACCGCGGGCGAACGCGAACCCGCCCCGGCGCACCCCTTGGGCTTGCTGCGCGTACAAAACAGTTTTGTCGTGAGCGCCCCGCGCTGGATTCAGCCGAGTGAGCAGGGTGTTGAGATTGGCGCGCTGGCCACTGGTGAGGGCGATATTACCGACGTCGGCGACGATGTCTCGGCCCGCCATGCCCATATCTGGTGCGATGCTCAAAATATCTGGCACGTCGAGGACTTGTCGTCCACCAACGGAACCGTGGTGGTAAACGGGGCCACGCGCGTCTGCATTCAGGTCGAGCCCGGCCGTTCCGCCCAACTCAATCCCGGCGACGAGCTCAAGCTCGGCGAATCCACTACCTACGCCATTCTCTTCGGTGCCCTCTAGCCGGCAGTTAGGGACGTTCCTTTTCTGCCGGCACTTGGGGACACTCCTCGGCGCGCCAGAGCCAGTCGCCCGGGGATGGAGGGGCCATTTTGGCCCTTGGCGGTCAGTCGGGGCGAAACTAGAAGATCTTTCCGATTCGCGGCTGTTCATGCTTGTAGAGCATCTAAAACAATAGGATGTTATTCTGGAATATGCCGGGTGCGTGAACTTGCCTGTCTTAGCCTTAATAAGGTATAGGGGAGTTTGGCTCAGGGGTTCCGTCTTGTTCTTCAGCGCAGTATTGTGGGACAGATTTGCTGAGATTGGCGCCTTACACCGCAGAGCGCACGGAAGGCTCTCGATTTGTGTTCTGGCCCCAGAATACAGGGCCTGATACTTACCAACTGTGGCATGGATGTAACATCTGTAGAAATCAACCCTTTTGTTGTCGACCTTTGTAAGAAAAACACTGCCATCAACTCTTTGGATGACGAAACTAGGGTGCTTGAGGGGAGCCTTTACTCCCCTCTGAGAGATGACTCATGTTTTTCGCTTGTCGTTGTGAATCCTCCGTTACTGCCGATTCCGGATGAGATTCCTTATCCCTTCGTTTGAGATGGAGGACAATCGGGTCTGGATAAAACACTTCGTATTCTTAAGGGTGGCGATACGCATTTAGAGAAAAACGGTAAATACTGCTAATAGGGGTGACGACGATGGTGCAGGGGCGACCCGCGATGCTCTCATCAATACGTCGGATACTTGGGAAATCAGGTCTAGATGCATGTATGATGATGCTGTGTGGCTATTCAATTAATCCGCGTTCCGAATGGGTGCAGGGTATAGCTGCGACATCGTATGCTTTTGACCCGGCGCGATACTCAGATATTTCTGAGGCGGTTGACGAAGTTTATACGCACTATGCCGCGCAAGGCGTTTCGGAAGTTTGCACATCTACGTTACGGGCTTAGGTTTCTTCAAGCGAGCAGGCCGGTTGCGTTATTTCGAGCGATTTTTCTAGTCTAGACGACAAAAGGCAAAGGATTTGATGGGTATAAAACGCGGACGTTTGTGGGCGGATGCTCAAATCTATTGTGGCAATCGGGCGGTTGAAAAAGATATTTCAACCGCCCGATTGCCAGGTTCGTCGGAGGAGATGTCCGATTCCGACTCTCTTGTAGGAAGAGCTTGAGATCGTATTGGCCCAAGGCAATCTTAAAGCAGTCTCATTGGCAAATCTTCGCTCCTGTTGTGTTGAGGTGTAAGGTATCAGTGATTGATGTTTTGTGGCGGGTAGATTGGGGCCTTCCTTGATTCGATGCGTTCTCTCGAGGTTCATCAGAGCAAAAGGGGCTTTCGTCTTCATTGCTATCACGGTGATTGGAACCGCTCTCTCCTATGCCATGCCATACGTGAACGGGAAATTCTTAGATTTTCTTCTCGGTAACCGCAGCGAAAGAGACGCCGTACTCTTCGCGCTCCTGGTTGCGTCAATAGGAGTTTTCTCCACCCTCTTTACTTATTTTGCAGGAACACTTTCCATTCGCATAACCACGAGACTTTCCTTTGATCTTCTCAGGGAGGCCGTCTTGCGTTTTGAAAGAGACGATTACTTGGTGAGTCGGACCATCGATCCAGCCTATACAACGCAACGGATTATTTCCGACTCCAGCGTGGTCTCATCCTTCGTTTTGGCGAATTTTATCAGTGCGCCGCTGTCCATTGTAGCCATTCCCATCGTATTGCTTATCATATGGTCAATTGATTCAACTCTCGCGGTGTTTTCCATCATTCTCCTCATCGTGTATTTCTGTGTAATTACTGGGTTGAGGAATCTTTTGTATAGGGTCACGTATGAGAAGAAAGAGGCGGACAGCGCCTTTTACGCCGCAATTGCATCGCAGCTTAATCAGATTCTCAACATTCAACTGACATCTTCGTACGGCAAGAGCGAACAAGCGCTCGACGCTGGGTTTAAGAGCTATTTTCCCAAAGTTTTGCGCTCCGGAAAGCTATCATATTCTCTGACATCGCTCGATGGTCTTTTCGCAGCGTTGTTTCAAGCGGTGATACTTGTTGTTTCCGGAGTACGAATCATTAACGGAACTATGTCAATAGGCGAGTACACTATCATCGGTACATACTTCGCGGTTCTCTTTAAGACTTTGAAAAGTATGATGTCATTGTTCAAATCCTATCAAGATGCCAAAGCATCATGGGATAGGACGGCTATCGCGACGAGAGAAAAGGAGAGATCGGGGTGGAATCGGACCGATTTAGCTAAACTCGATGAAATAAATGACATTTCGGTATCTGATTTGGAATTCTCGGTTGCCCTTCCAGACGGATCTGTCCGAGAGGTCCTCGGCGGGTTTTCTTTCAAGTTTTCCGGTCCTGGTACATATTGCATAGTTGGGGAAAACGGAAGAGGCAAGACGTCACTTCTTTACTTGATGCTCGGGCTATACTCATCGAAAGGCAAAGTAAAATACAACGGCGTGCCAATCGAAGAATGCGACTTGGATTACATACGTGCGAGAGAGATATCGTGCTGCCCACAGTCGTGCTTCGCGCCGGACGAAACGGTGAAAGAGCTGTTAGAGTATTTCGACACGCCCTTTTCTTCCTATCACCGGGGTGTAGATGGCCTACTTTCGTTGGAAAACAGCGTGAAGGAGTTGCTCGGGAAACGTTGCTCCGCGCTTTCGGGCGGTGAGCTGCGCCGAGTGTACTTATGGTCGGCGATTTCACGCAAGTCGTCAGTTTTGGTACTCGACGAGCCCACGACTGGGTTAGACGCTGTAAGCCGCGCCGAGCTTGCGGCCTATGTTAAGCGCAACAAGCAAAGCCAGCTGATCATCGTTGTCTCTCACGATGACGAGATGGTCGGCGCGGTAGAAGGGGTAGTGGATTTAGGCAGCATGTACCAGGGTAAATGATGACAAGTGTAGTGCTACCCAACTGGCAGAGATAACAAAAAGGCGATGCAGATGCACGTAGCATTCAGGCGGTTCGGACTCGGTGCCTTCACGCCATCGCAACGCTTTCAGATATAGTTCTCGTTCTCTTACTAAAGGAAACTTTAGTCTACGTCATCTTGTCGAGACAGAGGTGAAGCGAAGTGTTGTCGCGACGTATCTTATTCCAGGTGGCTCAGTATCAGCGTGAGAATCGCACCAAAGTGTACTTACGATTCTCGTGTCCCACGGACAACATGAGCTGAGCATTGAGGTTCCACCCTTTGCTGCAACTACACGGGGTTGGACGGCAATGAATATGCCGGGCCGCATACCACGCGCAGCGGGGGTCCATGTCCCAGTATGTTGCCTACAGCAGCCTCGATGTCCACGCACACATCATCTCTGCCTTCGCGTTCAATCCATTTGCCGGAGAGTGCGAGGGTTGCCAGGCCGTAGAATTCGAGCCGAACAAATGAAATGCGGTATCAGCGCATAGGATTAAACTGACGATTGCTTTGCACTGAGAATACGCTTGGAAAGCCGCTATGGGTGGCGGCCCGGGTTAAATAGAGAAGCCCGTCCGATCACTTTCATGTGGCGAACGGTCGGGCTTCTTATTCCACTTGCCAATGCTCGGCTCATATTGGAAGAAAGCTACGCTAATGTTTGCGTGACACTCCTATTTTCTCCGAAGAAAGAGTCGGATAATGAAGAATAGAATTAAAAAAGGTGCCAGATATAACGCAAGTATAAAGGCTAATCCAACGAGACCTTGCAATAATGGCATAACTCCTCCCAGACACGAGATTTTGGTATTTGTTCCCATCTTATTCTGAATTGGACCAAATAGTTCCTAGCCACAAAACTACTCGTCAACTGGATCGCACCAATCTGCTGGCAAAACACAGCTTGATTCTTTATCGACATAGCACCAATCCGCAACAGGGCACTCGGCGATGTCGTAATAATTGCATATATCAACTCCAAGACAACAAGGCTCAACGGGAGGATGTTCATTTGAACCAACAGGATGGATATGCTTCATAACAGCTCCTCACCTTAATCCAATTAGAGACTACGTTTGATCAATGCCACAGTGATCTACAACGCAGATGCTGCCGCCATCCATGTCATAGTCGCAGTAATCGTATGCACCACAGCCATCTGCTTTATCATAAACAGTACAGATGTCAGTAATGCCCAAGAGGCAGTCAAAAGACATCGGCTTCACGCCTGCCTCGTCGCCACTTCCTGGATTAATCGGATGAATATGCTTCACGACTACCTCCCTTTGAGTGCAGAAAAACCTCAATATTGTGTATAACAAACCAAGATGTCTAGTTCACCATATTTCTAGAATGGTTTCGGCGAATGTAGCAATAAGCTTCGCAGACGGTAATCAGAAGAACGAACACCTCCACAATGGTGACAGCAATGCGCTGAACCGCTTATTCCGATACAGTAGCTTCTCGTTGATTTTTCTCCTGCGAAGATGAGTGGCGGGAAATAAGGTCAAAAGCCATCTCGTAGCACATTTTTCTATATTCACATGATGCAGGGTGTAGACTCTTGGGCAAGTAGCCGTGCTCGTCTGCAGCCTCCCAGCTACAGCCCCCACCACAGAAAGACCGAGCCCAACAGTCCGTACAGTCAATTCTTTTTTCGACACCCTGACTCCAGTTTTCAATATACCTAGTTTCGTCAATTCCGGTGACGATGTTGCCCATTTTGAATCGCATCATCCCGACAAACCTGTGACAGGGGTATACGTCCCCTTCGGGAGTCACGGAAATAAAACGCCTGCCAGCCCCGCATCCGACAAAGGCGATCCTGTTACTCATAATCAAATCAACTGCAGTTTTCAATGTTCTAAACAAGGGCTTTTCCCCTTGATCAATCTGTTTGAGATATTGATCCGCCAAATCTATTAGGCCCGCCCTGATTTTGTTTAATGAGTGTTCGTCGAGTTTGATATTCTCATCGAATGAGCTCACGGGCGAGAAGTAAATCCTTCTGAAGCCCATCTCTTTAAACTGAAGATAGTCTTCAACAAGGTTACAGTTATTATTTGTTAAGGTCGCTCTTGCGCCGAAGGGGAACGACTCGGAAAAACGACGAACGTTTTTGTCGATATCGGAGAAAGAGCCGCCTCCCGTCTTGTACGGGCGCGATGCATCGTGCTTGCATCCTGTACCATCGAGACTAATCAGAACAGAAAACCCGTGCTCCTTGAAAGAATTCACAGCAGTGTCATTCAAAAGCGTTCCGTTGGTCGTAATAGAATAGGTAAAGTTTCTATTGGGGTATATTCTTTTTGAATAGTCGACCGTTTTCCATATCAGCGGCTCGTTAATCATGGGTTCCCCACCAAAAAAGACGATCGCAAGCGTTTCGTTTTCCGATGAACTTGCGACGAGGTAGTCGACCGCCTTGAAGGCTATCTCGTCTGTCATCAGCAGAGGAGACGTTCCATAATCTCCTTTACCGGCAAAACAGTAACTACAACCAAGGTTGCATGCATGTGAAACGTGGAGTTCGATGGATCTAAGTTTTCGAGGCGTGTCTTTTGTTAAGAAAGTCCGCTCAGACAATCGTTGATACTCATCAATGTCGTCTTCAAGTTCTGCTATGGTCGTTTGGTCGTAGCCTTTCGCAGCAAGTGACTTTGTTAGCAACTTCGAGTTGACCGTTCTTCCCGATGCTTCAAATATGCGAAGCGCATCTTCTGATGCTTGGTCAACCTGAAAGCAATTGCGAGTGACCTCATCGAAGCAGTAACGACGATCACTTACTGAGAAAAAATGCATACGTTCCTCAATTTCATGCTGGACTGGCACTAACCTTGTTTATTGTTGCGCAGCTATAAAAAACCACCAGCGGGGATTCGGTGTGCGGCCCAATCGGACTCCCAAAAGGTTCTATTTGAGACTGGCAAGCTTTGTGTTGTTGGCACTTCGACAGCGCTCTTTATTCCAACATGGAGCCTCGCAGTTTGAGTCGACTTGCCTCTGGAAGGTCCGATCTTAACTTGATTTAGGATGAAAACAGATTACAGGCGCGCTCCTCTAGAAAGAAAGGAAACCAATCGCCGCCTTTCACCAGGAAAGTTTTTATAGCCCACCTCGAGCAAAATGAAAGATGCGAGAGCGATTGGGGAACAACGCGAATCTCCCCTTTTGGGTGGGAGCGAGCCTTCAGCCACCGGCGAACGACTCGCCCTGGTCAGAATCTGGAAGTGGTGCCGGGCCGCTTGGGCCTCCCCGGTGACTTCGTGGGGCTTACCTGCCTGACGTCGAGGAGTACATCCGCAAGATTCGTTCCCTATGCCGTTTGCTCTCACGCCCGCCTTAGTTCCAAGTCGGGCGAGCCGCCGCGCTCATGCGACCCGTGGCGGCGACACGTCGACGCCGCGCTCGCTGAGCACATCTTCGGTCGCGGGCGAGCACGAGGTCGCGCCGGCGCATCCGCTGGGACTGCTGTGCGTGCAAAACGGCTACGTGGTGAGCGTCCCGCGCTGGATTCAGCCGAGTGAGGAAGGCGTTGAGATCGGCGCGCTGGCAACGGGGGAGGGCGGCATCACCGACGACGTCTCGGCCCGCCATGCCCATATCTGGTGCGACGAGTCTGGCGCATGGTTTGTCGAGGACCTGTCGTCCACTAACGGCACCGTGGTGGTAAACGGGGCCACGAGTGTGTGTATTCAAGTAGAGCCCGGCCGCTCCGCCCAGCTCAACCCCGGCGACGAGCTCAAACTCGGCGAATCCACCACCTACGCCATCCTGCTCGGCGCCCTCTAGCCGGCAGTTAGGGACGTTCCTTTCCTGCCGGTACTTGGGGACACTCCTTGGCGCGTCAGAGCCAGTCGTCCGGGGATGGAGGGACCATTCTGGCCTTTGGCGGTCACCCGAGGTAAACCTTTACCGCCCGCCTATATTTGTCGAAATTACACTTAACGGCGGGGTACAATAAACCCGCATGCGGATTTCCGTTGCGGGCGCTTCCCATCGCCGGGGCGTGCCCGGGAGCATCCGGCATGCGGCCTTTGCGGCGCTCGGTCATGTGCAAGACGGGTAGCTGGGCTTGTGGAGCGCGTGCAGCCCTCCTCGCCTCGGCATGCCTTCTCTCCACGCCATGTACCTGCTGCTGAGTCCGCCTGCCAGATGATTGGAAGCAACAGCGTAAATCCCATCACGCCAACATCCCGGCGATCGCCGGGGCCTGTATACCTATATGAGAGGAGAGGGGTATATGGCGCGTAAGTTTAAGTCTATGGACGGCAACGAGGCGGCCGCATATGTTTCGTATGCGTACACCGAGGTAGCGGGAATCTATCCCATTACGCCGTCCAGCCCGATGGCCGACCATGTCGACCAGTGGGCGGCCCAGGGTCGCAAGAACATCTTCGGCACCCCGGTCAAGGTCGTCGAGATGGAGTCCGAGGCAGGTGCAGCCGGTACCGTTCACGGTTCGCTGGGCGCCGGTGCTCTGACCACCACCTACACGGCTTCTCAGGGTCTGCTCCTGATGATTCCGAACATGTACAAGATCGCGGGCGAGCAGCTCCCGGGCGTCTTCCACGTCTCCGCGCGTTGCGTCGCTTCGCACGCCCTGAACATTTTCGGTGATCACTCCGACGTCATGGCCTGCCGTCAGACCGGCTTCGCCATGCTCGCCGAGGGCAACGTCCAGGAGGTCATGGACCTCTCGCCGGTGGCTCACCTTGCCGCCATCGAGGGCAAGACCCCGTTCCTTAACTTCTTCGATGGCTTCCGCACCAGCCACGAGATCCAGAAGGTCGCCATGTGGGACTACAAGGATCTTGCCGAGATGTGCGACATGGACGCCGTCCAGGCTTTCCGCGATCACGCGCTCAACCCTGAGCACCCGCATACCCGCGGCAGCCACGAGAACGGCGACATCTTCTTCCAGAACCGCGAGGCCTGCAACAAGGTCTACGACGAGCTTCCCGCCGTCGTCGAGGGCTACATGAAGAAGATCAACGAGAAGCTCGGCACCGATTACGGCCTGTTCAACTACTACGGCGCTCCCGATGCCGATCGCGTCGTCGTGTGCATGGGCTCCTTCTGCGACGTGCTCGAGGAAGTCATCGACTACCTCAACGCTCACGGCGAGAAGGTCGGCCTGGTCAAGGTTCGCCTGTTCCGTCCGTTCTCCATCAAGCACTTTGTCGACGTTCTCCCCGAGACCGTCAAAAAGATCGCCGTCATGGACCGCACCAAGGAGCCGGGTTCCATCGGCGAGCCGCTCTACCAGGACGTCGTCTCCGCTCTCTACGAGGCCGGCAAGACGGGCATCAAGGTCGTCGGCGGCCGTTACGGCCTGGGCAGCAAGGACGCGCCTCCCGCGTCCGCGTTCGCTGTCTTCGAGGAGCTTAAGAAGGACGAGCCCAAGCGCGAGTTCACCATCGGCATCGTCGATGACGTGACCAACCTGAGCCTGCCCGAGGCCGAGGATGCGCCCAACACCGCAGCCCCCGGCACCATCGAGTGCAAGTTCTGGGGTCTTGGTGGCGACGGTACCGTCGGCGCCAACAAGAACTCGATCAAGATCATCGGCGACCACACCGACAAGTACGTTCAGGCCTACTTCCAGTACGACTCCAAGAAGACCGGCGGCGTCACCGTCTCGCACCTGCGCTTTGGTGATTCCCCGATCCGTTCGCCGTACTACGTGACCAAGGCCGACTTTGTCGCCTGCCACAACCCCAGCTACATCGTTAAGGGCTTCAAGATGGTCCGCGACGTCAAGCCGGGCGGCACCTTCCTGGTCAACTGCCAGTGGAGCGACGAGGAGTTCGCCGAGCACATGCCCGCCGTGGCCAAGCGCTACATCGCGAACAACAACGTCAACGTCTATCTGATCGACGCTATCGACCTGGCCGCTAAGGTCGGCATGGGCAAGCGCACCAACACGGTGCTCCAGTCCGCCTTCTTCGCGCTGGCCAAGGTCCTGCCCGCCGAGGACGCCCTGCAGTACATGAAGGACGCGGCTACCAAGTCCTACATGAAGAAGGGCCAGGCCATCGTCGACGCCAACCACAAGGCCATCGATGCCGGCGCTACCGCTTTCCGTAAGTTCGAGGTTCCGGCCGACTGGGCTACCGCCGAGGATGCCGCTCCCGTCGAGCTCTCCGAGGAGACCAAGTCCGCTATCGCCCAGCAGGTCAAGAACCTGCTCGAGCCCATCGATCGCATGGACGGCGACAGCCTGCCTGTTTCCGCCTTCGTCGATTGCGCCGACGGCCAGTTTGAGCTGGGCGCCTCCGCATACGAGAAGCGCGGCGTCGCCGTGGTCGTTCCCCACTGGGACGAGACCAAGTGCATCCAGTGCAACCAGTGCGCCTACGTGTGCCCGCATGCCACCATCCGTCCGTTCGCGATGACCGAGGACGAGGCTGCCGCCGCGCCCGAGGCTACCCGCACGCTCGACGCCATGGGCCCCAAGGCCAAGGGCATGAAGTTCACTATGGCTGTGTCCCCGCTCGACTGCATGGGTTGCACCAACTGCGTCAAGGTCTGCCCCAAGGGCGCCCTCGAGATGGTTCCCACCGAGCAGGAGATGGACCAGCAGCCCGTTTGGGACTACATGGTCGAGAACGTCTCCGAGAAGAAGGAGCTCATCGCGGCCAACGTCAAGGGCAGCCAGTTTAAGCAGCCCTACCTGGAGTTCTCCGGCTCCTGCGCCGGCTGCGCCGAGACCGCCTATGCACGTCTGGTGACCCAGGTCGCCGGCGACCGCATGTTCATCTCCAACGCCACCGGCTGCTCCTCCATTTGGGGCAACCCCG
This sequence comes from Collinsella sp., assembly GCA_018377855.1. GTDB lineage: Bacteria > Actinomycetota > Coriobacteriia > Coriobacteriales > Coriobacteriaceae > Collinsella. Next base: position 40,128 of record JAGZYM010000005.1, on the reverse strand, counting down.
CTGCCACCGCTCCTTACTGCAAGGACAAGGACGGTCACGGCCCGGCGTGGAACAACTCCCTGTTCGAGGACAATGCCGAGCACGGTCTGGGCATGGCCGTTGGCTACGAGGCCGTTCAGAAGAAGCTGATCGCTGCTACGCAGGAGATCATCGCCGCTGACGGTCCGTCCGACGAGCTCAAGGCCGCCGGTCAGGCTTGGATTGACTCTGTCAACGACGCCGAGGCCTCTAAGACCGCTGCCGCTGCCTACGTTGCCGAGCTCGAGAAGTGCGGCTGCGACGCTTCCAAGGCGATCCTCGCCGACAAGGCTTACCTCACCAAGAAGTCCTTCTGGGTCTTCGGTGGCGACGGTTGGGCCTACGACATCGGCTTCGGTGGCCTGGACCACGTCCTGGCTTCCGGCCACAATATCAACGTCTTCGTCTTCGACACCGAGGTCTACTCCAACACCGGCGGTCAGGCCTCCAAGGCCTCGAACCTGGGCCAGGTCGCTCAGTTCGCCGCTGCCGGTAAGGTGACCAAGAAGAAGTCTCTGGCCGAGATCGCTATGAGCTATGGTTACGTCTACGTGGCGCAGGTCGCCATGGGCGCCAACCCGGCTCAGACCCTCAAGGCCATCCACGAGGCCGAGGCCTACGACGGCCCGTCCCTCATCATCGGCTACAGCCCCTGCGAGATGCACTCCATCAAGAAGGGCGGCATGCAGAACTGCCAGGCCGAGATGAAGAAGGCTGTCGAGTGCGGTTACTGGAACCTCTTCCGCTTCAACCCCGAGGCTGCTGCCGGCAAGAAGTTCTCGCTCGATTCCAAGGAGCCCGCGGGCGGTTATCAGGAGTTCCTGATGAACGAGGCCCGTTACGCTTCGCTGACGCGTTCCTTCCCCGAGCGCGCCGAGGAGCTCTTCAAGGAGAACGAGCAGGCCGCTATGGACCGCTACGCTCACCTGCTGAAGCTCAAGACGGTGTACAACGAGGCCTAGGTCTCCCACCGCAGGATCTGAGGGCTGACCTTCGCGGATGTCCTCGGACATGAAAGAACCCCCGCTGCGCACTACGTGCGGCGGGGGTTCTTTCGTCCTGCGGAGTGTCCGCGAAGGTCAGCCCTCAGATCCTGCTACGACTACGTCCTTGGATTGTGTGGCTGAATGAAGGACGTGGTTGGTGGGGCCTTTTGTCCCGGTCGCTGTTTCGCGGCTTTGCCGCGAAAGGCGCGTTGCTTTGGGGATGGATGGGGGGCGGGGTTGTTGCGGCTTCTTATCCCTTTGCTTTTTCGCGGCTTTGCCGCGAAACGCGCAGCACCTTGGGAAATGCATTGATGCGTGGACGGGGCTGGATTGCAGATTCAAATGGCTAGAGAGATATGGGCGCGAACGAGAAATCGTTATTGGGGTCATCCTTTTCCATAAACTCATCGAGACAAAACGTCATGTAGATTGGAACGTACAGAACCTTGCCCTCTTTGCTGAGATTCTCGTGGCTTAGTACAACGGCCTCGGGAATTTTGTACTCGCCCACACTCATCAGACGATCGAGGGCCGCGTGCGCTCGAACTTTCTTGCCCGATTTGACCTCGATTGGGACAACGTGCCCGTGGGCGCCTTCGATCACAAAGTCAACTTCACCGACCTCACGCGTTTGGTAGTACCATGCATCCGCCCCGAGGGCAACAAGTTCCTGCGCGACCACGTTCTCATAGAGACCACCAAGGTTGGGAGTTTTCATATCAAGATAGACAGCGCGTGCGGTGCTGCCGGGGTACCGCGATGCGAGCATGCCCGTATCAGACTCATATAGTTTGAAGGCCGTCGTTTTCTCCGTCCTCTTGAGAGGACTCCGTGGCTCCGTCACCCTGGCGACCATCAATCCAACACCTGCGTTAACAAGCCACAGGAAATCCTGCTCATATTTTTTAAGGCGAGCTCCCTCACCCAGAGACGAAACAACAAAGCGATGAGACTCCGCCTCAAGCTGAACGGGAATTTGCTCAAAAATCGACCGAACGTTAAACGCTCGAGTCGATGCATATTTTGAGATATCGCTTTTGTACTGATCGACCAGCTGAGTTTGAAGCTCACGTGTGCTCACGAGCGAATAACCCGAATCAATATAATTCTGAACGACCTCCGGCATGCCGCCGCAAACGATATAAGCTCTATAGTTCTTGAGCATCGCCTCATGAATATAGTTTTCGACAGGATGTTTCTCGACAAGGCAGCTGCGAATGCCTGCAAGCACATTCTCGCTAACGCTGTTTGCCCAACAAAACTCTTCAAAATCCATCGGGCGCATAACAATGTGCTCTACATACCCCACCGGAAAAGAAGAGACCCCCTTAAACTCAGTCCCAAGCATAGACCCCGAGAAGACATAGCTAAAGCGCCCATCCTCGACCAACGCCTTCATGAGTGTAACGATCTGCGGATACTCCTGAATCTCATCGACAAAGACAAGCGTATCGCCCTCAACAAGCGGCGCATCCGCAAGAAGGGCTACACGGTTGATAAAGTCAACGGAGTTCTTTGCGCCAACAAGTGCATTCCTTGCTTCGACATCGAGTAGTAAATTGACCTCAAAATACGAAGCGTAGTTGCTTTGTCCAAACGCGCGAATCGCATAGCTCTTGCCAATCTGACGCGCACCAGTAACGAGTAATGCCTTATTGGAGTTATTCTTCCAGCTCAAAAGCCTATCAGTGACCTTACGGCGTAGCATTAAACCCCCAAATGACAAAAATTGACAGATAGAATCGCCTAAAATCATACAAAAATTTGCAGATAATATTGTTGTAAAAATACAAAAATTGGGAGATAGCAAAGGTTCGAATAGGCCTCAAAGCCACTGAAACAGTGCTCTACTTTGCGAAGGGGCTGGGGACGCTGTTGGGTGCGTCTCCAGCCCTCTGATTCTTACTTTGGATCCCGATGGTGGGGTGTTGTCGGTGCTGCTTGCTTGGTTACCTTGTCTCGCCGCTCTCTGTGCGTAGGCGGTAGCCGTGGACGAAGTCGCTAATAGCCGGCCAGGGAATCTGGCGGTCAACCCAAAATTGGAGCTGGACCAGATAGCGCTCGGTGGCGCGGGTGAGGGCTGCAAACTGTTCGTGAGTCTCTACCTGGGCGTAGAGGTCGCGGCTGTGGGCGAGGATTGCCGTGGTGTCATCCATTTTGCCGGTGACGTCGAAGGCGCCCGAGAACCAGTCGCACAGGCGTGCGGCGCTGTTGTTGATCGTTGCGAGGTCGGCGGTGCCATCGTTGGCGTTTTCGTTGGCCTGGGCTCGCAGGAGGGAGAGGGCGTCGGTGGCGTTCATGCAGTAGCCGACGGTGAAGTTCCAGACGGCGAATTCGCGGCCGGTGTCGAGCTTGCGGCGGCGCATCAGGTCGATGTCGCGGGGCTCCTCGAGCATCATTTGGTCGGCGAGGGCCTCAAGTGCAGCGGTGTACTCGGCAAGGTCGAGTGTGAGCAGGGTGTTGATATCCATCATCTTTAGGCCTCCGCCTCGATCTCGACGATTTCGTTTTTAATGTACATGCCCTGGTTGTCCCAGACATTGCGGCAGGCAGCGGCAAAGCGTTCACGGTCTGTCTCGCAGATGCGGGCGAACATGTTGCAGGTGCCAAAAGGCTCACAGACGTCAAAGAAGATGCAGATTGATGACCATCCGCCATACCAGCTCACGGCGCCCGCTGGCTCGTGAAAGACGGGGTTCTCGATGTGCTCGTAATTGGCGATGGGGCCCGAGACAGGATACGTCACCTCGGCATCGCAGATTTTGGCCGAAAAGATACGTGACTCGACCGGACAGGACGATTCGAATAGCTTGCATGCCTCGGGAGCCTTGTCCCAGAGCATGTCGGCGAGAAACGTCTCGCCATTCAGCGTGATCTTGAGCATTTTTGTCATAGTAAGGACCTCCTCAATCCGTCGCTCAAGGGGTTCGCTGGCGGATAAGGAGAAGACAGCAGCGGGGTCGCCGAACCCAAACTTCACGGCAGATCTCTGTCGCCCCAGCCCGCGCTGTTCTTCGCTAAAGTACCATGCAGCAATTGCGCGCGCAATATCAGTTTTTGATTTTCTGGAAGCGGCAACCGACGAGACGGCTCGCCGGCTGCCGGCCGACGCGCTGCAAAGGCACTCGTCTATTCCTTAAGTTGGATGAAAAACGCCATGTTATTGCAGGGCTGCATACTCGTCCAATAAGTGCATAGAATCTCGTATAGTGCGAGTAAGATTTTGCGCTGTCTGTTTTATGTTTAGCAAAGATACAGTTTGCATAATCTGGTCTAATCCCTGCTCTATTAAAATAAAGTTGCACGTAAATGACGTAGATATGCTTGAGCTGGGTTTCTTTACGCTGAGCGGGCAAAAGCGACCGTTCACCGTTCAACTATTTTCAAAATGAATAAAATGAGCGATAAAGAGAATATAAACCTTAATAAACTCGCGTATTGCACGGGCGCGGGTTATTAATGGGTTGTAGGCCTTTTACAGAAAGGATTCCAGCAATGTCTAAGCCTCTTGGCAAGCCCGATCGTATCGTCGTCGCCCTTGGCGGCAACGCCCTCGGCAACAACCCCGTTGAGCAGATCGAGGCCGTGAGCAACACCGCTCACGCTCTCCTCGGCCTGATCGAGCAGGGCAACGAGATCATCATCACCCACGGCAACGGCCCGCAGGTTGGCATGATTCAGAACGCTTTCGCCGCTGCCCACGACGCCATCGGCACCCCCGAGATGCCGCTGCCCGAGTGCGGCGCCATGTCCCAGGGCTACATCGGCTATCACCTGCAGCAGGGCATTGGCCGCGAGATGCACAAGCGCTATAAGCGTTGGCACGCCGCCACCGTCGTCACCCAGATCGAGTGCGACCCGGACGATCCCGCGTTCAAGAACCCGACCAAGCCGATCGGCCCCTTCTACACCGAGGAGCAGGCCAAGGAGTTCATGGCCGAGGATCCTTCCAAGGTTTTCGTCGAGGATTCCGGCCGCGGCTGGCGTCGCGTCGTCGCTTCCCCCGATCCCAAGAAGATCGTCGAGGCTGACTCCATCCTCAACCTGCTCGACAACGAGTTCATCGTCATCGCCTGCGGTGGCGGCGGCATCCCCGTCGTCCGCGACTACGAGAACAAGGGCTGCTACAAGGGCGTCCCCGCCGTCATCGACAAGGACCTGGGCGGCGAGCTGCTGGCCGAGGACTGCGACGCTGACGTTCTGTTCCTGCTGACCGCCGTTGAGCATGTCGCCATCAACTTTGGTAAGCCCAACCAGGAGGAGCTCGAGGACATCACCGCCGACGAGGCCGAGCGCCTGGCCGACGAGGGCCAGTTCGGCAAGGGTTCCATGGAGCCCAAGGTCCGCGCCGCCATCAAGTTCGCCCGTTCCCGCAAGGGCCGTACCTGCATCATCGGCGCTCTGGACAAGGCCGCCGAGACCATGGCCGGCCTCTCCGGCACCCGCATCCACGAGTAGTCTCTACTCTGTTGCCTCTCTCGTGGGCGCCAGGCAAGACGCCCGCAAACTAGCCTCTCTTCATGAGCCCCGCGGTCCGCTCCGACTGCGGGGCTTTTGCTATTCACCTAGTCATTGGGAACCCGGCACTTGGGGACGTTCCTTTCCTGCCGGCAGCTTGGGACAGTCCTTAAAGGCTGTCCCCAACGACCACTCATTTAAGTCTGTCCCCAATGACTAGTAGTAGGCCCACATGGCTTCGACTTCGTTGAGGACCTCTACGACGCCCCAGCGACGGGCGCTGCGGCTGGCCGAGTTGGGGTCGTAGACGCCAATCTGGTCGGCATCGTCGATGCCGTAGAGCACGATGTAGTGGCCTACGTTGGTAAACGTACCGGGGCGCACTGCGGCGATGACGGGCGCACCCGAGCGAAGTGCTTGAGTAATCGATTCGCGATCGTTATAGAGCTGTGTTCCGTTGAGCCCCAGCTGCCACGCACCGCCTGTCATAAACGACCACTCGGTGGCACCAGTGGGGGCGTAGTTGCCGGCTTCGGCCAGCGCGCATATATCGACCGGCGTCTTATCGGTATGGCCGGTCTTAAAGATATAGACCATGGTGAGGCAGGTAGGACCGCAAGCGTTTTCGCGAATAGTGCCACCGGCATAGGGCAGCTCCGACCATGCGGGGTCAATTTGGTAGATGTGGGGCATGGTGCCGGCCTGCCATTGCGAGCGTGGGGTCGAGAACGCAAAGGAGTAACCGGGCGCGACGGGAGCTTTAAGCAGCTTGTCCTCGGCAGTGGGCTCAAGACCGGCTGATCCGTGGGAGATACAGGATCCCAAAAACACAAAGACGAGGCAGGCGGCGATGGAGCAAAGCGCAAGGCGTAGGCGGCGGGCCGGAAGCGCGTGGCTTGTGGTGTGCGACGCGGGGTGAGGGGAGGAATTGCCGCGATCGCGTTGAGGTCGCGAAAAGGAACGCTTGACGTAGTAGTCGGTCTTACGGCGATCGTAGCGGCGTGGCTGCGATGTGTCGGTCTGACGTTGGCGTGTGCTCGTACTCACGCGGTCTGACTGCTGCACGGTACGGCTTTGTTGCCGCGAAGAAGCCCCGAGCTGCTCTTGGGGGCGCTGCGGGTTGTCGTTGTCGGAGGTGCTTCTGGGCGTTGGCATGGTGCGGCCGGCAAGGCGCACGCTTTGTGGCCGTTGGTCGCCGTCATTGTATCCGTATGCCATTCGAATCACCTTGCCTCATGTGTAACTTGTCTATCCTACATAAAAAGATGCACGACACATGGGCATGTGCGCCAAAAGCCTGACAAATGGTATGAACGTTGCCGCGCCGCGCGCCAAGCGTCACGGCAGCAGGTATTCAAAAGCAGACAAGATGAAAGCGTCCAAGACGAATGACGTCTCCCGCCGTTCGTCCCAAAAACGGTGCCGCTCGTTTTGCAGTTCTGCCTTCGGTCGAGCTGCGAGCGGCGCTGCTGCGCCAAGGCCGTATCTTAAAGCCATGGAATAAAAGCGCGCGGCAAAACGGACCGCGCAAGGGGTGACGCCAAGGGCGTCAAAAAGGAAAGGAGGGGAACAATGGCGGACAAGAACGCAGAAGTTGCAGTCGAGGATAATGGCGGCATGAAGAAAACGCTTTCGCTCTGGAACTTCTTCACCATCGGTTTCGGTGCCATCATCGGTACCGGTTGGGTTCTGCAGGTCGGTGACTGGATGGTCGTGGGCGGCGGTCCCGTTCCCGCTATGATCGCATTCCTCTTGGGTGCAATTTTCCTCGTGCCCGTCGGAGCTGTTTTCGGTGAGCTCACGGCTGCTATCCCCATCTCGGGCGGCATCGTCGAGTATGTCGATCGTAGCTTTGGCCGTACGCTGAGCTACATCACCGGATGGCTTTTGGCCCTGGGCAACGGCATCCTGTGCCCGTGGGAGGCCATCGCCATTTCGACCCTCGTGTCCGAGATGTTCGGCAGCCTGCCCGGCCTTGAGTGGCTGCGCGCCGTCAAGCTCTACACCATCCTGGGGGCCGACGTCTACCTGTTCCCGACGCTGATCGCGCTCGGCTTTGCAGTCTACGTCATCTTCCTCAACTTCCGCGGCGCCAGCTCGGCCGCCAAGCTCCAGGCCTTCCTGACCAAGGCTCTGCTTTGCGGCATGCTGCTCGCCATGGGCGTCTCGCTGTTTACCGGCTCGCCGGACAACGCCATGCCCGTGTTCTCCCAGGTCACCGGCGCTGGCGGCGGCAAGGCCGCCACCGAGAGCACCAGCCTGTTTGCCGGCATCGTGTCGGTCCTGGTTCTGACCCCGTTCTTCTACGCCGGTTTCGACACCATTCCTCAGCAGGCTGAGGAAGCTGCCGAGGGCCTCAACTGGAACAAGTTCGGCAAGATCATCTCCTTGGCACTGCTGGCCGCCGGTGGCTTCTACATGGTCTGTATCTACTCGTTCGGCACCATCCTCGACTGGCATGAGTTTGTTAAGAGCCCGGTTCCCGCGCTCGCCTGCCTCAAGGGCATCAACATGCTCCTGTACCTGGCCATGCTCGTCATCGCCACGCTTGGACCCATGGGCCCGATGAACTCCTTCTACGGCGCCACGAGCCGCATTATGCTCGCCATGGGCCGCAAGGGCCAGTTGCCCGAGCAGTTCGCCGAGGTCGACCCCAAGTCCGGCGCTCCCAAGCTCGCCTGCGTCGTTCTGGGCGTCATCACCGTCGTCGGTCCGTTCCTGGGCAAGAACATGCTCATCCCTCTGACCAACGTGTCGGCTCTCGCCTTCATCTTCTCCTGCGGCATGGTCGCCCTCGCTTGCCTGCGCATGCGCTTCACCGAGCCCGACCTGCCTCGTCCCTACGAGGTGCCCGGTGGCAAGTTTGGCATCTCCCTCGCTATCGCTGCCTGCGCCATCATCATCGGCCTGCTTGTGATTCCGTTCTCTCCCGCCTCCCTCAACATGGTGGAGTGGAGCATCGTGATCGGCTGGTTGGCTATTGGCCTGGCCCTCATGGCTTTCACCAATTCCCGCAAAAAGTAACGCCGAGCCGGGGCGGATCAGGTGCGCGGGCCCCTCTCTTCCGCGCACCGAACCCGGCGCCACTTGGGTAGCTTTGTGAGGCCTTAACCCAACACGGCCTCGCCCACTATATGGATCCATAAGGAGGAACCATGTCCACTAAGTATGCAATCGTTGGCGGCAAGCTCATCGACGGTACCGGTGCCGAGCCGGTCGAGAACTCCCTCGTTCTCGTCGACGACAACGGCAAGATCGAGTACGCCGGCGCCATGCAGGACCTTCCCGAGGGCGTTGAGGTCATCGACGCCGCCGGCAAGACCGTCCTTCCCGGCCTGATCGACACCCACCTGCACTTCTCGGGCAACTTGACCGACGATGACACCGACTGGGTCATGCAGCCGCTCCTCGAAAAGCAGGCCGTCGCCGTCAAGCAAGCCTACGACTGCCTCACCCACGGCCTCACCACCGTCTGCGAGATCGGCCGCTTTGGTATCCAGATCCGTGACTGCATCGACAAGGGCGTCTTTAAGGGTCCGCGCGTTCTGGCCACCGGCCTTGGCTTCTGCCGCGTTGCCGGCCACGGCGACTCCCACCACTGCAGCCAGGAGCTCAACAAGGAATCGCACCCCTGGGGCGATCAGGTCGACGGTCCTTGGGATCTGCGCAAGGCCGTCCGTCGTCGCCTGCGCGAGAACCCCGATGCCATCAAGATCTGGGCTACCGGTGGCGGCATCTGGCGCTGGGACTCCGGCCGCGACCAGCACTATTGCTCCGAGGAGATCCAGGCCGTGGTCGAAGAGGCAAAGATGGTCGGCATCCCCGTGTGGAGCCACTGCTACAACAACCACGCCGCTGCCTACGACTCCGTCCGCTTTGGCTGCGAGCAGCTGATTCACGGCTTCGATATCGATGAGCGCACCATGGACCTCATGGCCGAGCAGGGCACCTTCTTCACCCCGACGATCGCCTTCCTGCCCACCTGGTACGCCACCTATCCGCCCGTCTACGTTCCCGAGCTGCACGACAAGTACGAGGGCACCTTGGTCGAGAAGGAGCTGCAGCGCAACTACGACTGCCTGCGCGAGGCCAAGAAGCGCGGCGTCGTCATGACGATCGGCTCCGACTCCTTCTCCTTCGTCACCCCGTACGGCACCTGCTCCATCGAGGAGATGTACGAGTTCGTCGACAAGATCGGCTTCACTCCGGTCGAGACCATCACCTGCGCCACCCTCAACGGTGCCAAGATGTGCCACATCGAGGACGAGACCGGGTCCATCGAGGCCGGCAAGTGCGCCGACCTGCTGGTCGTCAACGGTGACGTCGCCGCCGACATCCACGTGCTCAACACCGACAACATGGACGTCATCATGAAGGACGGCTGGATTGTCGAGGGCGGCACCTTCGGCGAGGCAAACAAGTACAGCGCCTAAGCTACCGTTCATCGATGGCTTGATGTAAAACACAGTATTTGATTGCATAATGCAATGGAGAGGGTCGCTTGCGGCCCTCTTTATTGCTATGGGTGCGATAGAAAAAAGGGGATGACGGTGGATTTAAACAGGCTGATTCTGGGCAAGAGCTACAACTCTACCAAGGTCTTTCGCACGGCCCAGCATGTGGTCCAGGCCATCCTGCTCGGTATTGTCGTTCCGGCGCTTATCTTGCTGCTTATCTGGGATTTAACCGATAATCCCAATCCCGTTCCGGGCGTTGTCGTTATTGCCGGCATGGTCATGCTGTGCTTCTTTTTCTCGTATGTCTTTGTGGTCCCCGACGACCTCACATCGAGCGCAACCGACCGTACGCTCGCCATCGCATCAAAAATATTCGCCTATACATCGCGTGGCCTTACGCCCGAAGCGGCCCTGGGCGCCTCTAAAATCATCCTGTCCGAGACCATCGCCTCTGCCATCTGCTTTACCGATGGCAAACAGGTGTTGGCAAGCTGGGGCGAGGACTCGGCAAAGTGCCCTGCCGGCACCCCGGTCGTGCTCAAGACCACGCTCAGTGTGATTGAGACGGGCGAGCAGAGCGTGTTTTCTCGTGACACCTCCAATGAGACGGGCGGTTATTTTCCCCGCCTGCGCGCCGGTATTGTCGCACCGCTTACCGTGCGCGGGCATTGCGTGGGTACGCTCGAGCTGTACTATCCCCGCCTGAGCAGCATTGATATGCGCCAGACGGCCCTTGCCTCGGGTTTTGCCGATCTAATTTCCACGCAGCTCGCCAGCTTTGAGCTCGAGCGCCAGGACGAGCTCACAGCCCGCGTTGAGCTTCGCGCCCTGCAGTCGCAGGTCGACCCGCATTTTCTATTCAATACCATTAGCACGATCGTGTCGCTCGTTCGAACCGAGCCCGACAAGGCGCGATCGCTGCTGATCGACTTTTCCAACTACTATCGTCAGACGCTTTCTGACTCCGATACGCTCACCACGCTCGAGCACGAGGTGGAACAGGGCACTCGTTATATCAATCTTATGCAGGCCCGGTATGGCGACGGCCGTCTGCGCGTCTCGGTCGACATCGACTTTGAGGTGCGCGACAGCCTGGTGCCGCCGTTTATCTTGCAGCCGTTGCTCGAAAACTGCATCAAGCACGCGCAGCGCGAGACCGAGCCGCTTTCTATTCATGTTAGGGCTTTCGAGACCGATGACGGTTTGGAGATCATCGTCGAGGACGACGGCATCGGTATGAGCGAAGAAGTCTGCGCGCATCTGTTTGAGCAACATCGCCTGGAGGAGCCCGAGAGCATTACCGCCGACGGCTCCGTCAAGCGAGGTTGCGGCCTGGCGCTCTTCAACGTGCTTCAGCGCATCCATTTCTTTTACGGAGAAGATTCCGGCATGCGCGTGAAGTCCCAGGAGGGCGTGGGAACGCAGGTCATCGTCGAGCTGAACGGCGAGCCGCATGAGCCCGCGCCGTTGACGGCGTAGCACGCGGTTGGATTGAGAGAAAAAGAGGGGAAGCACATATGTCCGAAGGCTGGAACATCTTGGTGGTTGATGACGAGCCTCCCATTAGGGCCGAGCTACGCTATCTGTTGGAAAAGGATACGCGTGTGGGTCAGATTGCCGAGGCGGGCAATGTCACCGAAGCCGTGGAGTCGATTCTGTCGAACAAGCCCGACGTGTTGTTTTTGGACATCACGATGCCCGGCCGCTCGGGAATTGAGCTTGCCGAGACGCTGCAGAACCTAAAGACGCCGCCGGTGGTTGTGTTTGTGACGGCGTTTGCCGAGTTTGCCGCCGATGCGTATAACCTTGATGCGGTCGACTATGTCGTCAAGCCGGTCGAGGACGCACGCCTGTCAAAGGCACTCGACAAGATCGAGGCAGCCTTGGGTGCCCGTCGTGTTATCCATGCTCCGCGCCAACCTTTGCGTCTGACGGTGGACCGCGGGGGCAAAAAGGTGTTCATTCCCGCCGCAGACGTCTGCTACTTTGAGGCGCGCGCCGATTTTTGCAACGCCATCTGCGCCGAGGGAACGTACCTGATCAATGAGTCGATCTCTTCGCTCGAGCGTCGCTTGGACTCCGAGGGCTTTATTCGCGTTCATCGCAGCTACTTGGTCAATTTGGAAGACGTGCACAATGTTGAGATTGGCTCCACGGGGTTGATGGAGCTCAGGCTCGACCGCGTGAACTCGACGGTGCCGGTGTCCCGTCGTCGTGCCGCCGAGGTCAAGTCGCACCTGGGGCTTGCGTAAGAGGCTTGCGTGCCGTCGTTTACCATCGCAGGTTTGGCATGGGCGCGCGGTGGGCATAATGGGTGGCATCGAATGAAATCGAAAGGATCATTATGCCCGCGCTTATCACCCATCATCTGTTTGGCGAGGAAAGCATCGACCGTCTTCCACAGGGCGTCATCACGTCCGATGAAGAGCGCATTGCCTTTATCTTGGGCAACCAAGGCCCCGACCCGTTCTTCTTTCACATTCTGACACCGCGTGTTTCCGACTGCACGCTGCTGGCGCAGGTCATGCATCGCTCGCGCATGTCTCGCCAGTTCGCGTGCCTGCGCGACGGCGTGTCGCATCTGCTGCCGCGCGACGCCAGCTTGGGTCGCGCCTTTGCGCTGGGCCTACTGTCTCATTACGTGCTCGACCGCAACGCCCATCCCTTTGTCTATGAGCAGCAGTTTGGCATCGTGGAGTCCGATTCAGAGCTTGAGGATTCGAGCAGTCAGGTCCATGCCGTGATCGAGAGCGACCTGGATGTACTGATGCTGCAGCTTAAACGCGATGGCGCTACGGTCGACGATTACCCGCCGGCGGGCGAGATCGTCACCACCGATCGCATCAATCGCGTGGCCGGCGTGCTGATGAGCTATGTTGCCGGACGCGTGTACGGCATTGACATTCCGGCGGGGGAGTACGGTGCTGCCGTTGCCAATATGCAGCGACTTTACCGCGCGATTGAGCCGGCCGGCTCCGCAAAGACGCGCGCGATCTCGCTGGTTGAGGGCTTGGTGCACGACTACTCGCTGCTCGACGGCCTTGCCCATCGCGTGACGACGGAGCTGCCCGAGCGCACCGGTAACCTGGGCCATCTGACATGGAAGAATCCCTTTACCGACGAGGTCTCGAACGAGAGTTTCCCCGAGGTCTTTGATCGCGCGCTGGTCGATTACGAGTGCACGGTCGCACGTTTTATCGAGACCGGTGACATGGATGCCGTGACCAGTCACGTCAACTACAGCGGTCGCGTGCTCGAAGCCGATGAGGAGTTCGACCGCGAGGAATAGGGCCCGTGCGTGCCCCTTTGCCGAATCCTTACCGGCGGTTCTGGACAATTAGGGTACGATGAACTAACTGCATATCGGGCGAATACGAAGGGTCCCTGTCCATGAAATACACCAAGCTCGAGCGTAACTGGGTTATGTATGATGTGGGCAATTCGGCCCTCGTGCTGCTCAATACCTCGGTGGTGCCCATTTACTTTAACGCCATCAATACCGGTGCTTCCTCGGCCGACCTGGTGGTCGCCTGGGGCAATGCGCAGACGATCGCCTCGCTGGTCATCGCCATGCTCATGCCCATTCTGGGCGCGCTTGCCGACTATGCCGGCAACAAGATCAAGTTCTTCTTGGGCTTCTTCCTCACGGGCCTGGTGCTTTGCTTGGCGCAGGCTATCCCAATGTCCGCCATGGCATTTTTGACCGTGTACGTGCTGTGCACCATTGGCCTTAACTCTTCTATGACGTTCTACGACGCCATGCTGCCCGACATTACCACCGACGAGCGCATGGACGCCGTGTCCAGCTCGGGCTATGCCTGGGGCTACATCGGTTCCACCGTGCCGTTCGTCATCTGCCTGGCGCTCATCATGGGTGGCCCCGCTCTTGGCGTCCCTACCATGCTGGCAACGCGTCTGTCGTTTATCATCACTGGTGCCTGGTGGCTCATCTTTACCCTGCCGCTCATTCGCACCTATAAGCAAAAGTACGGTCGCGAGCGCGGTCCCGAGGACACTATCGGCCACATCGTGGGCGGTGTGTTCTCCGAGGTCGGACACACCATGCGCGAGATCGCCCACAACAAGACCGTGCTGGTCTACATGATCGCGTTCTTCTTCTATATCGACGGTGTGCACACGGTCATTTCCATGGCAACCAGCTACGGATCGGCCTTGGGCATCGATTCGACCCAGTTGGTCCTGGCGCTGCTCGTCACGCAGTTCGTGGCCTTTCCGTCCGCCATCATCTACGGCAAGCTCGCCGGCCGCGTGGGCACGCTCAACATGATCCTGGTGGCAGTCGCCGCCTACATGGGCATTGTGCTGTTCGCCGCGTTCTTCCTAAAGACCGCCTTTGAATTCTGGGTGCTTGCCATTATGGTCGGCCTGTTCCAGGGCGGCGTGCAGGCGCTTAGCCGTAGCTACTTTGGTCGCATTATCCCCAAGGAAAAGTCCAACGAGTACTACGGCTTCTTTGACATCTTCGGTCGCTATGCAAGCGTCATGGGCACTTTCCTAGTGTCGGTCGTCACCTCGCTGACCGGCAACCCGTCGCTGGGCGTCCTTTCCATTGGCGTGCTGCTGATCGTTGGCTTTATGCTGCTGGTCCGCCTGTCCCGCATGACTCGGGCGGCAGAGCATGCCGCATAGGAGCGAGCGGCTATTGTGCCTGTCCACGGTACTCTTTTGGGGTTATCCGCAATAAACATTGCGACTTGCGAGCAATGATTTGCCCAAGTGGGTATGATGGAATCAGCTAGGTCGCGGGGCGTCGCCTGTGTTTGGCGGCGTCCCGTTTTTGTGTTGCAGGGAGGGTAAGGCATGAACGCCACAGTCGTGATTCCAACGTATTGGGCGGGCGATGACGCTTGCGCAAACGCCCCTGGCACCTATGACCATTCGACGCGACTCAACGCCGACAATCCCGAACTCGACCGCTGCCTGGCCTCGCTTGAGCAGGTACGTGACATCCCGCGCATCATCCTTTTGGTGGTCTGTCCCGTTTCTGCCACAGCCGATGTGTCGCTGCGCGTGCGCGAGATTGTCGACGCGCATCCCACGCTCAAGGTCACCGTTGTCACCAACACCCAGGCCTCGCGCATTGCAGACCGGGTTGCTCAGATCGCGCCCAAGGGTTCGGGCGAGTGCGTGAGCCTGCGAGGCTACGGTGCCATCCGCAACATGGGGCTAGCCTGTGCCGCTGTGCTGGGGCATGACGCGGTTATCTTTTTGGATGACGATGAGACTGTCATCGACGCCGACTTTATGAAGCGCGCGACCTATGCGTTGGGGCAGCAGACGCGTCAGGGCTTGCCGATCTTGGTCAAGAGCGGCTATTTCTACGATCGCGACGGCTCGCCGCTGGCTCCCACGGACAAGGCGGGCATCTGCCATCGTTGGTGGACCAAACGCATCGAGTTTAATCGCTGGATGAAAAAGGCGCTCTCGGGCACCCGCATCTCGCGCTCCAACTACGTGTGCGGCGGCCTGATGGCCCTGCACGCCCGCGCCTTTACGCGTGTGGCCTTTGACCCGTTTATCACCCGCGGCGAGGACTTGGATTACCTCTTTAACATGCGCATGTTTGGCTACGACGTGTGGTTCGATAACGAGTGGACCGTGCGCCATCTGCCTCCGGAGTCCGAAAAGCGCTCACCGCGCTTTATGCAGGATGTATACCGTTGGTACTACGAACGGGCCAAGTTGACATTCGCCGCGCATCAAAAGGAGCTCATTCCCGTTACGGCGGCATCGCTCATGCCCTATCCGGGCCCGTGGATTTCGCGCGAGCTCGACGACCGCGTGCGCAAAACCGCCATGGTCCGCAGCATGTTTACCCGCGAGCACGAGGGATACCTGCGCATTTGGCGTCACGGTATTGACGAGGCCAAGACCTACGCGCGCCAAAACGCCGCAAGCTACCTGCGTTTCCAGAGCTTCTGGCCCAAGATCATGGACGGGCTCTGGCACGACGCACAACTGACCAGCATCCTGGAGGGGACTGAATGATCGACCGCCGCGCCCAGCGCGATAATTCAATATCAATCTTTCGCGTGATCGCCGTTGTCTGCGCCATTTGCGTGCTGGTGTACTTTATTTTTGCCCTGGCGACTGGAATCGAGCCGATCGCGACCGTGGTCGCCTGCGCACTGCTGTGCATCTTTCTGTGCATTTTTATCTATTTGACGCTCAATCCCGATTCGGTGCGTTCGCAGTACACCGAAGAGACGCTCTCGGTGGCCTCTGCCATGCTCGAGGACATCAAAGGCGGTCTGACGCAGGAGTCGGCGCGTCTGGTGTGCCAGCGCATTTTGCCCGAGACGCGTGCCATGACGGTTGCCATCACCGACGAGAGCAACGTGCTGGCCTGCGCGGGCGAGTTTGAGGAAAAGCTGCTGCCCGATTCGCCCATCCACACACTTGCCACGCGCTACGTCATCGAGCACGGTATCGTCCAGTCGTTCAACCGTGTGGTGGACGTGGTGGGCTCGGATGGCTCGCACAACCATGTTCCTGCCGGTATCATCGCTCCTATCAAGGTGGGCGACCGCACCGTCGGCACGCTCAAGTTCTACTACAAGACCCCGCGTGCCGTCGACCGCACTCAGTACGCGCTTGCCTCGGGTTTTGCCGAGATCCTGTCCACGCAGCTCGCCATCCACGAGCTCGAGGTGCAAAAGGAGCTCACGGCGCGTGCCGAGGTGCGTGCCCTGCAGGCACAGATCAACCCGCATTTTCTGTTCAACACGCTCAACACCATCGCGTCGTTTACGCGTACCGATCCGCTGCGCGCCCGCGAGCTGCTGCGCGAGTTCTCCTCGTTCTATCGCGCCACGCTCGACAATTCGGGCTCGCTCATTCCCGTGTCGCGCGAGGTCGCGCAGACCAAGCGCTACCTGACGTTTGAGAAGGCGCGCTTTGGCGAGGATCGCGTGCTGGCGACCTTCGACGTGTCCGGGGACGTCGAGGACACGCTGGTGCCGGCATTTGTAATCCAGCCAATCGTCGAGAATGCCGTGCGCCATGGTATGGGCGACGACGATGCACTGAGGATCGACGTGTCGGTCCACAGGGATGGCGAAGATGCGATTTTGATTGTGGTCGCCGATAACGGCGTGGGCATGGACGAAGGCACCGCTGCCAGACTGTTTGACGAACGCTCCGCCCGTCCCGACGCCAGCTCCCCGCAGGGCGGCGGCGCCGGTGTGGCCATGCACAATATTTCGGAGCGCATCCATCGCTTTTATGGGCCGCACTCCTATACGCGTGTCGAATCGGCGCCGGGCAAGGGCACCAAAGTGCTCCTTCATCTTGATTTGTCAGAGAGCATCTTCGACATTCAAGAGTAAAATAAAAGGCTACGGGCTCAACGTCATGCGACGGATGCCCGGCGTAGTTAGTTGACGAAAGGTTTTATCCCTATGCTGCGTGCGATGATTGTGGATGATGAGGCGCCGGCTCGCTCGGAGCTTCGCTTCCTGCTCGAGCAAACGGGCAAGATCGGCACGATCACGGAGGCGTCGAGCGTCCGCTCCGCCATCGAGATGCTTATGGAAAGTCGCGTGGATGTCGTGTTTCTCGATATTTCGATGCCCGGTGCCTCGGGCCTGCAACTTGCCGAGGCGCTGCATAAGCTCAAAAATCCGCCGGCGATCGTGTTTGTGACTGCGTATAGTGACCATGCGGTCGAGGCATTCGACGTGGATGCCGTCGATTATCTGATGAAGCCGGTCGAGGAAGCTCGCTTGGATCGCGCGATCGAGAAGGTCATGCAACGCACCAAGCCGGTTACGGACAGCAAGGTGACCATCGAGCGTATCCCGGTGGAAAAGGGCGGCCGCAAGGTGCTCATTCCCGTGGACGACATTCGCTTTATCATGGCCAAGGACGATTACTCCTGCATCTATACCGTCGATGATCGCTTTTTGTCGACGACCTCGCTGGCGCAGTTTGAGGCCAAGCTCTGCGACTTTGGCTTCTTCCGTGTTCACCGCCGCTATATCGTCAACTTGGCGTGCGTCACGGATGTGGAGACGGTGCCCTCGGGCGCCATCCAGCTGGGCATTACGGGCGTCGACGAACGCGTGCCGGTTTCGCGCCGCCGCGTCGTGCCGCTCAAGAAGGCTCTGAGTCTCTAGCACACTGGCCCCGCAGCCCTGTAGACCCATCGTCTGCGGAGCCGTGGGGCCTTTTTTGTATGTATCTGCCGAATCGTTTTTTGCGGAAGGGATCCCATGAACAGTGCAAGCGCCAAGCGTATCGACATCATCTCGGACACCCACGGCTATTTATCGCCTGCGCTCTTGGATGAGCTTGAGGGCGCGGATCTGATTATCCATGCCGGCGACCTCACGTCAGAGATGGACTACGAGCACCTATGCACCATCGCCCCCGTGCGGGCCGTACTGGGTAACAACGATTACTACCGCGACTACGGCCCCGATGTAGACCGTCTTGCGCTCTTTACCTACGAAGGCCTTAAATTCGCCGTAGCCCACTACCGCGAAGACCTTCCGGTGGGATCCGTAGACGTAGCCATCAACGGCCACACCCACGTAACCAAAGAAGTCCAAGTGGGCCGTTGCTTAGTCCTCAACCCGGGCAGCGCCAGCTACCCCAGAGGCACCCGAGGCCCCACCATGGCCAGAATGCTAGTAAAAGACGGCAAGATCCTAAGCACTAAGTTTATTGACCTAGAGTAATCACAACAAAAACGGGGGATGCAGATGCGTCCCCCGTTTCCATTTGAGCCAATGGCCGAGCTTCAACAAGATCCATCAGACCAACCCCGCCGCGGAGAACGGGGCCGCCGAGCCGCGAAGCGGCGAGCAACAACAACGGCTCGAACAAAGTGACGGCAGGGAGGGTCTCCGGGGCCGGCTGGCGCGGGTTAAGTTTGTCGCGAGTTCCGCACGCAAAGGAAAGCACTTAATGTGCTTTCCGTCTTGCGCAGGACTGTAGAGCAGCAAACTTAACCCGCGCCAGCCGGCCCCGGAGACCCTCCCGGATGACCCCGAAAAATTTTTTCAAAAAAGTTGTTGCGCGCCGGACAGACTTCTGTGTATACTAATCCCCGCAGCGCACGCGAGCGGAAACAAACGCGAACGACTGCCTGGGGAGTTAGCTCAGTTTGGTTAGAGCGCCGGCCTGTCACGTCGGAGGTCGCGGGTTCGAGCCCCGTACTTCCCGCCAACGCAATTAAAGCCACGTCTTCGGACGTGGCTTTTTGCGTTTGATGCACTTTGTTTCGATAGAACGATCGCCCTGGTGGATCTTCGCCCAGAATCCCCGCGCCTTCGGGAACGCAAGTAAAATCCAATAAGTATATCTGTCTGAACAACAGCTTTGTTGCGCAACACCTGTTCTACGAGACAAGGGGTTAGGTTATACTAAATTGCACTGTGCGCCGCATCTGATGCATTTCGCTCCAAGCGCGGCACTCAGTGGATATCCGATTTACCATTTGGATGTCCTGGCGGTCATTTAGCGTCTCGACACAAGCTCGGCCCCGGAACTCGTTCGAGCTGTTCGTATTCCTTGAAAGGGGAAAAATGGACATATCGAGGAAGACTGATTACGCCCTTCGTATGCTGGCGATGCTTGCCGAGGATCCGGAGCGTTTGCTTTCTGTTCGCACCGCTGCCGAAGAGGTCAATGTCCCGTATTCGTTTGCCCGCTCGATTCAGCACGGTTTGGTCCAGGCCGGTATTGTGGAGAGCCTGCGTGGCGTCCACGGTGGCATGCGTCTCAAGGTTAGTCCGGACGACGTCACTATCCGCCAGGTCGTCGAGGCCGTTCAGGGTCCTATGGTTATGAACGATTGCACCGCGCCCGATGGTGACTGTGCGCGCATGGGCGCGTGCTGCTATCATCCCCTGTGGGCCGGAGCTCAGGCGTTGATGCGCGACTACCTCGATTCCGTTTCGCTCGGCGACATCGTCGCTCACCGCCAGTTCCCGGCCGTCGATCCCAAGTTCGCCGACCGCGAAGCGTTTCCCGAGTACGCCACCTGCGCGTGCGCTTACCGGGAGGAATAGCGCCGCATAAGGAGCATAGCCATGATTCAGGACCCCTTTCGTTCGATGATTCGTTCGGAAGGGGTCCTGCGTTATCGCGACCTTCCGTGGCGCCGTACACGCGATCCGTACATCATTTGGCTTTCTGAGGTCATGTTGCAGCAAACACAGGTGCCGCGTGTGGAGGCGCGCATGCCGGTGTGGCTCAATCGTTTTCCGACCGTGCAGGCGCTTGCCCAGGCCGCGCCTTCGGATGTTTTGGACGCTTGGCAGGGGATGGGCTACAACCGACGCGCTCTGGCGCTTCACGGGGCCGCTCAGCGCGTTGTAGAGGACTGGGGCGGGGAGTTTCCGCGTGAGACGCGTGACTTGGTCGCTCTGCCTGGTATTGGCCCGGCAACGGCGCAGGGTATCCGGTCGTTTGCGTTTGATCTTCCGGGCGTGTATCTGGAGACCAACGTGCGCACGGTCTTTTTGCATCATTTCTTTCCCGATGTGCCGGCCGTTCCCGATCGCGAGCTGGTGCCGCTGATCCAAGCCGCCTGTCCGGCGGCCTCTGGTGCGGCGGCGGATGAGATTGCGCCCTTTGCCGCGCCTCAAGACGATGCTGACACGCCGCGCGCGTGGTATTACGCGTTGCTAGATTACGGCGCATATCTAAAAAAGACGTTGCCCAATCCGTCCAGGCGCTCGGCGGGCTATAGCCGTCAATCAAAGTTTGAGGGCTCGCGTCGCCAAAAGCGCGCGCATATCGTGCGTATGTTGCTGGCAGCGCGCGATGGCCAGCCGGCGGGGATTACGCTTGCTGATGCCGTGGCGGGCGTTAACGAGATGGAAGCGGCGGCTGGGCGTGGGCCGGTCGAGCACGACTTGATCGCGGGCATTCTAGCCGACCTGGAGCGTGAGGGCTTTTGCCGAGCTGAGGGCGATCGCTGGCTGAGCATCTAGCCTGTGCAAATCTGAAGAACAGGATTGTAAGGTTTAGATTTTCGGCATGAGGGCATCCTAAAGACGAGGCCGCTCGAAGCCTACGGGCGGCATGCGTTGAAGGGAAGTACACCTATGGATTTTGAGAATTCCCAAACCAAGAAGAACCTCGAGACCGCTTTTGCCGGTGAGTCCCAGGCACACACCAAGTATCGCTACTATGCATCCAAGGCCAAAAAGGACGGCTACGTTCAGATCTCGAATATTTTTGCCGAGACGGCGGGCAACGAGTCCGAGCACGCCAAGCTGTGGTTTAAGTATCTGCACGACGGCGCCGTTCCGGGCACTCTGGACAACCTGCGTGACGCCGCTGCGGGCGAGAACTACGAGTGGACCACGATGTACGACGAGTTTGCCAAGACCGCCGAGGAGGAGGGCTTTGCCGAGATTGCCGCAAAGTTCCGTGGTGTCGCCGCCGTCGAGAAGGCCCACGAGGAGCGCTACAGCAAACTCGTCGAGCGCATCGAGTCGGGCGAGGTGTTTGAGCGCGAGGGCGTAAAGGTGTGGAAGTGCCTGAACTGCGGGCACCTGCACGTTGGTGCCGAGGCGCCTGAGGTGTGCCCGGTGTGTAACCACCCGAAGGCGTACTTTGAGGAGCAGGTGGTGAACTACTAGCGCTTGGCGCTAGCGTGAGCTGGGCCGGGAGGGCCGGACTACCTTCCCTCCTCGCTCACGGCTTCGCAGGGTCGCGTTGAGGGAAGGTAGTCCGGCCCTCCCGGCCCGCTTTGGGTCGTCGCGTGCTCGCTACAGAAAAGCTGATAAAAAAGTTTGTGTGCCGCCCCTTATGGGGCGGCACGTTTTTGTGGGGGCCGGTTGGGGCGGTGACGTTGCTTAGAGGGTACACTGGGTAGCGTTGGCTATTCGTTTCCTCTTGTGAGGTGTTGGTTATGGGTAAGAAGTCTCGGGCTCGGGTTGCTGCGGCGGGAACTCGCAAGGATCCTGGTCGTCGGGTTGCCGAGGGTGAAAAGGCCAATCGTGCTGAGAAGGGCAAGAAGGTCGGTGCGCATGCTCATCCTGAGTGGGCGCCCCATTTGAATTCGGCTAGTGAGGACTTGACCGCCAAGCTGTTTACGATGGTCGAGGTCATCTTGGGCGTGGTGCCTGTGGTGGTCATTGGCCTGTTCCTGGCCTCTAAGGATGCCACGAGCGTGGATAAGCTCACCGAGGTCTTTTCGCAGGAGCCCTCGATGGTGGTTACGTTTATTTCTGCGTGCTTGCAGCCGTTTGTGGCGTACATGCTGTATATGGTCTACCGCAAATACTGCGAGGGCGATGCTGGTTTTGTTGCCGGCAACCTGATCGGTCTTTTGTGCTCCGAGATCCTACTGCTCAATATCCCGGGCGTCATCGGTATGGGCATCTTGCTGTGGCGTGTTTGGCGCAACGTCGCCCCGCACTTTGAGAGTTGGCTGTTTGAGCGCCGCGTAATGGGCGTGCTGGCAGACATCGCCGGGTCGCTCGTGATTCTCGTCTTGGCATTTATGTGCGCCACCGCCGCCCGCGGTCTCGCGGGCATGTAGTCTGTTCTCACCGACCACGGGGCGCAGGGCGGGGAAACCTTCCCCTCTCGCTCACGGCTTCGCAGGGTCGCGCGAGGCAAAGGTTTCCCCGCCCTGCGCCCCGGCGTTGAGTCGTCGCATGCTCGTTACAGAAAAGCTGATAATAAGTTTGTGTGCCGCCCCTTTGGGGCGGCACTTTTTGTGTGGGGTCCCGGTCTCCACAATTTTCGTCAAGCTATTGGTTAGATTTTGGTCAGTTGGCGTAAGGGTGGAAGGCCAAAAGATTGTTGGCGAAAAAAGCTCAGAGAAAGTGCTGGTAGGGGAGTTGTTGAGCTTTTCGACAGCTTTTGAGCAGAAGAAACTTTGTGGCTATTGCCGGCGATTGCGTTGTCGCGGTCATGGCGGTGCGGGATGCTGGTCGTAAGCGTCGAATGCTCCGATTTTGGAGGCCAGCATGGATCTGTTTCTTGAGACTCCGCAGCAACAAGCCGAGCGCATGTTGCGCCAACAGCAACGGCTTATAGAGATGCAAATGCAAGGGGCGGCAGCCCAGCCCTTTGCGCAAAATGTCGTGCCCGCTGCTGTACCTGCAGCTGTGCCCGGGTGTAAATCGGCGCCAGAGGCCTATTCCGTACAGCAAGATTCATATGCGCGGGAGCTCGCGTTCGACAAGCGTCGTGCGCGTCGTCGCCGTGTGGGCCAGCGCTTGCGCATATTGGCGATGATCGTGCTCATCCCGTTAGGGCTTGCGGCCATCTTTCTGGCGTCGTATGCCCTCACGTGCATCCTCAACGGCGCATCGCCCAACGAGGTGCTCCAACATCTGTCAGCCCTCGGCCAGCGCCTAGGCGATGTCATAACAACAATCCGCGCCGGCTGGGAGAGTTAGCGTTTGTCACATTAGGACTTCTAGGGTGTAGGGATTATCGCCATGAGTAGAATCCTCGCATCCTGTGGGTCCTGTCATGCGACTTAATAGTATTATTGAAGATGAATAATAATAGGATTTGTTATGTATAAGCAGGATTTAGAACAGACTCTTTTGGGCATTGACGAAGAGGCGGAGCTGGAAATAGGTCCAAGAGACGACAGGCCGAACGTTGTATTGGTGGGAGGAAGCGCCTTCATGCTAAACGATGTGACGAATCGTTCGGTTACACATGACATTGATGTGTTTGAGGCAGATAGGTGCCTCCGCGAGATCATAGCTCGATACCCCGAGGTGAATGGTATGGCGGTGGCATATTGTAATCAGATGCCGTTCAATTACGAAGATCGTTTGATTCCCTTGGATATTGGGGCGCGTTTTATCAGGTACTTTACGCCATCCTTGGAGGACCTGGCGGTAATGAAGCTCTATGCCTGTCGTCCGAACGACATCATCGATCTTCATAGTCAGGCATTCGTCGACCGACTTGATTGGGGGTTGCTCGAACGGCTTATATTCGACGAGGGAGAGGCGCTGGCGTCGTCGCCTTCGGAGCGGAGTTATCAAGAGATGGTCTGTGCATACAGGCAATACAAAAAGGAGGTGCTCGGTTGAATCTGACCTTTGAGGGATTCTTAAAAGGCTATTGCCGAGAGCTATCCGGACAGCGGTCGCTGAGTTTTAGAAAATTGGTTGAGCAGGCGACGACGGATGCGCCGCGCGTGGCGGAGCCTCTGTTTTTGCTCGCTTTGGCGCAAGGAAAAGCCGAATACGTTCTGGGTTTATCCGAGGGCTCGTGGATGGAACGGGATTACCGAGACGTTTTATCCTTGTACGGTCAAGCGGGTAGCATGGCGTCTCTATGCGCCAAAAGTGAGCTCCCAAATCGTTATGCCAACGTTTGGCGTGCGTATAGAGCGGTGAAGGAAAAGCCGGCGGCCGATAGAAGGGTGAACGCCCTGATGAGAAAGAAAACGCTGGAAGCATTGGAGGAATCGG
Source organism: Collinsella sp. (assembly GCA_018377855.1). Classification (GTDB taxonomy): domain Bacteria; phylum Actinomycetota; class Coriobacteriia; order Coriobacteriales; family Coriobacteriaceae; genus Collinsella. Next base: position 15,780 of record JAGZYM010000005.1, on the reverse strand, counting down.
GTGTAACGCGCTATGGCCTCTGCCGTGCTCTGCGCCTGAATAAAGGAAACGTATACGCATACTTGGCCGGCGATGACTCAAAGGTGAGCAGGAAAACGGCGCGCCGCATTATGGAATATGCGGAGGAGAGGGGCACCCAAGAAGGGGCCGGGCGCCCGGTGTGTGTGGCGGGGTAAGATTGATCGCGGTTTTGATTGGTGCTCGATTGGGTTTGTTGGGCGGAGATTATGTCTGCTATTGATATTGTGCTTGTTGCGATCGCCTTGGTGGCGGTGGGGGTTGCTGCGGCTTGCGCCCTTCAGCTCAAGAGCCTGCGTGCCGAGTTGCGGGAGCGTGGCGACGGTGGCGCGGAAACGCTGGCAGCACTCGAGCAGGCCAACAACGCGCTCGATGCCCTGAACGTCGCGCTGGCCGAAACCCGCCGCACGGCCAATGCCATCGCGCAGCAGCAGACGACCGATGCGGCCGTGGAGCAGCAACGTTACCTGACCATCGCACGCGAGTTCTCGCAAGCTGGTGACCGGATGGATGACCTGCGCCGCGAGACGGCCCAACAGCTCGGCGCCAATCGCGAGGGCATCGAGCATCGCCTGGACAAGGTGCGCGAGACGGTCGATGCTCAGCTGGGCGCCATCCGCAAAGACAACAACGTGCAGCTCGATCAGATGCGCGCGACGGTGGACGAGAAGCTCTCCCGCACGCTCAACGACCGACTGTCGGCATCGTTTAAGCAGGTGAGCGACCAGCTCGAGGCCGTGTATAAGGGCCTGGGCGATATGCAATCTATCGCCACCGGCGTAGGCGACCTCAAGCGTGTGCTGGGCAATGTAAAAGCGCGCGGCATTTTGGGCGAGGTGCAGCTGGGTGCAATTCTGGCGGACATCCTTACACCCGACCAGTATCTGGAAAACGTCGCCACCAAGCCCGGTGCCTCGGAGCGCGTTGAGTTTGCCGTCAAGCTGCCGGTAGACGAGGGCGATCCCGTGCTGCTGCCGATCGATTCCAAATTCCCGGGCGACGCGTACGAGCATCTGATCGACGCCCAGGAGTCGGGCGATGCGGAGGCCGTTGCCGCAGCGCGCAAGACGCTCGATATGATGGTGAAACGCGAGGCAAAGGACATCTGCGAAAAGTACCTGAGTGTGCCGGCAACGACCAACTTTGGCATCATGTTCGTGCCGTTTGAAGGACTGTACGCCGAGGTCGTCAGCCGCCCCGGGCTTATCGAGACCCTGGGCCGCGACTATCACGTCAACGTAGCCGGTCCCAGCACCATGGCGGCCATCCTCAACAGTCTGCAGATGAGCTATCAGACGTTTAAGTTGCAAAAACGTACCGACGACGTGCTGCGCGTGCTCTCCGCCGTCAAGGCCGAGCTGCCGCGCTATCAAAAGGCGCTGCGCCGCGCCCAGCAGCAGATCGAGACCGCGGGCAAAACGGTCGAGGGCATCATCACCACGCGCACCAACGTCATGGAGCGCAAGCTCAAGGACATTGACGTGCTGGAAGATGCCGAGGAGGCCGACGAGATTTTGGGGCTTACGTCCGTGGAGCTGCTCGCAGACCAAAAAGACGAGGACTAATTGCAACAAGACGGTGGGGCGCCGGCGTAAACGCGGGTGCCCCGCTGCTTTTCGCATCGTGCTTGCCTGAAGTGCACTTTAGTGTGCAACAATGGCGTTTCGCCCTATCAGACGCGAAAGGAAGCCCATGTCTCAGAGAAGCACCAGTCCGCTCAAACGCTCCACCGTGCGCCGCACGTTGCAGCGTTTTTGGGATGTCACGCGCACGCAGCCGCTGATCGTCTTTCTCTCGGTATTCTCGTCGGCGGGCTATATCTTTTTGCTCACGTTTGCCAACACCTACGTGATGGCGCTTATCGTCGACCGCGTCCAGGCCGGCCCCGTTGCAGGCGGCCAGGTGTTTGAGGTCTTTGGTCCTTACATTCTGGCGCTCGTGCTCGTTAACCTGGTAGGCCAGATCCTCTCCAAGCTGCAGGACTACACCGTTTACAAGCTCGAGATTGCGGGCAACTATCACCTGGCGCGCTTGTGCTTCGACACGCTCTCCAATCAATCCATGACATTCCACACCAGCCGCTTTGGCGGATCGCTCGTGAGCCAGACCAGCCGTTTTATGAGCGGCTACACGGGTCTGGTGGACGTGACGGTGTATTCGCTTATTCCCACTATCACCTCGGTTGTCTGCACGGTGGCGGCGCTCGCTCCGGTGGTGCCCGCATTTACCGTGATCCTGGTGGGCATCATGGTCGTCTACATCGCATTCGTTTGGCTTATGTACAAGCGCATCATGCCGCTTTCGGCCGCGACGTCCGCCGCACAGAACAAGCTATCGGGCGTGCTGTCCGATGCGGTCACGAACATCCTGGCCGTCAAAACCTGCGGGCGCGAGGACTTTGAGCGCGACCTGTTCGATGCTGCCGACCGCGCCGCGCGCGATGCCGAGACGGTATCGATGCACGCCATGATGCAACGCAACTTTACGACCTTGGGTCTTATCGTCATCACCATGGCCGTGGTGAGCGTGTTCGTCGCGGGCGGCAACGCGTGGTTTGGCATCTCTGCCGGCGCGCTCGTCATGATCTTTACCTACACGTACAACCTCACCATGCGTCTGAACTATGTGAGCTCCATGATGCAGCGCATCAATCGCGCGCTGGGCGATGCGGCCGAGATGACGCGCGTGCTGGACGAGCCGCGTCTGGTGGCGGACGACGCGAATGCCCCCGAGCTCAAAGTGACCGAGGGCGCGATTGATTTTGAGCACTTGAGCTTTGCATACCGTGACGCCGCGGCGGGGGAGAGCGTGTTCAACGACCTGACGCTCCATGTGGCGGCGGGCCAGCGCGTGGGCCTGGTGGGCAAATCGGGCTCGGGCAAGACGACACTCACCAAGCTGTTGCTGCGCCTGGACGACGTTCAGGGCGGCCGCGTGCTCGTGGACGGTCAGGATGTCTCGCGCTGCACGCAGCAGAGTCTGCGCCGCCAGGTTGCCTACGTGCCGCAGGAGGCGCTGCTGTTCCACCGCTCCATTCGCGAGAATATCGCCTACGGCCGCCCCGGTGCCACTGACGAGCAGATCCGCGAGGCCGCACGCCTGGCCAATGCCCTGGAGTTCATCGACCGCCTGCCCCGTGGCTTCGACACCATGGTGGGCGAGCGCGGCGTCAAGCTCTCGGGTGGCCAGCGTCAGCGCGTGGCTATCGCCCGCGCTATCCTAACCGACGCACCGATTCTGGTGCTCGACGAGGCGACGTCTGCCCTTGATAGCGAGTCCGAGGCGCTGGTACAGGAGGCGCTCGAGAACCTGATGCGCGGCTGCACCTCCATTGTGGTGGCGCATCGCCTGTCCACCGTGGCCTTGCTCGACCGTATCGTGGTGCTGGCTGACGGCGAGATTGTCGAGGACGGCACGCATGCGCAGCTTGTCGAGGCGGGCGGCGAGTATGCAAGCCTGTGGAGTCGCCAGACCGGCGCATTTTTAGAGGCGTAGCGACCCCATACGTGGGACAATCGTGCCCATAGGTTTGTTGTGCCGTTGAGCCAAGGAGTCGTTATGCCACGGGAGACCAATGCCGCCAAACGCGAGCGCGCCATCGAGGTGTGCGAGCGCCTCAACCGTCGCTATGGCCCGGTCGAGTGCTTTTTGGACCACGAGAATCCCTTTAGACTGCTCATCGCGGTGCTGCTCTCGGCGCAAACGACCGACGCGCAGGTCAACAAGGTGACACCCCAGCTGTTTGCCCAGTGGTCCACGCCCGAGGCCATGGCGGGGGCGAGCGTGGCCGATGTTGCGGATACCATTAAGTCGCTCGGCTTTTATAAGAGTAAAGCCAAGCACGCCGTGGAGGCCGCGCAGATGATCGTTGCCGATTACGGCGGCGAGGTACCGGCCGACATGAAGGAGCTCGTCAAGCTGCCGGGCGTAGGGCGCAAGACGGCGAACATCGTGCTCAACGTGGGGTACGGTATCGTGGAAGGCATCGCGGTGGATACACACGTCAACCGCATCGCGCACCGCCTGATGCTGAGTCCCAAGACGCACGCCAAGGAGCCGCTCAAGACCGAGCAGGACCTGCTCAAGATCTTGCCGCACGAGTATTGGGAGTCAGTCAACCACCAGTGGATTACCTTTGGCCGCGAGATCTGCGACGCCCGCAAACCCAAGTGCGATGAGTGCCCACTGGCAGACCTTTGCCCCAGCGTGCGTGTGACGGGATAGGGCCCGGCACGTTTTGCCGGCACTCGAAGACGGCGATCAATGTTGCGCAACACATTTGGGCTGCGAGGGCTCAATATGATGGCGGCAGATACCGTTTGTTGTGAGGGGATGCCCGAATATGTTTTGCACCAAGTGTGGCTCCGAGATGCCCGACGGAACCGATTTTTGCACGAACTGCGGGGCGCGCATGGGCGCTGCCTCTCCGGCGGCCGCGCCTGCTGAGCCCGCATCGATGCCGGCGGCAGGGATGCCTCCCGTGCAGGGTGCCGTACAAAAGAAATCGCATAAGCGCGCGGTGATTGTCGGCATGTGCGTGGCGGGCGTGCTCGTTGCCGGCGGTGCCGCTCTGGCGCTGACCGGCGTGCTGGGTCCGCTTGGGCAGGGCAATTCATCGCAGATCACGGTGCTCGGGTCCGACGAGGGCTCGGCCGAGCACAAGGACGAGGGAAGCGCCAAGGAGAAGCCTGCCGATGAGCAAGAAGAGCCGGAAGAGACCGAGCAGACGAGCAGCAGCGTAAAAGTCGACCTTAACGACCAGGCAACCTATGCCGCCGCAAACCTGTTCCTGTCGAACTTTACGGAGGAGCACTTCGCTCGGGACTGGTATCAGACGGGCGGCTTCGATTCGACTGACGGACTTTCTGATGACGAGAAATACAAGCTGGTTAAGTTTATCTGGTGCCATTTTATTGACAACGCGCCGTATCGAATCGAGAAAGGCGACTATGACAACGGTAATAGCCAGCGTGTGGCGACTGATGTGATCAATAGGGAACTCAATCGCCTGACGGGTCTGACGCTTTCCGATGCCGATATGACTTATGACAGAACGCCGGAGGGGCAGGCGATTCCTGATTCGGCCGAAGCGCATGGTGGGTATTTGTATCTGAAACAGGAATATGGCCAGGGAAATTACAACCCACCGTGTGCCATCGTTACGGGCACGACTGACCTTGGCGACAACATTTACGAGCTCACCTATGAGGTCTACAGTGCTGGCGGCATGTTACTTCCTTCCGACATCCCCGAGAGCACCTACGGCCTGCCAAAGAACCAGTTCATCGCCGCAATTCAAGCGGACGCATCCATGGGCCGTACCGAGACTTGCACGGTCCGCGTCGCGCAGGGTGACGGCATCCCGACCTTCATGCTGCTTAAAATGGGCGTCTACGATTAGACTCGGCGTATAGCTCACTCTGATAGCGCCAGGCGGCTTGCCCGTCTGGCGTTTTTGTTGCGGGGCTGGGCGTACGCTTGAGCAGGAGTATATGTTGCCTCATGCCGCCCCATGCAAAAATGTGTTGCTAATTTAGAAGCCTATTCAAGCGCGCTGAAGTCGTGGCGCGCTGGCGTAGCATGAGCAAAAAATCAAGCAATGGAGGACAACGTGGCAACATTGAAGACGCGAGAGCTCGAGGATGACTTTGATCGCATCGTGCGCACGCGCGAAGGCGACCTACCTGGTCGGCGTAAAGGCGACGAATACTTGTCTCAAACCCATGCGCTCTACCATGGCGACCCTGCGCCCTGGGCTCTGACGCCAAAGATATTCGACAAGGATATGACGGCGATTCTTAAGGAGGCCGCCGAACGCATGTACGACATTATGGACAAGGTGACGCGGGCGTTTTGTTCCGATGCCTCTGTGCGTGCGTGGTTTCGCATGGATCCAGCTTTTGCTGACCTGTGTGCTATGGATGCCGGCTATGATTGCCAAATTCCCCTTGCGCGTGTTGATATCTTTCTTGACGAGGACACCGGTTCGTATACGTTTTGCGAGCTCAATACCGACGGCAGTGCTGGAATGGTGGTAACCGATGAGGTCTGCCAGGCAGTGCGAATGACGCCTTCCTTTGAGGAGTTTGCATCCGACCACCCCGGCTTTCGGCAGTACGATTTGTGCGGTAGCTGGATAGATGCATTGTTTGAGACCTATGCAGAGTGGAAGCTGGCCCATCCTCGCCGCACCGAGGATGGTGCACGGTCGGACGACGGGGCCCGCGTTGACGAGGGGCTCTATGCACCACAATCAAAGATATATCCCGCTTCGGTGGCAATCGTCGACTATTCGGAAAGCATCGACTTGGAAGATGCGGCTCATTTTGTCGACCTTATGAGGCGGCGGGGCGTAGTCGCACGCTTTGTGGATGTACGCGACCTGTGGATTGGCGAAGACGAGAGCGGTGCTAGGCGCCTGTGCGATGCCGCTGGTCCTATTGATTGCGTTTGGCGGCGCGCGGTGACCGGCGAGTTGTGGGATAAGCCGTGCGATGGACGCTCGGCCTTAATCGAGGCTGCCCAAGAAGGGCTTGCATGCATCGTCGGTGGTTTTAGAACGTGGCCGTGTGCGACTAAGACCGTATTTGCGTTTTTGTGGTCTCGGGCCGGTCAGTCCTTGTTGAGCCCGGAGGAGCAATCGTTTGTACGGGAGCATGTGCCCTATACCGAGATTCTGGATGAAAGCACCCAGTTGTCGCGATTTGCCGAAAAGGATCGGTGGATTGTCAAGCCGTGCGGCGGCTACAATGCGGTTGGCGTTGTCGCTGGTTTGGATGTCGCGGAACGGGAATGGCCTCAGGTGCTTGCTCGCGCTGCGGCCGCTGGGGCGATTGTACAGGAGTATGCTCAGCAGTATCAGACGCCCTGCTTGCGCGGGACGCTTGTCGATGGGCCGCATCGAGGAGAGGCGCCCAAAGGACTTGTGGATGATCTTGGTTTTGCGCCCGCTTCTAATATGGAAGGCCTGTACCTGTATCGCGGCCGTTTTGCGGGCGTGTACACACGCGTCGGTTTTGCCAACACCATAGGTGAGTGGACGAGTCGCTTGAACGTCGCAAGCTTTTTTGAGGAATAGCCGTTTCTCGGGACACCTTCCGTGGTTGCGGCGTTCGACGTGACGGGGAGATTTTGGCGAAGCCGGTGAATCCAGTTCTATCTGGCGTTTTTGTTGCGGGGCTGGGCGTACGCTTGAGCCGGAGTCCTCTCCATGCGCTACCATGACAAGCAACGAATTTGACGAACGACCCGCCGAGCTTGCCTCGGCGGGCTTTTGGCGTTGCAATGCCGGAGGAACAGCATGCTCATTCACCGTATAGCCGCGCAGCTCTACACTGCCGAGGCACTGCAGACCGTCGAGGCCGGGCTCGATTCTGGCGAGGACGTGACGCTGGCCGTGTCTCAGTCGGGCCGAACGCTTATGGCTGCCGCCCAGTTTGCGCGTCGTCCGCGCCCCACGGTCTACATCGTGAGTGGCGAGGATGCGGCCGATCGTGCCGCACGTAGTCTGGCCGCCTATGTGAGCCTGGCGCACGTGTGCCGCTTTCCCGAGCGCAAGGACTACCCTTGGCGCGAACAGGCGCCCGACGATGCCGTGGTGGCCCAACGCTGCGAGGCGCTCGGGCGCATCGTGCGCGGGGACAACTGCATCATGGTCGCCTCGGCCCGCGCGCTGCTGCGCTGCGTGCCGCCGGTCGAGAGCCGCTACTGGGAGTCCACTACTTTTGCGGTGGGCGAGGAGATTCCCTTTGACGAGGTGCCGCAGCGTCTGGTGGGCATGGGCTACACCAATGCCGGCGCCGCCGACGCGCCCGGCCTGTTCCGTGTGCACGGCGACACCGTCGAGGTGTTTCCCGCGCAGGAAAAGGCGCCCGTGCGCATTGAGTTTTTTGGCGACGAGATCGACCGCATCCGCCGCATGGTGAGTTCCACGGGCCAGACCATCGGCAACGAGGACAGCATCGAGATCTTCCCCTGTCGCGAGCTCGCACTCACCGACGACGCCGTCCACAACATGCATGTGGCGCTCTACCGCGCCAGCCAGGACGACAGCAAGTTGGCGGCGCTGCTCGAGATGGTGGATGCGCGCATCGTCACGCCTGAGCTCGACCGCTTTTTGCCGGTGATGTACGGCCAGACCGTGAGCCCGCTTTCGCATGTGAGCGGCAAGGCGCTCGTAGTGCTGTCCGAGCCGCGCTCGCTGTTCGACGATTGCCTGCGCGCCTACGAGGATATCGAGGCGCGTGCCGGCGAGGCGGGGATTGACCGACTGGATGGCCTGTATGTGCGTGCCCAGCAGCTCGATTTTGGTGCTCAGCAGCGCCTGAACTATGTGAGCCTGATTCGTGCCGGCGGTGCGGTGACGGCAGAGCTCAAGATTGAGCAGCCTGCCATCGCAGGCTCGGACAACCGTTTTATGACGCGCATCCAGGAGGTCGTGGGCAAGCGCTATGCCTGCGTGTTTGCCATCCCCGACCGCGGTGCGCGCGAGTCGATGGAGCTCACCTTTGGCGACGAGGGCATTACCTTTGAGGAATCGCTGACCGCGGCGCCCGAAAATACCGGCGCTATCGGCGACCGCGTGCGCGTGGCAGCGGCGGATTCCGCCGACCGTGCCGCACGCCAGGAGGCCCATGCTTCCATTCGCGAGCGTCGCGCCGACGCGCTTAACGCCCGCTCGCTCGAGGCGGGCGCCGCGCAGGCTGCCGCCGGCGCCGCCGTGCCCACCATCTCGCGCGGGCGCGTGACCTTTGTGGACGCTGCCCTGCCGCAGGGCGTGGTGGTGCCCGACGCCAATTTGGCCGTGTTCTCGATCGCCGACCTCAACGCCCGCATGGATGCCAACCGCGCGCGCAGCCGCCGCAAGGTTGACATTACGCAGATCACCTTCCCGTTTAAGCCGGGCGACTACGTGGTGCACGCTACCCACGGCATCGCGCTCTTTAGCGAGATCGCGCGCCAGGAAGTGGGCGGCAAGGAACGCGACTACTTTTTGCTGGAATACGCCGATGGCGACAAGCTCTACGTGCCGCTGGAGCAGGTTGACCGCATTACGCGCTACGTTGGTCCCGACGGCGATAAACCGCGCTTGACCAGGCTCAACACCGCCGACTGGACGCGGGCCACCAACAAGGCGCGCAAGAATGCCAAAAAACTGGCGTTTGACCTGGTCGACCTGTATACGCGCCGCTCGTCGATTACCGGTATCGCCTGTCCGCCCGATACGCCCGAGCAGATCGAGATGGAGGAGAGCTTCCCCTACGACGAGACGCGTGACCAGCTGGAGGCTATCGCCGACATCAAGGCCGACATGGAGGCGCCCAAGCCCATGGACCGCCTGCTGTGCGGCGACGTGGGCTTTGGCAAGACCGAGGTCGCCCTGCGCGCGGCCTTTAAGTGCGTGGACTCCGGCCGCCAGGTCATGGTGCTCTGTCCCACGACCATTCTGGCCCAACAGCACTACGAGACATTCTTTGAGCGCTTTGCCCCGTTTGGCCTGGAGGTTGAGGTGCTCAGCCGCTTCCGCACCCCGGCGCAGCAAAAGCGCGCGCTTAAGGCGTTTGCCGAGGGCAAGATTGATGTGCTCATCGGCACGCATCGCTTGCTTTCTGCCGATGTGAACCCTAAGAACCTGGGCCTGGTGATCATCGACGAGGAGCAGCGCTTTGGTGTGCAGCACAAGGAGCAGCTCAAAAACCTGCGCGAGCAAATCGACGTGCTCACGCTCTCGGCAACGCCTATTCCGCGAACCATGCAGATGGCCACGAGCGGCGTGCGCGACATGAGCCTGATCACCACGCCGCCGACCGGGCGTCGTCCCGTGATCGTGCACGTGGGGGAGTACGACCCCGACGTGGTGAGTGCGGCGATCCGCCTGGAGGTGGGCCGCGGCGGCCAGGTGTACTACGTGTCCAACCGCGTCAAGACCATCGACGATGCCGTGGCGCGCGTGCACGAGGCCGCGCCCGAGGCGCGCGTGGGTGTGGCACACGGCAAGATGAGCCCCCGCGAGGTCGAGGACGTGATGATCGAGTTCGCGACCAAGAAGATCGACGTGCTTATCGCCACGACCATCGTGGAGAGCGGCATCGACAACGCAACGGCCAACACGCTCATCATTGAGGACTCGCAGCGTCTGGGCCTGGCGCAGCTCTACCAGCTTAAGGGCCGCGTGGGCCGCTCGGCCACGCAGGCATACGCGTACTTTATGTTCCCCGGCGAGCTGCCGCTTACCGAGGAGGCTACGGCGCGTCTGACCGCGCTTTCCGAGTTCCAGGACCTGGGCAGCGGTATGCGCATCGCCATGCGCGACCTGGAGATCCGCGGCGCCGGTTCGCTTATGGGCGCCGAGCAGCACGGTAACCTGTCGAGCGTGGGCTTTGACCTGTTTACGCAGATGCTGGGCCAGGCCGTGGCCGAGGCGCGCGGCGATGACGATGCCGGCGTGGAGGCGGCGAGCGTGGGCATCAACCTGCCGGCCGACTACTTCTTGTCCGAGGAGTACATGCCGGCGGTGGACCAGCGCGTGCTCATGTACCGCAAGCTCGCGGCTGCTGAGGACCTGGAGAGCATCGACGAGGTGCAGGAGGAGACCGAGGCCGCGCATGGCGAGCTGCCGTTGGCGGGACTCAACCTGTTCAACCGCGCTCGCATTCGTATTCGCGGCGAGCGCTTGGGGCTCGAGAGTGTCACGCTCAGCGGTGGGCGCATCACGTTTTTGGGCGTTGACGTGCCCAAGAAGGTGGCCTTTGAGCTTAAGACTCGCTATGGCGCGGTGAACTTCCCCAAGAGCCGCAAACTGTCGGTGCCCTACAAGGCGGGCGCCGGTGCGGGCAGCGGCCTGGGTCGCGGCCTCGACGCCAACGACGGCACCGGCCCGGTGGCGGCCGCGCTCATGCTGCTGCGGCAGCTGGGTGCCAGCGACGACGACTAACAAGTAGGGGCGTGGCGGGGCATAGCTACCAGTTGTTCTTTGCCCCGCCACCTCGCAGGTTGATTCCAGCCCCATCGAAAGGAAAGCATGTTCGGATACATCTATAAGAAAGATGTCGCTATTATCGCGGCCGTCCTGTGCCTTTGTCTGGGCGTGGGCAGCTTCTTTGATTATCAGATCTCGAGTGCGCTGTTCAACATCGGCAGCATGTACGGTCGCTTTGTCGAGGCGGCCGGCGAGCTACCGTTCGAGCTGACGGCGAGCGTCGCGGGCGTTATGCTCGTGCGCGCGGTGCGTTCCGACTCCAAGGCGAGCAAGTGGCTCGCTGCGCTGGGCGTTTTGATCAACGTGGGTCTGGTCGGCTACGAGATTATCGGATCGCTGCGCGTCGGCGGCAAGCTTATTGCGTTTCAGCTGGTTCTGACGTTTGCGTTGGTCATCGCAGCCAACTTCATCGCCTACCGCCTCACGCGCACGACCGAGCCCGACGAGCTTACGCGCTGGGCGTTGATGGTGCTGGCCGTGTGGGTCGCTCAGGCCATCATCCTCAACGTCATTGTTAAGCCGTTATGGTCGCGCCCGCGCATGCGCGTGATCGAGGTCACGCCGGGGCTCAATTTTCAGCCGTGGTGGGTGATCGGCAACCCCGACAAGTGGGCCTACATCGCCGCCGGCGTGATCAAGGACGGGTTCAAGTCGTTTGCGAGCGGACACACGGCGCATGCGGCGATCGGCCTTATGCTCGCCGGGCTTCCCGCGGCAGCCTTTAAGGAAAAACCTTCGCGTCGCCGCGTGATCTTTTGGGCGGCGGTTGTTGTTGCAGCGTTCGTCGCCTTTGGGCGCATCGTGATCGGCGCGCACTTTTTGAGTGACGTGAGCTGCGGTTTTGCCCTGGTACTGGCACTTGAGTGCCTTGCCGCACGCATTGCCTATCCCAACGGCGTACAATAGCTCCGTTTGAATCATCGGGCCCGTGCCCGGTAAGAGAGGATTGCCATGCTCGCGTTTAACAACGATTATTCCCACGGCGCACATCCGGCAGTGCTGCAGGCGCTCGTCGACACCAATATGGAGCCGCAGCCCGGCTACGGTACCGATGCGCACACCGAGCGTGCCAAGCAGCTTATCCGCGAGGCCTGTCAGGCCCCCGATGCCGACGTGTTTTTTCTGGTGGGCGGCACGCAGGCCAACGCGACGGTGATTGACATGCTGCTCGCGCCGTACGAGGGCGTCGTTGCTGCCGAGACCGGCCACGTCGCCTGCCACGAGGCGGGCGCCATCGAGTTTGGCGGTCACAAGGTGCTCACCATCCCCGGCTACGAGGGCAAGATGCACGCCGAGGATCTGGAGAACTATATCCAGGTGTTCTACGAAAACGAGAGCTACGAGCACACGGTGTTCCCGGGTGCCGTGTACGTGAGCCTATCGACCGAGTACGGCACGCTGTACTCCAAGGCCGAGCTCGCGGCGATTCACGCAGTGTGCCAGAAGCGCCAGATTCCGCTGTTTGTGGACGGTGCTCGCCTGGCCTATGCGCTGGCGGCCGATGAGTGCGACATTACCCTGCCCGAGCTGGCACAGCTGTGTGACGTGTTCTACATCGGCGGCACCAAGTGCGGCGCTCTGTGCGGCGAGGCCGTGGTGTTTTGCGGCATGCACGCTCCGGCGCATCCCATTCCGCGCATTAAACAGCACGGTGCGTTGCTGGCCAAGGGCCGCCTGACGGGCGTGCAGTTTGAGGCGCTCTTTACCGACGGCCTGTATTTTGAGATTGGTCGCCAGGCGATCGAAACCGCGCAGGCGCTTCGTCGCGTGCTGCACGAGCGCGGCTACCAGTTCTTCTTGGAGACGCCGACCAACCAGCAGTTCGTGATTCTGCCCAACGAGGACATGGCCCGCATTCGCGAGCACGCGGCGATCGAGTACTGGGAAAAGTACGACGATACCCACACGGTGGTGCGCTTTTGCACCAGCTGGGCCACGACGCAGGAGGATATCGACGCGTTGGCGGCTGTCCTGTAGCCTGATGTAATGACGAGGGGCCGCCTTGCGCTAGGTTTGGCGCAAGGCGGCCTTTGTTTTTGAGGGAGAAGGGTTGTATGACCGAGATGTCCGAGCCGACGATTCGCCTGGCGACGCCCGATGATGCGCCGGCGTTGCTTGCCATCTATGAGCCGTATGTGCGCCAGACGGCGATTACCTGCGAATACGAGGTGCCGAGCGTTGAGGAGTTCGCCGGGCGCATCGAGCGTACGCTCAAGCGCTATCCGTATCTGGTGATGGAGTTGGACGGGCGTCCGGTAGGCTATGCCTACGTGAGTCCGCTTAACAGCCGCGAGGCGTACGACTGGTCGGTCGAGACGTCGATCTACCTGGCGCGCGATGTACGCCACGGCGGGCTGGGCCGCAAGCTGCACGATGCGCTCAAGCAATGCCTGATCGCGATGGGCATCACCAACATGTGCGCCCTCATCGCCGTGCCGCACGATAAGGACGACGAGTACCTGACGCACAACAGCCAGGATTTCCATGCCCATATGGGATATCGCCTGGTGGGCGCTTTCGATCGCTGCGCCCAAAAGTTCGGCCGCTGGTACGACATGTGCTGGATGGAGCTGGTCCTGGCCGAGCGCACACCCAACCAACCCAAGCCAACCTGGTTTCCCGACCTCCCCAAACCTACCATTTAGGGACAGGTTTATTTTGGCAGGTTAGCCGATGGGCTCGGTGTATTTGGCGCGGTCGGTGCGTTGGATGCGCTTGGAGACGTGGAGCGGGCGACCGTCGGTGTCGTAGACGTAGTCGGTGATTAGGATCAACGCCTGCCCGCGCTCAACGTTGAGTAAAAACGCCTCGTTTTGCGAGGCGTAGCACACCTCAAAGGTCTTATGCCCCTGTGCCGGCGCGCGATGGAACTCCTGTCGCAGCGTGGCGTAGAGTGAACCGTTAATATCGCGATCGATGAGCGTCTCGAAGCTTGGCGGCAGGTAGGTGGTCTCCAGGCACAGCGGCGCGTCGTCCAGGCAGCGCAGGCGGACAAGTTTGACGAGCTTGCTGCCCACGGCGGCGTCAAAGAACTTAGCTATGCTGCCGGCCGCCTTGGCAAAGCCCGAGTCCACGGTGCGCGTGGTGGGCTTCATGCCCTGGCCTTCGACCTGCTTGGTATAGCTCGAAAACACCAGGTTGTTCTCGTGGAGCGCGGGCGTGTCGGCCACAAAGGCGCCACGCCCGCGCTCGGTGCGCACCAGGCCCTCATCAACGAGCACCTTAAGGGCGTGGCGCACGGTGCTGCGTGACAGCCCCGATTCGTCCATGAGCTCCATCTCGGACGGCAGCTTGTCTCCGCGTGCGTAGGTGCCGGCGGCGATGCGGTCGCGCAGCATGCCCGCCAAGCGCTCGTATTGGGCCAGTTTCTTTTTAGACGAAGCGTTCATGCGATCAACCTGTATCTAACTTGTATACTTACCGAACAAAGCATGTATCCAACATGACAACAAAACCGCTGGTAATGGATTGCCGAAAACCTTACCAGCATAATTTCTAAGATAAATATAGCATACAACTAGTCGACATAACCAAAACATGTATGTAACTTGTATGCCATCGAGAGCATCAAACGAGAAGAAAGGCTGATGCACGATGACTACTCAGGAACAGGTTAAGGACGTCGTCTCCCAGGTTTTGGCTGACAAGGCAGACAAGGGCGGCATCAAGCGCGTCGTGTGGATTGGCGCTGGCGGATCCAACGGCGGCAACTATCCTGCCCAGTACTTTATGGAGCACGAGGCCACGCAGGTCGTGAGCTCCAGCTACACCAGCAACGAGTTCGTGCACGCAACCCCTGCCTACGTCAACGAGAACACCCTGGCCGTGGTCGTGTCCATGCGCGGCACCAAGGAGACCATCGTCGCCGCCCAGGTCGCCAAGGACCATGGCGCCAGCACCATCGCCATCTATGTCGACGAGTCCGGCCTTACCGAGGTCTGCGACTACAAGATCCAGTACGATAGCCTGGCCGTCGATGAGTCCTGCATGGGCCGCACCAACTCCGCCGTCGTGACCATGATCGCCATGGAGCTTACGCAGCAGACCGAGGGCTATGCCGAGTACGAGACCGCTATGGCCGCGTTCGACTTGGTCGACCCCATCTATCGCAAGGCCGTCGAGTACACCCGTCCGCTCGCCGCCAAGTGGGCCGAGCAGAACGCCGACAAGCCCTGCATCAACGTCATGGCCCAGGGCCCGCTCTTTGGTGCCGCCTACGTCTTTAGCATCTGCAACGTGCAGGAGATGCTGCAGATCGACTCCTGCACCATCAACACCTGCGACTTCTTCCACGGCCCCTTCGAGATCCTGGACAAGCGCACCTCGCTGTTCCAGCTCATCAGCGTCGGCCGCAGCCGCTGCAACGACGAGCGCGGCATCCGCTTCGTCAACCAGTACGGTGGCGAGCGCGTCTATCAGCTCGACGCCAAGGAGCTCGGCCTCAACGACATCAAGGACAGCGTGAGCGAGTACTTCAATCACCTGATCTTTGCCCCGATCCTCAACAACGTGTACATGCGTGCGCTCTCTGCCGTCACCCACAAGGACTACATGACGCGCCGCTACATGTGGAAGCTGGACTACTAGGGGATAGAGCGGCCTAACAGCTCGATGTCCTCATAAGTTGCGGTGGAATAGTTCCTGCTTGGGGGCTTGAAGCCTCTATTTAGGAACTATTTCACCGCAACGGGGGTGCGGACAGAAAGTTGGACCGCGGGGCGGTCCGGACTGGAGGTTCGCATGTACAGCAGGGAGAAGGTCGAGCTCTTCCTCCTGGCGACGGA
>JAGZYM010000043.1:0-5080 GCA_018377855.1 Collinsella sp. | reverse complement strand
ACGGTTGGATTAGACACTCACCATTGTCGGCCTAATCCGCGGTCTTTCATGCAGCAGGGGCTCTCAATGTTTTTATGTCCTGCTCATATCGTCTGTGCCTCGAGGACTCGTTAACGCCCTGAAATAGAGCTATCTTCGGCATCGGTCTCTCGTCAAAAACTAAGTGAGTAGACTTTTCGAAACTTGCCGAGCAGACCATCCGTATTGCTTTATAAAGTCGCAGGGAAATGACTTGTTTCAAAACGGCCTGGTCGCCATCAAGCCAAAAGTCTACTCACTTAGAACCGCAGCCGTCCACGATCGAACTGTTTTGTGTCTAACGGGCATCTTTCCGTCAATTACTCCCAATTTTGTCCAGTCAACGAATAGTTCAGACCGAAGTAATGTCTCAGCCCTTTGCTCATCTGAGCTTTTATCGCGATATTCAGCATCGAGCATCCTGCATACGGTCTTAACGATCGCGCGGAATCTACCCTCATCGGATATCTGTCTGTGTGTCAGGAGAAGTACATCGTAGCCCATGGCCTGAAGGGCCGTCATGCGGTCAGCGTCACGCAAGCCATCCCCTGCGCGTCCGTGCGAGGCCTTTCCCTGACATTCAATGGCCACCTGTCGCCTACCGTCCGGTGAAGAAAGAAGTAGGTCGATATATACACGGGACTTTCCCACAATCGCTCGAGCACTTGTGTTTAGCATCACTTCAACATTAAGCTCTATGCCGCAAAAACCTTCGCCTCCCAGGGATCGCGGCAATGCAAGTAGCAAATACGCCTCGACCTCAAAAGGCGATGCGGCACCCAATGGAACGAGTTGCGATACCGTCATAAATCTATTGCCGTAACGCATCCCACAAACATCTGAACAAAAACGGTCAAGGTCTCTGCCCAAAACCAAAGCGTCTCGACGCCATAAATTTGAAGCGGTGCCGTCCTCGGACGGGCAGCGCACCCAACCCAACGTCGTCGAAATCGCGCCCGAATCAATTGCACGCGTAAGCTCCGCCTCAAGTGCCGCCGGCAGAGCACACACCGCAAACAGGCCGCACATCTCCGCCAACACAAAAAGAAGCTGAAGATCCGTCAGATGCCGCGACATGATGAATGCCGTCAGTAGAGGAGACGTAATCAAAAATCCATGCTCCGGTTCCAGCACGGATTCCCTGGGGAGCTCACCAAGGAACAGCCGCTGCCTAATGCTGGTAGGACAAGTCCGCTTGTTTCTCGACCGAACCAATGTATACAACGGAAAGCCGAGCGCAACCGCAGCAGTCGGGTTACGGGCGAGATCATATCGCTGCCGGTCTTCTTCCGGCCGTGGAAGCGGCGGACACAAAGCGCGAACCTGAGGGGGCAAACGCCAGTACCTAAAAGCCGATATGTCACAAAGTAGATCCTTCATAGGCACAGGAAAACACGAATTTCAACCCAGTCAGTCACGCATTGGCGCGAACGCACCAAAAATGGCACCGAACGGACTGCTAAGTTTTCAACAGCCCTCCCCAACTGGCCAAAAGCTTGCCAAGAGCTGGACGAAGTTCTGTTGAAAACCCCATTTTTTCGCATGCAAAAGCTTTATGCGGCAAGTGAGTAGACTTTTTTGAACATCCCGAGCAGGCCGGTCATCCTGCTTTTCAAAACCGCAGGTAGATAGCTTGTTATAAAACTGCCTGGTCGCCAAAGTGCCAAAAGTCTACTCACTTAGATTGCAGAATGCCCCCGTTAGCTGCAATTCCAAGGTGCTAAGCACTTTTGGACTCAGATCGTCATACTGAACAAGAATTTGACTTGAGTTTTCAGGGACAGATGCGCCATCGGCACACCAATAACAGCCACTGATATCGACAAAAGGGATACTCGAGCGCGTGAGGGCCCGCACAAAAGAGCTTCCGCCCGCTCCGCGCTCCGCAACTACGGTGCAGTAAAGGCCCGCGTCTGCGTGTTCGATCGAGACCTCCCCTGCCGGAAACGCTTTCCGTACAAGCGAGGTCAGGCCATCACGCGCCTCGCGAGCACGAACGCGCACGCGGTTCACATGTCGCTCGTAATCACCCGATTCCAGCAAACACGCCAAAGCGACCTGGTCAACAGAGCTCACCGACGAGGCGTAAAACCCAAGGTTGCGCCTAAACCGCTCCATTAGCTCATCGGGCAGCACCATGTACGCTAGACGCAACGCCGATGACAGGCTCTTCGAAAACGTGTTGGTGTAGATAACCGACTGGGCGGCATCGATCGACGCGAGCGCGGGAATCGGCTTGCCGGCAAGGCGAAACTCACAATCAAAGTCATCTTCAATAAGATACCGATCTGGTCGCTCGGCGGCCCAGCTCAGAAGCGCATAGCGACGCGCAATGCTCGTCACAAGGCCGGTCGGATACTGATGGGACGGCATAAGGTGAAGGACATCGGCCCCGGTTTTCTGCAGAGCGCTCAGGTCCACGCCGTCGTCATCCAACGGGACATGTCGAACTTTGCAGCCCATAGCCTGATAGATGCGCGTCAGGCGCAAATAGCCCGGATCCTCAACGGCATACACCTTGTCGGCTCCAAGCAACTGAACCAGCATGGTATCGAGCAGCTGGGCGCCCGCGCCGATAACGATATTGTTGGGATCGACATTCATGCCCCTCGTCCCACGCAGATGGTGAGCAATTGCGCGTCGTAGCCGAGCGGTGCCCTGCGCCGGTGCGGGCGAAAAGATTTCGCGCTCATCTTCGGATGCCAGCGTCGCCCGTAGTGCGCTTTGCCAAAGCCGCGCCGCCTCCAAAGCGGAAGGAGAAAGTGCATCGAATAGCTCGACCTGTCCGTTGACATCATGCGCGCTGGGACCCGCAGAGGCGTTATCTCGGTCGATGCCCTCCGCAGCCGAAGCCAAAACCGGTGCATCTGGAAGCTCGCAAGCGTAGTAGCCACGACGTGGCATTGAGCAAATATAGCCCTCAGCGAGTAACTGGCTATATGCATTCTCGATGGTAATAACACTGATTCCCAGATGACTGGCAAAGGCGCGCTTGGACGGCAGATGCTCCCCCGCCACAATACGTCCAGCAACAATATCATCTCGAATTTGCTGGTAAACATACTCATAAAGCGATGCTTCGCCGCGTTTTTCCAAATTGTAGTCAAGCATGAGTTTGCCACCTGACCTTATCGAGCTGTTCAATCTGGTATTAGGCTGACATTATTATTATCTCGAAAACTGAGTATTTTGCCATACCCAGCTCCCCGATAGGATGTTCCGTCAAGCAATGCACATGCCAACCAAGGGAGCAACCATGGCAGAACAGACCAGCAAGGCCGATCGCGTCAAACTCAATCGCGAACTCGCGCAGATGCTCAAGGGCGGCGTCATCATGGACGTCACCACGCCCGAGCAGGCACGCATCGCCGAGGAGGCAGGCGCCTGCGCCGTCATGGCACTCGAGCGCATCCCGGCCGACATCCGTGCCGCAGGCGGCGTCTCGCGCATGAGCGACCCCAAGATGATCAAGGGCATCCAAGAGGCCGTCTCCATCCCCGTCATGGCCAAGTGCCGCATCGGTCACATTGTCGAGGCGCAGGTCCTGCAGGCTATCGAGATCGATTACATCGACGAGTCCGAGGTTCTCTCCCCTGCCGATGACGTCTATCACATCGACAAGACCCAGTTTGACGTCCCGTTTGTCTGCGGCGCCCGCGATCTGGGCGAGGCGCTGCGCCGTGTTGCCGAGGGCGCCACGATGATTCGCACCAAGGGCGAGCCGGGCACGGGCGACGTGGTCCAGGCCGTGCGCCACATGCGCAAGATCCAAAAGCAAATCCGCGACGTTGTTGCCCTGCGCGATGATGAGCTCTTTGAGGCAGCCAAGCAACTGCAGGTTCCGGTCGAGCTGGTGCGCGAGGTCCATGCCACGGGCAAGCTTCCCGTTGTGAACTTTGCCGCCGGCGGCGTAGCGACCCCTGCCGACGCCGCGCTGATGATGCAACTGGGCGCCGAGGGCGTCTTTGTCGGCTCGGGCATCTTTAAGAGCGGCGACCCCGCCAAGCGCGCCGCCGCCATCGTCAAGGCCGTGGCAAACTTCACCGATGCCAAGCTCATCGCCGAGCTTTCGGAGGACCTGGGCGAGGCCATGGTGGGCATCAACGCCGACGAGATCGAAATCATCATGGAGGAGCGCGGACGCTAGTCCGGCAGAAAGGATCGCACATGAGCGATTATGCAGACCAAACGGTCGCCGTGCTGGCGGTCCAAGGCGCATTTGCCGAGCACGAGGCAAGACTATTCGAGCTTGGCGCACACTGTATTGAGCTGAGGCAGGCGGCTGATTTGAAGCAGGACTTTGACCGTCTGGTACTTCCCGGCGGCGAGTCTACCGTTCAAGGGAAGCTGCTTGATGAGTTGGGCATGCTCGAGGAGCTTCGTGCCCGTATCGCTGAAGGTATGCCCGTCCTGGGCACCTGCGCCGGCCTGATTCTACTGGCTCACGACCTTGCCGCCCATGACGATAAGGGCACGCCGCGTCTGGAAACCATGGATGTACTTGTCGAGCGCAATGCCTACGGCAGGCAGCTCGGCAGCTTTCGAACCAAGGGGCAAATAGCCGGCATCGACGGTGAAGTGCCGCTGACGTTTATCCGCGCGCCCCGCATCGTCGAGGTCCACGGCGACGCCAAGGCCTTAGCGAAAGTCGACGGTCGTATTGTCGCCGCCCGTCAGGGCAACCAGCTCGGCGTAACCTTCCACCCCGAGCTCGACGACGATACCCGCCTCCACGAACTGTTCCTACAAATGTAGGCATCGAAATCAACAAACGAAACGAGAGTGGATGATCTCCCACTTTGAGCTTGAATGCAGGCTCAAACCGGGAGATCATCCACTCTTGTTCTATGTAGTCGTTTAAGAACGTCCCCAATGACTACAAGGAGTGTCCCAAGCTGCCGGCAGAAAAGGAACGTCCCTAACTGCCGCATCCGGAGCAAGACAACGCCGCAGGCAGAGGACGGACAGCGAGCGGGTCGCATTTGAGGCAAGGTGACGTGAAACGAAAGGGCGCTGACCTTCTGGTCGCGCCCTTGAAGTTGAACGTCAGATTGTCCAAATG
>JAGZYM010000021.1:0-36221 GCA_018377855.1 Collinsella sp. | reverse complement strand
GCTCTCATTCGATAAACCTCCTTTCTCTTTTTTACTTTTTGATAGTTTTATGTCACGTACTGTTTTTACTAACCTCAACATAACATATATTTCATTAAAATTCATGTGTGTATCTATCAGGGGCTCTCTGGCTGTTCGAATCGCTTGGGTCTCTCACTTCAAGAGATGTGCGTAAAGAACCCATAGCTGCGGATGAATTTGTCTTTCCGTTTCTTATGACACAAGTGCCGATTAAGCCAATTATCGATACGACCCAGCTGAGATCCTTTTCCAAGGCTATTGAGATCCTCGACAACACGGTCCTTCTCGTTGTCTTGGGCTATTCATTTTGCGAAAGTGATTCTCACATTTCGGCTATGGTGCGAGATTTCATGCAGCATTCGAATAGTCGTCTTATCTATCTCGACCACAGCAGAGATGAGACACCCAGCACCATCAAGAAAAAGCTGAGGCTTAATCCTGAGCATAGTTACAATATCGATATTTTAGGCACTGGAGACAGCGATATAAACCGTCTGATTGACATTTTAAATCACGCCTGAGCGGCTGAATAACACTAGAAATTGCTCGGTGTTGAACCAAGTCAAGGTCTCCAAGCTATTCCCGCATATAACGAAAAAGAAAGCTTGTCTCAAGCATTTCAATCTGTCGTTTCATGTCAAATCGCATCTTTATATTCCTATCGTAAGTTATATCGAGATTTATCGGCTTATATAAACTTGTATAAGCTTATCGTGGAATATCGTTAGTTTCGACCTGCTAAATCCAACATATCGAGACAGGCAATTACCGCAGGATAGAAAGCTGTTACACCCGTAAAAGTCATCGGTTCGTTCTAACAGACATGTTGATCGACCCATTACCCACTGCTTGAGGGAAATCGACCCCAACATGGTAAAGTAGTCGCAACAGGCAACCATGGAGGAACAATGCTCAGCATTCACTACGGCGACAGAGACGATGTGATTTATGACACGTCAACATTCTTTGATTACAGCTATTCTCCCTCTTGGCTGCAAGATCCCCTGTCACAGCGCATTATCAAATCTATTGATAGTGGCACTGTTCTTGGCGCAAACGCAATTGACACCAAGGTGCTTGGCGTTATTCCGCCAGAGAAACTATCAACGGGCACCAAAACACTTCTACTGATGCTCTTTATGCCTCAAAACCTCTACAACGCCTCAACCTGCGGAGATAATTGCGCCTATTGGATCTTGCGCATCGCCTCCAAACATGACATCACCATCAACCTCTACCATATGATGGATTTTGGCAAAGCGCGTTTTACAGCCCGTGTCATCAATTCCGGACAGATTGTTCATACCATGGATGAGCTTGTCCTTATCTCGGCAAAATGTCTGAGGGAGGCTCGAGCATGAGAGGGGAATACCAGCTGACCGTAAGGACCAATAAAGTTCAGGTCAAACTCACCATTCGCCGAAACCTCACCATCATCCAAGGCAAAAGCGCAACAGGCAAAACCACCCTGTTAGACAGCCTCCGTGCATACGAAAACCTGGGAGCCCAAAGCGGGATTATCGTTAATTGCGCAGCCCCCTGCCGCGTCATCGGCGGCAAAGATTGGGAAGCGCAACTCGGCCGCATCGATAACAGCATCGTGTTTGTGGACGATACGCAAAAATTCGTAAGGAGCCATGCATTCCAGCATGCAGCTCGACACAGTTCCAACTACTACGTCATCGTCGCGAGGGACGAATTGCCCCAGCTCCCCTATAGCGTGGATGAGATCTATGGCCTCAAAAACACCAACAGGGCAACAACAAAATATCCCGTCTACACACGCACGTACACTTCTACCTACCGCATTTACGGAGACGAGCTCTACGATGGAGATCGACCAGAAGAAGTCATCGTCGAAGACAGCAATGCCGGCTATGAGTTCTTTAAAGTCCTGTGCGCCAAAAGTAATATTCGCTGCGTAAGTGCCGGTGGCAAATCAAACATATACGAAACCGCTCAGAGCTCCCCAGCCCAAAAGTTGCTCGTAATTGCAGATGGGGCCGCTTTTGGGCCCGAGATGCCCTATGTCTATTCGCTCAGGAGATTTAAGGAGATCGAGCTCTTTTTGCCGGAATCGTTTGAATGGCTTGTGCTGAAATCGGGACTCTTCAACGATGTCGAAACGCAAGATATGCTCCTTCATCCTGCCGATTTCATCGACTGCGAGAAGTTCTTCAGTTGGGAACAGTTCTTTACTAAACAGCTTAGGGAACTGACCAGAGACAGCTACCTAGCCTATAGAAAAGAAGCTCTCAATCCCGCCTACCTACAGCAACATGAGCTCAACACGATTGCTGAATCGCTACCCAAACTCGGAATCACTTCGCGCTAGATCGAGAAATACTCGCTCTCAGCGGATAAGTTCGGCCCCAACCATGGATCGCCCGTCAAGAAGAACTCAGGCCAGCGCTGCATGAACAGCGCTTGCTCGCGCTTCCAGCGGCGCAGTTTTTCCTCGTTGGCCTCTTCCCTGCCGCGCGAGGTGAACTCGTAGTGATACAGCTCGGCATAGGGCGTAAAGATGGTGCGGTAGCCCGCCTCCCACACGTGCAGGCAAAAGTCTGCGTCGTTAAAACCGACGGCGAATTCCTCGTTATAGCCCCCGGCCTGCTCAAATACGTCGCGTCGCACCATCTGGCAGGCGCCCGTTACGGCACTGAAGTTACCGGGGCGCACAGCGCGGGCAAGATAGCCCTCGCGCTTTGCCGAGAAATCCTGGTTGGCATGGGCAAGTGCGCCGCGCACGCCAACCAAAATGCCGGCATGTTGCACCAGATGATCGGCAAAGTAGAGCTTGGCGCCCACCACGCCCGCATCGGGACGTTGCAGGTAGCCCATCATCTCTTCGATAAAGTCCGGACTTATGACCTCGGTATCGTTGTTGAGCAGCAGCAGGTAGTCGCCCTTGGCATGTTTAACGCCAAAGTTGATGATCTGGGAGTAATTGAACTCGCCCGGCCACCACTCAACGCGTGCTGTGCCCTTGCCACCAGACGCAGCGGCTACGCGCTCCGGAAGGGTTTCGTAATACGCAAACGTCTCCGGGACTTCGCTGTTGTTCTCCACCAAGACGATCTCGTAGTTGGCATACGTGGCCTTCTGGGCGATCGACATCACGCAGGCGTCGAGCGTTTCAACGTGGTCCTTGGTGGGAATCACAATACTCACCAGCGGCGCAGGCTCTGGCAGTGCATAGCGCATACGGTAGACAAACGGCGTCTCGGATTCCTCGACCGTTCCTCGAACGCCAAGCGAGTCGAAGTGGCGCTGCAGAGCCAGGCGTCCGGCCTCGATGGCATACGGCTTGCTATCGGCAGAGCCATCGGCGGTCGATCCCGGATGAACGCGCCAGTGATACAGCACGTGCGCAACGTGCTCAAAGCGCGCGCCCGCCGCAAGGCAGCGGAGCGTCAGGTCGTAATCCTGGGCACCCGCGACATCTTCCGGCGACATGCCTATGCGATCGACGAGCGCCTTCTCCACCATTAGAAAATGCGTAACGCAGTTATGGCTATAGAGCAGGTCGACGTTGAGTTTGGTCTTAAAGACCGGCTGGCCCCACTCCCCCGTTTTCTGGAACATGTCCTCGTCGCAAAATAGGACCTGAGGGCGCTCCTCCTTGGCATCCTTGTTCAGCGCGGCAACATAGCGGAACAACGCATCCGATTCCAGGATGTCGTCGTGGTCCAAGAATGCGATGTAGTCGCCCGCCGCCTGCTGAAAACCGGCGTTGGTGTTGACCACGATGCCGCCGTTACCGGGCAGCTCGATGCGACGGACGCGCTCGTCGTGAGCGGCCGCCGCGAGATTGGCCACAGCATCCCATTCGGGCGAGGCGTCCACCAGAAGCAATTCCCAGTTGTCATAGCTCTGGGCTAGCACCGAGTCCAGCAGCTCGCGCAGGTAGACCCGATCAGTCTTGTAGCACGGCACCACAATGCTCACGAGCGGCCTATAGGCAAAGGCCACCGAAGCGACACGCTGGCACGCCAGATCGCCCGGCTTTGCGCGATGTTGATCAAACCAGCGTCGATAGGCCGCGTCATCCGCACGCGCATCCTTCATGCGGTTCCAACTGTCGTCGACCATGCCGTTGTACAGGCGACCATCCATGGCACAAAAACCGCTCTGGATCTGGCCCACGGGATCAGTTGCAATCGCGACAAAGTCTCGAATGTCCTCGGGCATTTCCACGCTCAGATACGTTTTATTGACGCAGCATCCGTTCTGCTGCGGCACGTCGACCTGCGACTCAAACACATGCACCGTGGCATCGATGACATTCATATGCGTATCGAGAATCTGAAGCTGGGGCGTGTGCTGGGGGTCTCCCACCCATATGATCTCGTAGCGCCACACAGCACCCGAATCGGCCGGTAGATAACGGACGGCATCGATCTCGTAGCGGCCGCAGCGCTCGCCGCGCTGCGCATCGCGGATGAGCGCACACAACGCAGGCTTTGCCTTGTAGTTAATCTTGGATTCCAGCTTAGCCATACGGCTATCGAGGCGAATGGATCCAAGCTTTTGGCCACCGGATGCAAAAACGGCATCCATCGACGAGCCATCCAAAAACGGAAGCACCAAAACGGCGAGCTCGCGCTCGTAATCGGAAACAGAAGGGCATAGCGCCAGCACACGGCCATGATCGACCGGGAGCACCAGTGACGGCAAACAAGAACCGCTCGTAGTCGCATGGGCAAACGCCTGAGAGGCCTCCCGCTCAATAAGCGCGGCGACATCCTGACCGGCAAAACGAAGCAGCACAAAAAGACGGCCCTGGCTGCGGCAAAGTGCCAAACGCTTGATACTCATCTACACTTCTCGCTTTCCCAGGGCGTTCGCTGCCACGCGCTTGCAGGCACCCAGGCGCCCAAACCTCAAGACATCGTAATCGAACATGAGCTTTTTGCACGCACGGACATTGGGGGCCTTGCTGGTAAGCGCCGCACGCACCATAGCAGCAACAGAAGGAGCGCATTGTGCGAGCGCAGCATCGCTGCCCACGGCAGAACCGGCAAGCGCCGTGGCAACGGCAGCAAACACCTTGCCGCAATCCGTACTCAACAGCCTGAGCGCATCGTACAGCACCAGATCGCAGAGGAAGTACGCCAGGTCATCGGCATGCTGAGCATCGAGACCGTCGCGCTGCCAGTCAGCCAGCACCGCAGAGTAAATCTTCACGTGCTCCAGCAGACGCGTCTCGTCGTCGTAGCGCATGGTGTCCATGAGCGAACCCTTGCGCGCCACGCGGTAATCATACAGCTTGTTCGAGATAAGCGCGGTCTTGTGCGAACGACCGTACACGGCAAAATCGAAGACCTGGTCCTCGCCATACTTAACGGTTTCGTCGAACACGATCCCGTTGCCCAGCAAAAACTCACGCTTGCAGGCGGTGCGCCATGCAAACGGGCGAGATGCTTCCTTAAACAGTAGGTCGGAGCTATAGCCTTCAAACGACACATCGCGCGGGCTCAGCACATAGTTAAGCCACGGATACCCCGCCTCAAGCGGATACGGATTCGCGCCAAAGGTCAAAACGTCGCAGTCCTCGCGCTCAAAGGCATCGACGATCACGCGGCATGCATCGGGCGTAAATCGGTCGTCGGAATCCAAAAACGCAACGATAGGCGCCGTGGACGCGGCGATGCCTGCATTACGCGCACTCGACAGGCCGCCGTTCTCCTTATCGACCAGCGTAAAGCGCGCGTCCTTTTCGCAATAGGCAGTCGCAATATCGCGCGAGCCGTCCGGCGAGCCATCGTTGACCAGCACGCCTTCCCAATCGGGCATGTCCTGCGCAAGCAGGGAGTCCAGGCACCAGGCCAGGCACTCCTCCACTTTATAGATGGGAACGACAACGGAAATCTTGGGGGTAGCCATAGTCACTCGCTCCTACTGTGCGGCCGGAACGTCATCGGGGTGCGGGTTGTCGCCGTAGGTGCACTGATACGTCAGCACACGCCAGACCAGCGGCAGGCCGCCAATCTTAAAGTAATGCTTAAACGTATTGAGCTTGCCCGGCTTCTTAAAGTCAAAGCGCGAATCGATATAGGCGCGGGGCGACTTGACCATCAGGCGCAAGTCGGTCTCGCCACGCGGATCAAACAGCGACAGATCAAAGCGACCGGCATCCCAGTCGGCCTTGAGCTCGGACGAGGCTTTCTTCCAAAACTGCTCGCGCAGTTCATCGACTAGGCGCTCATCGTTCCAACGGTACGTATCGACCTTCATGCGCATTAAAATACCCTGAAGCTGAGCCTTAAGCTCGGGGCGTTCATCCAAAAAGCGCTGCATCTCGGCGTATTCGTCGCACACGCAAAATACCTTGTTGGGCGAATTAACGGAGCTCTTCTCGTTGTCTTGGCGATAGCACAAAATGGGGTCCGCGATAAACGCAGCACGCTCGGCGCATGCCCAGACCTTAAAGTTAAAACCCGCATCCTGATACGAGGCACCCGGCGTGGGAAGGAAGCGAATCTGATTGTCGTTGAGGAACGCGCGCCGATAGATAGCCGACCAAATGGAAGGTTTGCGGTAGAAGATGCCCGGGCGATCGACGGGGCGATACGCGGCGCCCGTCATATGCTCGTCGATAATCCCAAACAGCTCACGTCGCTCGCTGGGCGTGGACCAATACAGATAAAAGTCGCCCTTTACCGCATCGGCATGCTCAGCATCGGCCTTGGCGACCAGCTTTTGAAGCGAATCCTCAAACATAAAGTCGTCGGACTCAAGGATGCCCACGTACTCACCGCGCGCCATCTCCAGGCCACGGTTCATCGAGTCGCCGTAGCCGCTGTTGGCCTTGTCGATCATCTTTACACGGGGGTCGTGCTCCATGTACTCGCGGATGATATCCGGCGAGCTATCGGTGGAGCCGTCGTTGATGCAGATGATCTCGATGTCATTGAGCGTCTGCGCCACGGCGGAATCGAGGCACACGCGCAGATAGCGCTCGACATTGCAAATGGGGACAAGCAGCGAAACTTTAGGGGTATCAGAGTTCTGCAAGAGAACCTCCCGTTGAATAGCGTGTAACAGGGTTATTTTAGCAGCCGAGTTGCGGCGGGCGGCAGCGCTTGGAATTATAGAAAGCGCTCCAGGCAGGCTTTGAGACCGCGAGTCGAAAGATAGAACAGCGTGGCGTCTGCCATCGAAACGCCCGAGGTCGCCGCAACGAGCTTGTGGGCAACACGGCGAACGGCACCCTTAGCAGGCATATCCGCCCACTCCGTTCCCAAAAACGTCGTGAGGTCCATGTTGACGCGAGCCGCCACGCGATGGAAGTCATCGGCATCCAAGCGCGCCAGATCGAACACAATTAGGTCCAAAAACCAAGTTATCAGCTCGCCGGGACACAGGTCCAAAAGACCATAGGCCGCCCAGTCTTCCAAGACCTCCTCGAGCATCTTCATGTGGGCGTCAAGCTTTTTGGCGCGCGCCTCGGCACTGTTGAACTCGTGCGTCGCCGATTCGCTCTCCATCACGTAGTGGTAGAACTTGTCAGGCATGACGACGGTCCTGCGGGCAAGCGCATAAGCCGCAAATTGGAAGACGACGTCCTCGCCCAAAGCCAAACCGGGGGCGAAGCGAATGCCTTCGCGATTGAGCAGCTCGCGCGAAAAAGCCGCACGGCAGGCATAGGGCTGCGCATTCGAATGGAACAGCAGTTGAGGGTCGCGGGCGCCGAAGGTACCAGCTTTGGGGCTCATGAGTTGCTGGACGCGTTTGGGGGCAGCATCGGCAGGTTCACAGACGCCGCCAAAAACGGCGGCCTCGGCATCCGCAGACTCCATGGCATGCAGCACGCGCTCGACCGTCTGGGCATCGATGTAATCGTCGGCGTCCACAAAAAAGACGGTCTCGCCCTCGGCGACATCGATACCGGCATTTCGAGCACACGAGACACCCGCGTTTTCCTGGTCAATCACCAGTACGCGATCGTCGGCCTGCGCGATCTGGCGCAACACGTTCAACGAATCATCAGTCGAACCGTCGTTGACGCAGACAACCTGAATCGAACACTCAGACTGGACCAACAGCGAATCGAGGCATCGCTGAATGGAGCGCGACGAATTGTAGACGGGAACGACAATGGTCGCTTTGGGGGTCAAAGTCTCTCCCATGTCGACCTACCCCCTCAGCGATTCGATGAGGAAGGCAGCAACCACACCTGGGCCTCCAACCGAGGCGTAATACTTAGCACGCCCCAAGGCACCATCCGTCGCAAAACTCGGATGCTCGTCAACCCAGCCCTCAGGATCTTTGAGGATGGCAGCGAGATTTGCGCGCTTCCACGGCTTGAGATCGTCAAGCGAAAACTCCCCCGCGTCCAAGGCCGCTTGGAACTCCTTGGCCATCTGAACCAGGAACTCCTTATAGAACTTAGGCGCTAGACGCACGTAGTTCCACATGTACGAATCGTACTTAATGAGCTGATTGAACTTGAGCATGCGCGCGACGTCATCACTTGCGTGGTCACGGGCATAATCCTCTCGAATCCAACGCTCAATCTCGGCATACTCGGTATTGACGCAAAAGACCTTAGCCGAAGAATTGACCGAGGAATTCTCGTTGTCCTGGCGATAAGACAACACGGCATCATGAAGGTAAACAGCCTTATCGGCGCAGGCAATCACCTTAAAAGCAAACGACGTGTCCTGAAAGGATGCCCCCGGAGTCGGCAGGAACGTAATGCCGTTGCGCTCAAGAAAATCGCGACGGTACACGGCCGACCAAATCGACGGCTTTTGCTTAAAGAACTGCGTCGTATCGCTCGGGTGCACCGGCTTGCCACAGTCCTTGGCTTTAAACATCTCGTGCAGCGAACGGCGCTCCTCGGGCTTAGACCAGTAGAAATCAAAGTTCGCCTTAGCGAAGTCGGCATTATTGCTATCGGCGGCCGAGACAAGCTTTTCGAGTGCGTCGGACGCCATAAAGTCATCGGACTCCAAGATGCCCACGTACTTGCCACGCGCCATCTCCAGACCGTGGTTCATCGAGTCGCCGTAGCCGCTGTTGGCCTTGTCGATCATCTTGACGCGCCTATCGCGCTCCATATACTCGCGAATAATCGCCGGCGAGTTGTCGGTCGACCCATCGTTAATGCAGATGATCTCAATATCCTTGAGCGTCTGCGCCAGGGCGGAATCGAGACACTCGCGCAGGTAGCGCTGAACATTGTAAATGGGAATAAGCAGCGACAGAACAGGGCTGCCAGAGGCGTTAGTAGACAAATGTGCTCCTTAGGAAATACCTGTCGTTTCATGGTATCAAAGGGCCAGCGCGCCAGCGGGCGTTTATATAATCTATGGAGCCTCTTGCGGGCAAAGCAGCCCCACGTCATGCGGCGGGCCCATGGCAGGTTCCTGCGTTTTATTCAAAGCTTGCCGCTAAGGTGCGCCGAGCCTTTACAATAGGACAGTCCCAAGGACGTATTCGATAGCTTCCGCGCAGCACTCGCCCGCCGCGCGTGAAAGGATATATTGCCCCATGCCTTCAACCCTTCCCGCTCCCATCGACAAGCTCGCCATCGTCGTCGTTACGTACAAGCGCCAGGAACTCCTGGCCAACTTGTTCGACTCCATGACCGAGCTCACGGCAACGCCCTGGCGCATCGTGATTGTCGATAACGAGAATTCGCGCGAGACCGAGGCCATGTGCACCGCATTCAACGAGCGCCTGGCCAACCTGTGGGGCATCGACACCGAGCAGCCCGACGCGCAGGGCGGCACCGACCGTGTCATCTACGCCCCGCAGCTCAAAAACGGCGGCGGTGCGGGCGGCTTCTCCGCCGGCACTAAATGCGCCTACGACTTGGGGGCCCAGTGGTTCTGGGTCATGGACGACGACGTGCTCGTCATCCCCGAAGGCATCGAGCGCTTGGCCAAGTGGACCGACCGCTACGACGTCATCCAGGGTTCGCGCCTGGACTTTGACGGCGGCGCCTTCTTTTGGCAGTACCAGCTCATCCTTTCGCTCGGCATTCCCAACCCTGTCGCCAAGTGGGACCTGGGACCCGAGGGCTACCGCGCCATGAACCAGCTATGCTTTGAGGGCGGCATGTTCTCGCGCCGCGTGGTCGACAAGATCGGCCTGCCCGATGCGCGATTCTTCATCTACGGCGACGATGCCTGCTATGGCTACGTGGCCAGCCAGCACTTCCCCGCCGCCGTTGTCGCCGACGTGGTGCTCAAGCGCGCCCGCGCCGTCTCTAACTGGGACATCGCCGGCAAACGCCAGCTCAACTCCACGAGCGATACCAACCGCTACTACATCATGCGCAACCGCGGTTATCTGGCACGCTACATGCAGATTTACGGCGACTACCACCCCGTGCTGTTCCGTCTGGGCAACGCCGCGACCTTCTGCAAGGAATTCATTCGCCTGGCTGCGGTCGATAAGTGCTTTAAGACCGGTATTCCGGCGCTGCGCCGTGGCATGAAGGACGCCCGCAAGATCATCAAGGACCCCAACTGGAAACCCATGCCGCCCATGAAGGCCACCAAGTAACGGAAGCCGGAAACATCTCAGCGCTTAAAGCCGCTGGCACACCGTAGCCACATGCTGCCCATCAAAACCGAACCCCCAGCGCATGCGACCCACGCCGGGGCGCGGTACACGGATTTCGTCGATGCCGCCGCGCTCTATGTCGAGTAGCGACTGCACGGCCAGCAATTCCAGGCCCAGCGCATCCACACCGGGGTCATACATCATGTTGATCGTTATCAGCGGACGTTCATCGAGCATACCGATCGTATCGGCTATGTCGAACACGGCGCCCGTGGGAAAAACCTGGATGTCCCAGCGACCCGCCCCACACTTTCGCCTCGAGGCAGGATTGGCATAGCCCGGCAAGCCAAAGCAGAGCCCCTGCAAGAGCAGATGATATGGCAGCGGCGCATCTGGGTCGGTCGCACCGATTCCCGCATCTCCCAGGATGCGGCTTAGCGCCCGCCTCACCGTATCCTCGTCCCCACGGCACAACCCGTCGCGAAACGCATCGACGTCTCGAATGTCTTCGGCAGCACACTCAAACCACTCAATAATCACTAGACGCAAGGCCTGGCGAAGCTCGTTATTGGGCAATCGCAAAGCACGGAGGCGATCGTCATGCTCTGGCTTCTCAGTCATATCCGTCGTCAGGAAACCTGATAGATACAGCGCCGTCCACAAGCCATCATCAGGCGAGGCCTCTAGCCCCGCAGCGCCCAAACAAAGCGGGACCCCAACGCATCCATGGGCCTCGAGCAAATCAAACAAGACCGAAAGGCAGTCGAGATTCCACCCGGCAACTACCCTACTCAGGCAATCGGCATATCCATACAGATCGGCACGCACAGGCGCCGTGCAGCCTCGGCCCAGAAAACCGATCACACGCTCTGGACTCGAGCAATAGGCCCTGCCAAACCGATACCCCTCGAGCCATTCACGCGCATCATCCAGGTATTCCTCGCGCCCAGCATGATTCAGCAGAGCCTCGACCTCGGCATCCGAAAAGCCGAACCAACGGTCACACCACGCCGACAGCGGCGTCGTCAGACAATACGAGCAGCAGTGCAAAGAAAGCGCCGCTTCGGCAGGGCCGGGACACTCCCCCATCAGACACGTCAGCCGCAACGAATCGCGCGCAGTGACAATGGCGTCAAACAGCACACGGTCAAGTAGTTCTGCCGGATCGGCGT
Organism: Collinsella sp.; assembly: GCA_018377855.1. Lineage (GTDB taxonomy): Bacteria > Actinomycetota > Coriobacteriia > Coriobacteriales > Coriobacteriaceae > Collinsella. Next base: position 24,510 of record JAGZYM010000021.1, on the reverse strand, counting down.
CGGAAGCGCCCCTCGCGCTCGCACGGCGAGACCACGCCGCATCGTACCCATCAACGAGCAATACAACCTGCTCATCACAGGCAATCTCCAGCAGCTCTATGAGCACACCGAGCACCGAGTCAACCTCGTCCGCGCTCGCCACGCCACGCGCGACACGTTCGACGTGACGCACCTTATCTCGAGCTAAATCCGGAGCCTCCAAGAGTGCCAACAAGCGAGCGCACTCGCCCGAAAGGGCATCGCGCACGACGCCGGCAACAGCGGGGCCACGCCTCGCAGCGCCAGAAAAGTCCAGCGATATCACCGGATAGCAAGCGTACTCATCCCGATAACGCCCGCCGTCCGCATCCCAAATCTGAGCATCGGCAAACGAGATCCGACCGGTGCGACCGACCGCTGGACGCTCCAGAAAAGCCCTGAGCATCGACAAGTTCACGCTCTTGCCAAAACCCTCGGGTCGACAGCACACCACAACGGACGCGTCGCAGTCCAACACATCGGCAATAAACATGGTCTTGTCGACCAGCGTGCAGCAACCAAGAGCCTCCGCATAGTCGTGCATGCCAATGGGCAAAGCCGCATCGTCGGCACAGCCGATCAAACGCACGCCAAAGCCGTCAGCACAACCATTATTTGCCTGTTCAGACACCAAAACGTTCCCCCTAAATCGCAACACGGTGCCAATTGTAATGACCGCCTCGCGCGTACCGATATCGCCGCGCAAACATATCGGGCAACGGTAGCAACAAGAGGTGTGAGGGGGCACAACTAATCGTTGCACAACAAAACGGGGCCCGATGCATTCGCACCGGACCCCGTCCCGACTATTTAGTTATCTGGCAACTGAGAGCCTACTCCTCAGAGTCGTCCTCTCCAGAAGCTTTCTTCTGCTGATCGAGCTTATGCTTACCACTTACGATAGACGTAGCGCCCAGTGTGGCCAAGCTTGCACTGGCAAGGCTCGCCATCACAATCAGATCGCCCGTCTTTGGCATATTGCCGCCAGATGACTTGGTAGTTGTAGTCGTCGTGGTTGTAGTGGTCACCGTCTTGGAGTCATTTTGCTCTTGGGCCTGGTTGTCAGCACCGCTCTTGTCGTCGTCTTCGCGCTGTTTCTTTTCGCCCTCGGTCTTGCTCTCGTCCTTCTTCTGAGCAGATTTGTCGTCCTTCTCCTCAGAGCTAGAACCCTTATCAGATTCGGTCTTCTCGGAAGCCTTGTCCTTGGAGTCGCCCTTTGCGGCCTCGGTCTTTTCCGTGGAAACCTGATCAGAGTTGTCCTTGTTCTGGGCCGAGCCGTTATTGACGCCAGCCATCAGCGAAGAACCCAGCGTAGAACCAAGCTGCTCGGAGAAAGAAGGCTTCTTGTCCGGCGAAGCAACGGGAGCGTCCGGCGCTTTATTCGAGTCGTCCTTGGAAGCATCAGAATCAGGGGTTGCGTCAGAGCCGGAGCCGTTGTTAGAGCCGGTGTCAACGAACGAATCGCTCGAGCTGGTGGATGAGTTAGAGGTGTCAGCGTCGGTCGAACCAGAAGCGTCGCTGTCCGTATTGCCGGCAGAGCTTGAAGACGAATCGCCCGCAGCAGAGCCGTTCGAATTGGAGCCGTTCGAGGTAGAGCCGTCGTTGGTAGTGCCACCAGCAGAGCCATTACCGTCAGCATCGGTCGGGGGCGCATCCATCCTGTCATCGTTGGCATCGTCACTCGAGTCGTCATTCGAATCAGGTGTCGGCGAGGGCGCCGGTGTGGGCTCGGGCTGCACGGGCGTCGCGGCGGCAGCCTCGTCCTCAGCGATATAAACCAAGCAGTCCTTTAGCTCGTTGCAGTAGCGGTTCTTCCAGCCTTCATGATACTGGGGCTGGCTCGAATACTTGGTCGCCACGTTGTTGACCACGCTATTGGAGAGCGCCGTCACAAACTCGCGGTCGGACATATCGTTGGAAAGATTTGCCCAACGGAAGAAATCCCTGCAACCACCGGTACCGCACATGTTGGTGATGCTCCACACCATGCCCTTGACGCAATCGGCGCGGCCGGAGATGTCAATGCCAAGAGCGCTCTTGAGCCACGCCTCGGTCACCGCATAGTACGAGTTGTACGCATAAGCGTCCTGAAGCGCCGAGAACTCGACAGGATCGGTGTTATAAGCGCCCTGGAAGGCCTCCTGCGCAATACGGCCCAGCTCGGTAAGTTGGCCGTTCTCGTACATGGCATTCCTCGCGTTGGAAATCTCGCCGCCGCGATCAATCGCATCCTTGAGCATGCTGTATTTTTCGGGGTTGTAGTTGTAGGCCTGCTTCATAAACGGAATGAGCGACCAACGACGGTCGAACTGGTAATAACCCAGCGCGTTATAGCCGTCACCGTACGAAAAGCCCTGGTTGTAGTTGCCATGGCTCTCGTACTTGGTAAAGTACTTTATCTCGGGAGTCACGTTGACAAACGAAACGCCCTGGACCGACCTCAGCACGCCCGAGAAGGACTGCTGGGTGTAAAGGCCCTTATCGATATCGGTGGCATCCGAGGCAACGCCCGGCGTGGGCTCCTCGGCAGCGGCGGGCGCGGGCGCGGTAACGGCGCCAAACGAAAGCGCCAGCGTCAGGCCCGCGACAATAGCAGAATGCTTGGGCTGCATAAGATCCTCCCTGCATTGGTATAGTTAAAGTGCAGTTTGCAAAGATAGAAATAAGTATTGCAGCTCGCCCGTTGTTGCACAACAACCCCTCGGTAAACGGCAACAACCCTCCGCGAAATCTTAAGGAATTAGACAAACTGGTTGTCGGGCGCCAACAGAAGCTCGCCGTAACGTTTCGTCAGCCCGTCTCTCAACTGACAGAAAGCGGGAATATAGACGTTCAAGATGCGCTGAATCAAATCTTGAGCGAGCTTGTTGTCGTAGATATGGACGTTCGTATTGCGGTCTCTGAGCATATCCAGCCAGGCTGCCTCATCAATAAAGTCGTAGAATCGGTAGGACTCCTTCAAGATGGCACGAGGAGACCCCGACGCGGCAAGCGTGGCGCCCTCATACTCGAGCAGACGCTTAAGGAGCGTAATTGAGATACCGAAAACCTGCTCATAGATATACGCACATCCGGAGACAACATAGTCGTTGTCGAAATCTTGGAATCGAGCTGCCTCTAGCAGTGCCAGACGCGAATCAAAGGCTTCGTACGACTTCACGAAAGCCAGCCCCTACAGCTTAATGTCAAAGTTGATTTCGGGGACGGCGGCCAAGTCAGCCAGCGTTACACCGTCGACATAGTTCTCGATGACCTCGTCCAGACCACGCCAGAACTTGACGGTGGAACACAAGTCACTGCGGGCGCAGCTGTTGTCGATGCCATCGCACGCCACCGGAGCCGTGCTGCCCTCAACGGCACGCAAGATGTCGCCGGCACGCACCTCGGCCGGGTCCTTGGCCATCATGTAGCCGCCGCCCTTGCCACGCACGCTCTTAAGCAGGTCCGCCTTCATAAGCGGACGCACCAGCTGCTCCAGATACTTCTGCGAAATGCGCTCGCGGTCGGCAACCTCGCGCAAGGCAATCTTGCCCTCGGCGTCGCCCAGCGCCGCGATATAGATCATCAGCCGGAGGGCATAGCGGCCCTTGGAAGAAATGAGCATACCTACCCTCCCATCGCATCTGGGACAACATAACCAGGTCTGTTTGTCCCAAATCTTAAGTAAGTGGGACAAACACAACAGGTTATTTTGTCCCAGAATTTGAAAAGTCGAGTGGATTAGTCGGGTTTTCCCTTGACTAACGCCGAACCCATAGTAACTTTATTCCGAGAAGATTCCTAGGGTTTAGCACACCTATGAGTACACCATATACAGAGAGGGACAGCATGAGCGCAAATCCGCTGCTTTCCATCGAAGGCCTGACCGCCTCCGTGGACGAGAAGACCATCCTCCACAACGTCAACCTCAACGTCGCCGCCGGCGAGACCCACGTGCTGATGGGCCCCAACGGCGCCGGCAAGTCCACCCTCGGCCACCTGGTCATGGGCGACCCCGTCTACACGGTCAACGACGGCCGCATCGTCTTTGACGGCCAGGACATCACCGAGCTCACCACCGACAAGCGTTCGCGCGCCGGCCTGTTTCTGAGCTTCCAGGCCCCGGTCGAGATCCCGGGCGTGCCGCTGTCGAGCTTTTTGCGCGCCAGCATCGCCGGCCGCCCCGGCCTGGAGATGAAGGGCAAGGAGTTCCGACGTCGCGTCAAGGAGCTCGCGGCCGAGCTTAACATGGATACCTCCTACCTCAACCGTGAGCTGGGCGTGGGCTTCTCGGGCGGCGAGAAAAAGAAGGTCGAGATGCTCCAGCTTCTGCTGCTGCAGCCCAAGCTCGCCATCCTAGACGAAACCGACTCGGGCCTGGACGTCGACGCTCTGTCCACCGTCAGCCACGGCATGGACGCCTACCGCAAGAGCTGCGACGGCTCCATGCTCATCATCACGCACAACACGCGCATCCTGGAGCACCTGGATGTCGACCGCGTCCACGTTATGGTCAAGGGTCACATCGTGCGCGAGGACGACGCCTCGCTCATCCCCTGGATCGACAAGAACGGTTTTGAGACCTTCGAGCGCGAGGCCGCCGAGCAGCGCGCCCAGGCCGAGGCCGCCGCTGCCGAGCAGCAGGCGTAAAGGGGCGACGCAATGACCAAGAACCGCACCGAGGTCGCGGACATCGACCGCAGCCTCTACGACTTCACCTATGGCGAGGAGGGATTCGAGCGCCTCGACGCCGGCATCACGCCCGACATCGTGCGCGAGATCAGCGCCAAGAAGGACGAACCGCAGTGGATGCTCGACCTGCGCCTCAAGTCCCTCGAGATCTTCAACCGCTTCCCCGATCCGACGTGGGGCCCCTCCATCGAGGGCCTGGACATGGACAACATCGTCACCTACGTCAAGCCCAACACCGACCAAAAGCACGACTGGGAGTCGGTGCCCGACGACATCAAGAACACCTTTGAGCGCCTAGGCATCCCCGAGGCCGAGCGTAGCTACCTGGCGGGTGTCGGCGCGCAGTACGACTCCGAGCTCGTCTACCACAACATGCAGGACACCGCGTCCAAGATGGGCATCGTCTACTCCGGTATTGAGGAAGCCCTGCACGATCCGCAGTGGGAACCGCTCATCCACGAGAAGTTTATGACACTCATCCCGCCCACCGACCACAAGTTTGCGGCCCTGCACGGCGCCGTATGGTCCGGCGGCTCGTTTGTCTACGTGCCCAAGGGCACCAAGCTCGATTTCCCGCTGCAGAGCTACTTCCGCCTCAACGCCAAGGGTGCCGGCCAGTTTGAGCACACGCTCATCATCGTCGAGGACGATGCCGACCTGCACTTTATCGAGGGTTGCTCCGCGCCCAAGTACAACGTTGCCAACCTCCACGCCGGCGCTGTGGAGCTCTTTGTGGGCAAACGCGCACACCTGCGCTACTCGACCATCGAGAACTGGTCCAAGAACATGTACAACCTCAACACCAAGCGCGCGCGCGTGGACGAGGACGGCGACATCGAGTGGATCAGCGGCTCCTTCGGCAGCCACGTGGGCTACCTCTACCCCATGAGCGTGCTCAACGGCCGCCGCGCCCGCTCGAGCTTTACCGGCATCACCTTTGCCGGCGCCGGTCAGAACCTCGACACCGGCTGCAAGGTCGTGCTCAACGCGCCCGATACCTCGGCAACCGTCGAGACCAAGGGCATCTCCAAGAGCGGCGGCATCCAGACCTTCCGCAGCTCCATCGTGGCCACGCCTAAGGCCGAGGGCTCCAAGGCAACCGTGAGCTGCCAGTCGCTCATGCTCGACGACCAGAGCCGCTCCGACACCATCCCCGCCATGGACATCCGCGCCAAGAACGTCGACATCGGCCACGAGGCCACCATCGGCCGCATCGGCGACGATAAGGTGTTCTACCTGATGAGCCGCGGTATCTCGGAGGAAGACGCCCGTACCATGATCGTCAACGGCTTTGCCAACCCGGTCTCCAAGGAGCTGCCGCTGGAGTACGCCGTCGAGATGAACAACCTGATCAAGCTCGAGATGGAAGGAGCGATCGGATAATGAAACAGACCACCAACACCGCTGCTACCATCCTTGAGCAGGTTAATGCGATGCCGGCCGCCACTTGGGGTTGGCTCAAGATGAACCAGACCAAGCTCGAGCTCTCTGACGAGCTTGCCGCCGCTCCCACCGAGGCCGTTGAGGTCGAGGGCTTGGACGAGCAGTTTACCGGCGTGGCAGACGCGTTTGAAGCCGCCATGGACGCTATGGCCGAGCGTTTCCCCGAGCGCCGCGCCTCCGCCCCCGGCGATGCCGCCGACCGCGCCCGTATCACGCCCGAGACCGAGCTCGACGTGCCTGCGACCTCCGTCTACCAGGCCGGCGCCATCAAGCTCGAGGAGGAGCTCTCCCCTGCCGAGGCCTTCGAGACTGGCATGGGCGAGGCTGCCTACACCTACCTGGCCGACCACGCTACCAAGCGCATCGTCATCGATGTGCCCGCATACAAGCACGCCACGGTTACCGTGCGCGTGAGCGCTGTCGATGCCGCCGCGGCCATCGCCGCCATCGACGTCGTCGCCCGTCCCCAGTCGACGCTCGATCTACATATTGCCCTAGACTCCCCCGTTACCGGCGAGGGTGTCGTGGGCTCCGTGCTACGCGTGTGCGCCCACGAGTACGCCACCGTCAACGTGACCTGCACGCAGACGCTCGACGATAGCTGGATCGCGCTCGACGACACCGGCCTGTTCCTGGACGAGGGCGCGCGCGTCAACGTGCAGCACACCGTCCTGGGTGCCGGTGCCAGCGCCACCGGCCTCGCCGGCGACCTGTTGGGCGATACCGCCAAGGTCACCATCGATACTGACTACCTGGGCGCCCGAGAGCAGGTGCGCGACTTTAACTACGAGCTGCGCCACCGCGGTCGCAAGACCGAGTGCGAGATCGACGCCAACGGCGTGCTGACCGGCACGTCCAAGAAGGTCTACCGCGGCACCATCGACCTCGTGCACGGCTGCAAGGGCGCAACCGGCACCGAGCGCGAGACGGTGCTTTTGGCCAACAAGGGCGTCGACAACAAGACCGTTCCCGTCATTCTCTGCGACGAGGACGACGTCGCCGGCAACCACGGCGCCACGATCGGCCACGTCCGCGACGAGCAACTGTTCTATCTCGCCTGCCGCGGCCTTGACCAAAACGCCGCCGAGGACCTGTTCATTCGCGCCAAGCTGGAGGACGCCGCGCTTTCCGCCACCGACGAGCGCACCCGCGCCGCCGTCGTCCGCCTGGGCAACAACCTGATCGACAACTTTGAAGAGGAGCTCGCATGATCGACACCGAGCACGTTAAATGCGATACCTGTACCGCACCGGAGCCTATGGAGCTCGACGCCAGCGACGAGGCCTCGCGCGGCTGGCCTACCGTCGACATCGAGACCAATCCCTACAAGGCACAGTTCCCGCTGTTCCAGCAACACCCCGAGATCGCCTTCCTCGATAGTGCCGCCACCGCGCAGCGCCCTGCCTGCGTGCTCGACGCCGAGCGCGACTTCTATCAGCGCATGAACGCCAACCCCCTGCGTGGCCTGTACTCGCTGTCCGTCGAGGCCACCGACGCCATCGCGAAAGTCCGCCAGCAGATCGCCGACCTCATCGGTGCCTCACAGGCCAACGAGGTCGTCTTCACCCGCAACACGAGCGAGTCGCTCAACCTGGTCGCCAAGAGCTTTGCACCCACGGTGCTCGAGCCCGGTGACGAGGTCGTCATCACCATCATGGAGCACCACTCCAACCTGATTCCGTGGCAGCAGGTCTGCCGCGAGACCGGCGCCAAGCTCGTCTACCTCTATCCCACCAAGACCGGCCAGCTCACCACCGAGGAGGTTCTGGCCAAGGTGGGACCCAAGACCAAGATCCTGGCCGTGGGTCAGGTCTCCAACGTGCTAGGAGTCGAGAACCCGGTCAAGAACCTCGGCAAGCTCGTGCACAAGTACGGCGGCTATCTGGTCGTCGACGGCGCGCAGTCGCTGCCGCACATGCCGGTCGATGTGGCCGACCTGGCCGCCGACTTCTTTGCCTTTAGCGCGCACAAGGCCATGGGCCCCATGGGCATCGGCGTGCTGTGGGGCAAGATGGACCTGCTCAACGCCATGCCGCCAGTGCTTACCGGCGGTGAGATGATCGATTCGGTCACCGAGCAGGACGCCGTCTGGGCGCCCGTTCCCGAGAAATTCGAGGCCGGCACGCAGGACGCCGCCGGCATCTTCGCCACGGGTGCGGCACTCGACTACTTGGTCAACACCGTGGGTTACGAGAACATCCAGGCCCGCGAGCAGGCACTCGTCCACTATCTGATGGGCGAGCTCATGCAGCTCGACTTTGTCCAGATCATCGGCTCCATCTATTGGGACAACCACCACGGCGTTGTGAGCTTTAACGTCAAGGGCATCCACCCGCACGACGTCGCGAGCATCATGGACATGGACGGCGTCTGCATTCGCGCCGGCCACCACTGCGCGCAGCCGCTGCTCACCTGGCTGGGCGTCGAGAACCTCGCCTGCTGCCGCGCCAGCGTGGCCTTCTACAACGACAAGGCCGATATCGACAAGTTCATCGCCGGTCTGCATCACGTTTGGAGCACGTTCAATGGGTAATCTGTACACCTCCACCACGTTTATGGAGCACAACTCGAACCCCGACTATAAGTACGAGATGGATGCCCCCACGCACGAGCACGACGGCATCAACCCCAGCTGCGGTGACGAACTCACCTTGCAACTGCGTGTCGAGAACGATGTAATCGAGGAGGCCTCGTTTACCGGGCACGGCTGCGCCATCAGCCAGGCCAGTGCCGACATCATGGCCGACCTCATCACCGGCGAGACCGTCGAGGAAGCTCGCCACTTGGCAGAGCTCTTCCTCGCCATGATCCGCGGCGAGCAGCTCTCCGAGGAGGACTTGGAAGACCTGGACGAGGCCGCCCAGCTCCAGGACATCTCGCACATGCCCGCCCGCGTCAAATGCGCCGAGCTCGCCTGGCGCACCCTCGACGGCATGCTCACGGGACAAAATAATCAGTAGTATTTGTCCCAAATCTTAAGAATTTTGTTGGCCGAATCGCTTGACAAGAGTGGTTCGGCCATTTTCTATTCCGAGAGCTCAGTCTGTGCCTTCACCCGCGCATAAGCGCGCACGATACGAGAGACGGTACTTTTGCCAATCCCGGTATACCGCTCAATCTGGCGCACCGTAAAACCGGCATCGTGCAATCCAAAAATAACGGTATCGCGCTGCGCAGGCGGTGCGTCTTTAACCCCATGGAGCGGAGCCCCGAGGCTCTTCGCCAACTTGTCGGCAAAGGCGTGGCGTTCCCACTCTGTCTCTTTCATATCGCGCAGCGCCGGTTCGCCGCCGTCGGGCGTCGAAAGCGAATAGGCAATAAAGCCCTCGGCAGAACCAAAAAGCTCAAGCACGCAAGAAGGATCAGAAAATCCCCTCGCGACATCGGCCGCGTCACCGTCGTAAGCGCACAAATGCTCCGGAAAGCTGCTCCAGGGATAACGCTCAATGAGACTGATGCCCGCCTCCTGCGGATCGGCGTGAACGGAGCGAATAGCCTCCATCACCTGCCAGTCGGTATCGAGCGAGCGCCGGTCAAAACGGTTCTGGAACAGATGCCCTGTGCGCCCCGTGCGTTTATTGAACCGCCGCGCGTACGTCAAAAGCAGCCGGTGCATCGCCGCGCTCATCGCGTCCTCGTAATCTGCAAGCACCAGACGCACGTGATTGCCCATAAGGCACCAGGCGATAACCGTCACGCCCGCCTTGCGGCAGCACTCACGCATCAGCTCCAAGAACTCCCACCGGTCTTCATCGCCCTCAAAGATGAGCTGCTTGCCCGTACCGCGGGCACAGACATGGTAAAAGCCGGTAACCGTTCTCCAAACGCGCTGCATGGCGCTCCCTTCGCCGGGATCTGCTTGCCATCCAATACAGCACGATTGAAGCGTGCCATCAAAACATTCACGCAAAACAATTCGCTCGCGCGGCCAAAGGCAGTAAACAGGCGGCGAACGGCACCGTTGCAACAGGTCAACCCCTGCAACGCTTACAAAAGCTGACCAAAAGCTTGCCCAAGACGGACCCCCTCTACGGAAGTGCACGACCACAGAATATAGAGTTAAACCGTTTCAATTGAAAGTTCCGCGCATCTCGCTACGAAAACTGAGCCGTTCGCCGAATATTCCGTGCATTTCGCGGTATTATAGGGGCTGCATGTCATGTCCCTTTCGAAGGGTCGCCCGGCAATCGCCAGCCACGGCCCCCAGACGGGACGCCAACACGATAGAGAGGAGAGGCATGCAGTACTCACAGGAAGTGGAGAACATGTGCCCCGTTGCCAAGGGTGCATACCACGGCCCCGCACCCATCCCCGAGGAGGGCAAGTGGGTCCAGGCTAAGGAGATTTCCGACATCTCCGGTCTTACGCACGGTGTGGGTTGGTGCGCACCTCAGCAGGGCGCCTGCAAGCTCACGCTGAACGTCAAGGACGGCATCATCGAGGAGGCCCTCGTTGAGACCATCGGCTGCTCGGGTATGACCCACTCTGCCGCCATGGCTTCCGAGATCCTTCCCGGTAAGACCATCCTCGAGGCCCTCAACACCGACCTCGTCTGCGACGCCATCAACGTTGCTATGCGCGAGATCTTCCTGCAGATCGTTTACGGCCGCAGCCAGACCGCGTTCTCCGAGGGCGGCCTGCCCGTGGGCGCCTCCCTCGACGACCTCGGCAAGGGCCTTCGCTCTCAGGTCGGCACCATGTTCGGCACCAAGGCCAAGGGCGCTCGTTACCTCGAGCTCGCTCAGGGCTACGTCACCCGCATGGCTCTCAACGACAAGAACGAGATCATCGCATTCGAGTTCCTGAACCTCGGCAAGTTCACCGACGCCGTCAAGGCCGGCAAGACCCCCGAGGAGGCCGTCGCTGGCGCTATGGGCCACTATGGTCAGTGGGAGAACGCTGCCAAGTACATCGACCCGCGCACCGACGAGGAGACTCACTCCGTCGCCAGCGTGTTCCCGGTTCACGAGTAGAAAGGGAGGGAAATAACTATGACTGTTACGTTCGAAGGTTACGAGCGCCGCGCTGACAAGATCAACAAGTGCCTCGCCGACAACGGCATCGCCTCCCTCGAGGAAGCTCTGCAGATCTGCACCGACAAGGGCTTCAACCCGCGTGAGATCGTCAACAACACCCAGTCCATCGCCTTCCAGAACGCCGAGTGGGCCTACACCCTCGGTTGCGCTCTCGCTGTCAAGCGTGGCGCCAAGTCCGCTTCTGAGGCTGCCGCCATCATCGGCGAGGGCATCCAGGCCTTCACCGTTCCCGGCTCCGTCGCCGAGGACCGCAAGGTCGGTCTGGGCCACGGCAACCTGGGCGCTATGCTGCTCTCCGACGACACCGAGTGCTTCGCCTTCCTGGCCGGTCACGAGTCCTTCGCTGCCGCTGAGGGCGCTATCGGTCTGGCTCTGAACGCCAACAAGGCTCGCAAGAAGCCGCTGCGCGTCATCCTCAACGGTCTGGGCAAGGACGCTGCTCAGATCATCGCCCGCATCAACGGCTTCACCTACGTGAAGACCCAGTTCGACTACTTCACGGGCGAGCTCAAGGTCGTCGAGACCATCCCCTACTCCGATGGTCCCCGCGCCGCCGTCAACTGCTACGGCGCCGACGACGTCCGCGAGGGCGTTGCCATCATGTGGCACGAGAACGTCGACATCTCGATCACCGGTAACTCCACCAACCCCACGCGCTTCCAGCACCCCGTCGCTGGCACCTACAAGAAGGAGCGCCTCGAGGCTGGCAAGAAGTACTTCTCTGTCGCTTCTGGTGGCGGCACTGGTCGTACCCTGCACCCGGACAACATGGGCGCCGGCCCTGCCTCTTACGGCATGACCGACACCATGGGCCGTATGCACTCCGACGCCCAGTTCGCCGGTTCTTCCTCCGTGCCTGCGCACGTTGACATGATGGGTCTCATCGGCATGGGCAACAACCCCATGGTCGGTGCCACCGTCGCCTGCGCTGTCGCCGTCGAGGAGGCCCTCAAGGCCTAATCGCGCCCGCGCGATGCTCATATAGTTGAGCTTTGGAGCCGCTACCTTTCGAGGTAGCGGCTCTTTTTGTTTGCCCCGTCTCAAATTGGTTACTCTTATTAAAGGGTCCGATGTATCAGTTGTGGTGAAATACGGACTGAATTGCATCCATACAGGCCAAAACAGTCCGTATTCCACCGCAACTTATCAAATGGGCCGACCGAAGTGGCCGAGTCCACCTGACGCCCACCTGCCATATGGTAGCGCGCGCAGCCGTGGTGTAAGAAGCAAGGGAGGGCCATCGCCTAGAATCGTCAGTGCCTAGATATTCGACGAAAGGAAAGACGATGGCCCACAGCGACATTCTATCCCAGCCGGACCGGGGGCTCGGCCTCGACCGGCCCCAGACCGAGGCCCTGCTCGCGCTGTTCTCGCAGTACGACGACCTGAGGGAGTTCGGCAGGGAGGTGATCCAGTCCGTGGTCAACGCCCTGATGGACTCCCAGGCGCAGGAGGCCTGCGGCGCGCCCCGCGGCTCCAGGTCGCCCGAGCGCGTCAACAGCAGGAACGGCTACCGCGAGAGGTCCCTGTCGACGTCCCTCGGCGACCTCGACCTGCGCGTCCCCAAGCTGCGCGAGGGGACCTACTTCCCCGAGGGCATACTCGAGCGCTACACGCGCGTCGAGGCGTCCATGGTCGCGCTCGTGCGCGAGATGTACGTCGCGGGGGTGAGCACCCGCAAGGTCGGGCTCGTCGCCGAGGAGCTCGGCGTCTCGTCGCTGTCGAGCTCCGAGGTGTCGGCGCTGTGCGCCGGGCTGGACGAGGAGGCCGAGGCGTTCAGGACCCGGCCGATCGAGGGCGAGCACCCCTACGTGTGGCTCGACGCCACCTACATGAAGTGCAGGACCGGCGGGCGCTACGCGAGCGTCGCGCTCGTCACGGCGATCGGCATGTCGTCCTCCGGGCACAAGGAGTTCCTCGGCTGCGCCTGCTTCGACAGCGAGAGCGAGGCCGCCTGGTCCGAGTTCCTCGGCTCCCTCAGGGACAGGGGCCTGCGCGGCGTGAGGCTCGCGGTGTCCGACGCCCACGCCGGGCTCGTCGCCGCCGTCTCCAGGGTCCTGCCGGGCTGCTCCTGGCAGCGGTGCCTGACGCACCTCCAGCGCGACATCAGGGGCCACATCCACAGCCTCGCCGGCCAGGCGCTCGCCGCCGACCTCGTCCGGGCGTGCACGGGGCAGTCCGATGCCGACGTCGCCCGCGCGGCGTGGGACCTGGCGGCGCCCAGGGTGCGCGCCCTCTCCCGCTCGGCCGGCGACGTCTTCGAGGGCGCGAGGGAGGACGCGCTCGCCTTCATGTCCTTCCCCCGCGAGCATTGGCAGAAGATCAGGACGAACAACGTGCAGGAGCGCGCGAACCGCGAGATCAAGAGGAGGTACCGCTCGGTGCAGTCGTTCCCCTCCGAGGCGTCCATGATGCGGCTCGTGTGCGCGGTGCTCGCCGGCGAGGAGGGCAGGTGGGCCGCCCAGAGGGTCGCCTCGCCCGAGTCGGCCGCCCGCGCGTCTGTCCCGGCCCCGGCACCGGAACCGCTCGAGGGCGAGAGGCTCGAGGCGGTCAGGCTGGCCGCGCACGAGGCCATAAGGGAGGTCCTTGACCGCCACGGCGTGGCGGAATAGCCTTAGGCGCAAGGGGCGCTGACGCGGCCCTCCCTCTTACACCACAAAAATTCGCGCGATCTGCCATATTTGGCCTTTACCGATTTGCCGAGTCTTTGCGGCCCCATTGCCGATCACCCGTGCGACAATGCGCCGGACGAGAAAGGAATCCGATGGAATCGACTGATGTACTGGTAATTGGATCTGGCATTGCGGGCCTTTGTGCCGCCATCGAAGCGGCACGCACGGGCGCAACCGTCGCTGTGGCAAGCGCCGGCAAGACCATGAGTGGATCGAGCTTCTTCCCTGGAACCTGGGGCCTAGGGCTTATCGGACCCGTTAACGAAGACGACGAACAAGACCTCATCGACACCATCCAGACCGTCGGCGGCGGTGTCGCCGACCCCGAGCTTGTCCAGACGTTTGTCCACGGCATTCCCCAGGCAATTGAATGGCTCGAGCAAGACCTGGGCGTTGAGCTCAAGCGTCCGCAAAACGCTGAGAGCGCTCAGCAAAAGCAGTTTATCCCCTGCTTTGACCACAAAACGCGCATGTGGCGCGGCCTCACCCGCAAGCCCCTTGAGGACGCTCTGACAGCCCGGATCGAGTCGCTCGGCATTCGCCTGCTCCCCCGCCATGAGCTTATCGACCTTGTTGAGGACACGAACGGCAGAATCACCGGAACCGCGCTCTACAACCTCACCGAAGATCGAATCGTGCCCTTTGCTACCAAAGCCACGATCATCGCAGCCGGTGGCACAGGCGGCCTGTTCGAGCGCAGCCTTACGTCGGCTGATGTGCTCAGCTCCTCGCAGGCCATCGCACTGGCGCACGGCGCATCGCTTACTAATATAGAGTTCATGCAGATGATGCCCGGCTTCATCGAGCCCAAGCGCAACCTGGTCTTCAACGAGAAAACCTGGCGCTACGTACATGTAGACCAGCCGGTCGATATTGCCGACGGCAAGCTAAACGATCTGCTTGAGCAGCGCTCTGGATATGGTCCTTTCACCTCGCGCTTGGCCTCCCGCGCCATCGACCTCGTCATAGATAAGGCAGGTGCAGAGGGCCTGGCGCTCCACTACGACTTCCCCCGCGAGGACATCCCCGAGTTTGTGCAGACCTTTGCCACCTGGCTGCAAGACGAGCACGGCATCGCGCCGACCGACGAGATGCGCGTGGCGATGTATGCCCACGCCGCCAACGGCGGTATCAAAATCGACAAGACCGCGTACGCAGGCGTTGAGGGCCTCTACGCCTGCGGTGAGGCAACAGGCGGCATGCACGGCGCCGACCGCATTGGTGGCTTGTCAAGCGCCAACGGCATCGTATTCGGACGTATCGCGGGCGCATCGGCAGCCCTCACAGCGCAGAAAGAGCCTGAGGCGGCCCTGAAGGCGGATATCACCCTCCCCCAGTACGGCATTGCCACAACAGATGCCGAACGCCTGACACACAGCCTTAGGCACACGATGAGCACCTTTTGCATGATCAACAGGACCGAAACAGGCCTATCCGAGGCCCTGCAACAGCTTGAAAGCCTGCAAGACAAGGCCATGGCGCTGAGCAAGCCGCATACCGATGACAGCGAGATCGCAGCCCTCGCCCGCCTACAGTCGCAGATTCGACTAGCACAGGAAATGGTCAAAGCCATGCGCAAGCGAACTGAAAGTCTCGGGTCGCACTATCGAGCGGATTAAACCGGACACCTATCTAAAGCAGAACACAACCAATCGATATCCATGGGCCCCGTGAGCTCGAAGCAGCACGGGCCCATTCGTGTCCGCACGGCAGCGTATCCTTATTCTGAATACAGAGTGGGCAAAGCCCGCATAGACAATAGACCAGCGAGGAGGAGATATGGACAGTAGAGATATCGAGAAGTGGCGTGTCGAACTTGATAGCTACGCCAATGTGGAAGACGGCGTTGAGTATTGGCTCGCACGCGATTTAATGGAACCCATGGGATACACTCGATGGGAGAACTTCGCCGAAGTTGTTAAGAGGGCAAAAGTCTCGTGCGAAACAAACAAAACTCCAGTTGATTCCCATTTTCGTGACACCACGAAAATGGTAACTACCGGTGTCGCCGCTCGCGCGGTTAAAGACTACAAACTTACGCGCTATGCATGCTATTTAATCGCCCAGAACGGAGACCCAAACAAGCCAGAGATCGCGCTCGCACAGGCATACTTCGCCGTGCAGACCCGCCGCCAAGAGCTCATAGAGCAGCGCTTTGCAGAGATTCAGCGCTTGCAGGCGCGCCACTCGCTATCCGATTCAGAGAAACAGCTCTCGGGTATTGCGTTCAAACGCGGCGTGGACTCCAAAGGATTCGCGATCATCAAGTCGAAGGGCGATGAAGCGTTATTCGGCGGTAGAAGCACGGCGGAAATGAAGCAGCAGCTCGGCGTACCCAAGAGCACGGCATTGGCGGACAGGTTAGCCGATGTCTTCATCAAAGCAAAGGACCTTACGAACTCGATGACGGCCTTCAACGCCGAGGAACACGACCTGTACGGCCTGGACCAGATCAAACAAGAGCACGTCGAGAACAACACAAGCGTGCGTGGCAGCCTCATCGACCGCGGAATTGTCCCCGAGAACCTACCACCTGCCGAGGATACAAAAAAGCTCGAGCGTCGCGTGAAGGCAGACGAGAAGAAACTCAAGGAGGGTACTGACGGTTTTACCGATCCCCAGGGTAGACTCGATCTGTGAAAGCGGCTGTGCCCCGACGGGTTCGACCCCATGTAAGGTCAACAAAAAAGCGACCAGCCTGTGCCAGTCGCTTTAACAATCTTTGGGTGGGCCGTCAGGGGGTCGAACCCTGGACCTTGGGATTAAGAGTCCCCTGCTCTACCAACTGAGCTAACGACCCAAAGCTAAAGTCCGTTGTGGCGGACTTTAGAGGAGATATCGTGTGGTGGGCCGTCAGGGGGTCGAACCCTGGACCTTGGGATTAAGAGTCCCCTGCTCTACCAACTGAGCTAACGACCCGATATCAACACGAAGCAAGAACTGGGGTGGGTAAAGGGACTCGAACCCTCGACCTACGGGACCACAACCCGTCGCTCTAGCCAACTGAGCTACACCCACCGTGTCCTGTGCGCTTCGCGCTCGACTATTATTGCAAGGAACGCCACGCGATGCAAGCCCCAATTTTCAAGAATTTTGAAAAGAGTTTTTCGAGACCATTTCGAGCAAATCCCACCAGTTCCATAGGAGTAAACTTGCCCCACTGCAAATGCTCGAAAGGACCGGCATGAAAGAACTCTCCAACCGCACGGCAACGTTTACCGATTCCGTCATCCGCCGCATGACGCGCATCTCCAACAAGTATGGCGCCGTCAACCTGTCGCAGGGCTTCCCCGACTTCGATCCCCCGGCGCAGCTGCTCAACAGCCTGAGCACCATCGCCGCCGATCCCAAGCCGCTCTATCACCAGTACTCCATCACCTGGGGCTCCCAGGCCATGCGCGAGGCGCTCGCCGCCAAACAGGAGCACTTTATGGGCATGCCGGTGAACCCCAACGAGAATATCGTAGTCACCTGCGGCTCCACCGAGGCCATGATGGCCGCCATGATGACGGTCACCAACCCCGGCGACAAGGTCGTCATCTTCTCGCCGTTCTACGAGAACTACGGCGCCGACACGATCCTTTCGGGTGCCGAGCCCATCTACGTGCCGCTCAACCCGCCCACATTCGACTTTGACCGCGAGACACTCGAGGCGGCCTTCCGCGACAACGACCCCAAGGCCATCGTCCTATGCAACCCTTCCAACCCCTGCGGCAAGGTCTTTACACGCGATGAGCTCGCCTTTATCGCCGACCTCTGCAAAAAGTACGACACCTACTGCATCACCGACGAGGTCTACGAGCACATCGTCTACGCGCCCCACGAGCACGTCTATATGGCCACGCTGCCCGGCATGTTTGAGCGCACCATCAGCTGCAGCTCGCTGTCCAAGACCTACTCCATCACCGGCTGGCGTCTGGGCTACACTATCGCCCCTGCCGAAATCACCGAGCGCATCAAAAAGGTCCACGACTTCCTCACCGTGGGCGCCGCCGCCCCCCTGCAGGAAGCCGTCGTCACCGCCCTCAAATTCGACGACAGCTATTACGATAAGGTCCTCGACCTCTACACCGTCAAGCGCGACCTGTTCTGCCAGGGACTCGACAGCATCGGTCTTGAGCATAACGTGCCGCAGGGCGCCTACTACGTCATGATGGACATCTCTGAGTTTGGCTATGACAGCGACCTCGAATTCTGCGAGGACCTCGCGTCTAAGGTGGGTGTGGGCGCCGTGCCCGGCTCGAGCTTCTTCCGCGAGCCCGTCAACCATCTGATTCGTTTCCACTTTGCCAAGCGAGACGAGACGCTTAACGCGGCACTGGAGAACCTCAAGTCGCTACGTGATAAAATCAAGCCGCGCGGGTAAGGACGGCCCGGCAACTAAAGCAACCAAAGAAGCCTCGCACCGCCCGCCGCGTTGCGAGGCTTCTTTCTATAGCGCTTTCTTAAATGGTTTAGAGCTCTATACTTTAGTCACGGAGCAACTCGTCCCAGAGAGGAATACTATGGCAGAACAGCAGCTTATCGGAGCGCTCGAGGCCGGCGGCACCAAGATGGTCTGCGCCACGGGCTATGCAGACGGTACGGTCCTGGAGCGCGAGCAGATTGCGACCACGACCCCGCAGGAGACCGTTGAGGCCGTCAACGCATGGTTTGCCGACAAGGGCATCGCCGCGCTGGGCATCGGCGCATTTGGCCCCACCGCAGTCAACCCCGCTTCACCCCAATACGGCAAGATCCTGGAGACGCCCAAAACGGCATGGCGCTACTTTGACCTGCTGGGCACTATCCAAAACGAGCTCAATATCCCCTGCGGCTACGATACCGACGTCAACGTCGCCTGCCTGGGCGAGGTCACGTTTGGTTGCGCCAAGGGCCTCACCGACGTGGTCTACCTGACCATCGGTACCGGCGTGGGCGCCGGCGTGCTCTCGGGCGGTAAGCTCGTGCACGGCATGATGCATCCCGAGGCCGGCCACATCCTGGTCACGCGTGACCCGCGCGACACCATCGGCGAGCATAGCGCCTGTCCCTTCCACGACAACTGCCTCGAGGGCCTCATCGCCGGCCCCGGCGTTAAAAAGCGCTGGGATGGCAAGAGCGCCGGAGACATGGCCGATGACCCGGAGGCCATGGACCTGCTCGCCGGCTATCTGGCACAGGCGCTCATGACCTACACGCTGTGCTACGCACCGCAAAAAATTATCATCGGCGGCGGCGTGGCCGACCACACCCCCATCGTGCCGCTCGCACGCAAAAAGTGCGCCGAAATGCTCAACGGCTATATCGTCACGCCCGAGGTCAACGACATCGATACCTACATTGTCAACAACAGCCTCGAGGGCAAGCAGGGCATCATGGGCTGCCTGGCCCTGGGCGCACAGGCGCTTCAGTAGCAGACGCACCCACAGGGCGTGGCGCGCTCGGCAAATCTAACCTACGGAACGACGCCACCACGCCCTATATAAGCCCTCTAATAAAAAAGGCCGCCTAGCACCAAGCATACGTCCTAGGCGGCCTTTTTGGCACATATGAGCGATCGTAGTAGATATCGGAGCACAACACCCGTTGCCGCTCCACAGCAGTCGATCATCACATCGGTGATCATGCCGGCGCGTCCCGGCACAAAGAGCTGAATCGTCTCGTCGATCGAAGGAATCAGCAGCAGGAACACCGCCGTGGGCAGCAGCACGTCAAAGGTGCGCCGGCCCTCAAAATCAAAGGCGTGCGTTGCCAAGATGCCGAGCACCATATACTCGGTAAAATGCGCGCACTTGCGAACAACAAAGTTGGTCACCCATTCATATGGAAGTCCCACGCCGTGCAGGAAACCGCGGATAGCTTCCATGACCGTTAGGCTCAGCGAGCCCGACCCCGAGCCGGGAACCAGCGAATTGCCCCAGATCAAGAGCGCCATCAGGCAGGTTACAACCGCCCATTTTCGATTGATCTTAGCCATGCAGAAGTTATGCCTCCGCGCGGAGCGGCGCGAAGCTGGCGGTACCGCCCTCGATAACGCTCAGATAGGCACGGCCCGTACGCTTGGCAGTTGAGGACTGCAGGCGCTCGATCTCTTCCTCGAGGATCTGATTGACGCGCTCGTGACGACGGTTTTCCATAATGCCGGCGGCAATAGCCTCGGCCCGCTCGATGCTCTCGCGCGAGATACGGGCAGTATCCTCGGGGAACACAGCACTGTGACGGCCGACATAGGCGGGGGCAGCAGGCTGAGGGGCAGCGACGGGAGCGGGGGCTGCAACAGGAGCAGGCTCGTCAATCTCATCCAGAATCGCGGTGGCGGCGGCCCACATGTCCTCGTGGCCCGAGTAATCGGCCATGGGAACATCAACCTCGAGCGAGGCGTCCGGAAGGTCGCCGGTGTCGATGCGATCTTGGGCATCAATCGATGCGGTGATGGCTGCAGGCTCATCGAGGTCATCGAGATCGATGTCCACGGCACCGGAGATGATAGGCATGCTGGCGAGGTTTGCATTGTACGGCGCAGCCTCAGCCGCCTGCTGCTGGGCAGGAGCGCCCCAAAGCGAGCTTTCGGCGGCACGGCGGGCGGCAACGGCCTCCTCGTCCGCAGTCATGGCTTCATCAACGTACGAATTGTCGGCAGAAGCGTTCGCGTCCGCCGAGGTAGCGTTGTACGCGTTATTGGCTGCCGCGTTGGCAACGAGTGCCACGAAAGCCGCCGTGCTGCCCGCAGGGGCGGCCTGGGAGCCCGACACGGCGCGTGCCGCGGCGGCGATGTCGTCGCGATTGAAGGAGCCGGTCTGCCCGCCGTTGGTGAGCTCGTCGATGGCGACTTGATAGACGTCGCGCGAGTGTGCAGGGTCGCAGCTCACCGGCGAATCGTCGTCGAGCATACTGTCGATCATGGACCAAGCCTCGTCCTCGTCCATGGCATCTGCGGCTCGAGCGATGGTAGGGACACCATCATCGGCATGACGGCGCTGGAACGCACCAGTCAGGCCGGAAAGGAATGCCGAGGTAGACTGCTCCGCCTGAGCCTGAGAAGCAGAAGTCGCAGCGTAAGGAGTCGCATCCTGCTGCTGAGCTGGAATCGAGGCGGTCTTGAACTCGCTTTGATGCTGATTGAGATTGGCGGCACCGCCCATGGCATCGGGCTGGAACAGACGCTCTTCACGCTGCGCACGGTACTCGGAGATACCCAGCGAGGCGGCATAGATACCCACGCCCGCCACCGCGCCCACGGCGAAGGGAACCGCACCCGCCACGACCGTCTCGTTCACCGACGAAAACGGCAGCGTCGCGGCATACATAACCACGGGAGCGGCAAGGCCGATCCCGCACGAAAGTCCGGCAAGGACTGCTCGTTGTGTTGCATCAGAAGAAGCCATGAGCTCTCCCCATCTTCCAGCACCCAAATCGCATCATTCAGTTGGCTGCGCGAGAGAAGATGAAGCGGGGCTAGGCCCCAAAGCAACGGTATATGGTTCGTTTCATCTGCGTTATCCGTCGCGAAGCTTAAAAGCTATTATGCGAAACCGCCCTGTCGATTGCAAGCGACGATGTCGGATTGAAACGGGAAACCTGCTGCTTGCCAGTCTTATGGTCAAAAATAAGCGCGGAGCGGCGATATAGAAAAGGGCCGAGGCTCAAAGCCCCGACCCTTTATTGCATTGATGACTATCGCTGCGTGTGGATGACAACCTAGAACGTCTGCTCGTAGTCGCTGTGCTTTTTGGCCGAACGCACCAGGAACTCCTGGTTGGTGCTGGTGCCCTTAAGACCCTTGATAAACGACGCAGCTGCGCGCTCGGTGTTGTTCATGCCGGCAAGAATGCGACGCAGGCCAAAGACAAACGGACGCATCTGCTCGTCAACCAACAGGTCCTCGTTACGCGTACCGGAGGCAACGGGGTCGATAGCCGGGAAGATGCGGCGGTCGGCCAGGTCGCGGTCGAGCTTGAGCTCCATGTTGCCGGTGCCCTTGAACTCCTCAAAGATGACCTCGTCCATCTTGGAGCCGGTGTCGATGAGGGCAGAGGCCAGGATGGTGAGCGAGCCACCGTTCTCGATATTGCGGGCTGCGCCCAGGAAGCGCTTGGGCGGATACAGTGCCGCCGAATCGACGCCGCCCGAAAGGATGCGGCCTGAGGCGGGCGCCGCCAAGTTGTAGGCGCGGGCAAGACGCGTGATGGAGTCGAGCACCACCACGACATCGCCGCCCAGCTCCACGATGCGCTTGGCGCGCTCGATGACGAGCTCTGCCACACGAGTGTGGTTGTCGGCGGGCATATCGAAGGTCGACGCCACAACCTCGCCCTTGATGGAACGCTGCATATCGGTAACCTCTTCGGGGCGCTCGTCGACGAGCAGGCAGATGAGGTGCACCTCGGGGTTGTTAATCGAGATAGACTGGCAGATCTTCTTGAGGATTGTGGTCTTGCCGGCCTTGGGCGGGGACACGATCAAGCCACGCTGACCCTTGCCGATCGGCGACACGATGTCGATGGCGCGACCGGTAATGGAGTCCTTGCCATGCTCCATGCGCAGCGGCTCGTTGGGATAGACCGGGGTGAGGTCACCGAACTTGGGGCGGTTGCGAATCTGCTCGGGGTCTAGACCGTTGACGGTCGTGATTTTGGCGAGGCCGGCGCGCTTGTCGCCGCCGCGCGAAGGACGAAGCGAGCCCTCGATGACGTCGCCCGTGCGCAGACGCGCGGAGCGGATGAGGTAGGCGGGCACGAAGGCGTCGTCGTTGGACTTCATGTAGCCATGGGCATGGATGATACCGGAGCTGTCCGGACGAATCTGCAGGATGCCCTTGATGTCGCGGAAGCCCTCGGCCTTCGCGGCGGTGACGTAGATCTCCTCGACGAGCTCGGCTTTCTTCTTGCCGGTCGTCTCAATCTCGAACTCCTTGGCCTTCTCGCGCAGCTCGGCGACCTTCATGGCCGCGAGCTCCTCGCGCGAAAGCGTGGGCTCGGTGGGAGCGGCATTACGCTCCTTGTTGCGCTGCTTGCGATCGCGCTGGCGGTTGCGGCGGTCGTTGTTGCGCTCGTCCTTGCGCTCGTTGCGCTCGTCGTTGCGCTTGTGCTGGCGACGGTTGGGGCGAGCGCCGTCTTCGGCCTCGGCGGGCGCGGCGCCATCGGTTGCGGCGGCGCCGGCATTGGCCGCAGCGGCGTCATTGGCCTCGGCGCCGGAATCAATCTGCGCTTCGGCATCAGCCTGCTGCTCGGACGCCTTGGCCTTAGCGGACTTCTTACGACCGCGCTTGGGCTTCTCGGACGCAGGCTGTTCGACGTCTTGGGGCTCGGCGGCATCAGTCGATGCATCGGCGGTCGTCTCGGCAGAATCCTCGGACGCACCCTTCTTGGCAGCCTTGGCCTTGGACGTGCGCTTAGCAGCAGTACGATGGCCGCGACCAGGACGGACGTCGGCGGGCTCGACATCGGCGGGAGCGGCCTCGGAAGTCGTAGCATCCTGGACGGGTGCATCGGCAGCGGTTGCAGACTCGGCGGTCGCCGCAGCATCCCGAGCGGCGGCGGCTGCGGCTGCGGCCTTCTCTGCCTCGACGAAGGCCTTGGGCTTGCGACCGCGACGGTGCGGGCGCAAAGCCGGATCGACAACGGGAACTTCGCTGGCCTCGACAGGCGCAGCAGGCTCAGCAGGCGATGTGCCCTCCCCTGCCGCGGAACGGACCGAAGCCTCAGCGAGCTCGGGGGTTGCCTGTTCAGCAACCTGCTCGGCTTTAGCAGCCGTGAGACGGCGTGTGCGCGGTGCCGGCTTCTCGGTCGGCTGGTCGGCGGCAGGCGTCTCGGTGGCGGCAGGGGTCTCGGGCACAGACGGAGCTGCAAGCTCGGTCAGAGCCGCGGCCTCGCGCTCGGCAGCACGACGGCGGGCGCGCACCACCTGAGCCTCGCTAATCTGCGCCAACGCACGTGCCTGCGCGACCTCATCGGAAATCGGCGCCGAGGAGTCAGCTGCAACGGTACGCTTGGCGCGCGTCGTGCGCGTGGTACGGCGCTTGGGCTTGGTGACCTCCTCGCCGTCATCGGCAGGCTTGGCCGCGCGGCGCGTACGCTTGGGCTTTGCCGGAGCAGCCTCCTCACCAGTTGCAGGCACGGCCTTCTCAGCCGCTACAGGCGTAGGCGTCGAAGCAGCCTTAAGCGTCTCAGGAGCCGAGGCTTGCGCGGGCGCCGCGACCTGGTCCAACGCAACCGGTGCAGCGGGAGCGGTTTGCGTCGTCGTTATTTCGTTTTCTTGCTGTTGATCAGACACAGTGTTTGCTCAACTTTCTTTTCAAGCCCTGTGATCACATGCTCCCTGCATAAACCTTCAGGGCGGCTAAACAGTCTAGTTCCGTTCAAAACGACGGACATCATTGATCTGTATCGAGATGATTGCGTCATATACGCAGCGTTAGTGTAACACAACCGCCGCCACCTGCAACTTAGTCATTGGGGACGTTCTTAAACGACTAGTCAAAAGGGACACTCTTTGGTTTAACACCCACAAATCTGACTGCCTCCGCCAAAACTATGGCGGTTTACTACGATGAATCGCTCAACCGCGACCACTCCGAAACTTGTTGAACTAAAACCGACGCTCCTATAAGTTGTCAAGAGGCAGTTTGCGGGAGCGCTCTCTCCAATTCGCACAGGAGCTCGTAATACCTCCTCTCCAGTTTCGTCGAC
>JAGZYM010000042.1:0-5168 GCA_018377855.1 Collinsella sp. | reverse complement strand
TGCAGCGTGCGCGGGCCCTCCCGACGGGAAACGAAAAAGCCCGGTTTTAAACCGGGCTCAAACGAACATGCCTATTGACAATGGCTTTCTCATATTAAAATTAGGCGAATCCGACATGGCCCTCCCATCAACTATGGTGCATTGGGGTGGTGCAAAGTAACCTGACCCCCTCGCACCAAAAAGACGCCCGGACCGTGTGGCCCGGACGCCTTTCATTGTAGCCTGTTGCCCAAAAGAGCTTGATTTAGCAGGAGAAGTCGACGCTGTCGATGATGTCCTTGAGAGCCTTGGCGGAGGCGGTGAGCTCATGCTGCTCGTCATCGTTCAGCGGCACGGGTACGCGGCAGACAACGCCGTCGCGGCCAACGACTGTCGGCATGGAGATGGCCAGATCGGACAGGCCGTACTCGCCCACCATGAGCGAGGAGACAGGCAGAACGGTCTGCTCATCGCGCATGACGGCAGTGCAGATGCGCTTGACGGCCATAGCGACACCGTAGTAGGTGGCGTGCTTCTTCTCGATGATGGTGTAGGCGGAGTTCTTGACGTCCTCGGCGATGCGCTTCTCGGCAGCCTCATGCTCCAGGTGGCCGTGAAGCTCGCAGAAGGTGTTCAGCGGAACGCCAGCAACCTGAGCGCTGGACCAAGCGACAAACTCGGAGTCGCCGTGCTCACCCATGACATAGGCCTGGACATCGCGCGGGTCAACCTCGACGTGGGCACCAAGCATCTGCTGCAGACGGCCAGTGTCGAGCACGGTGCCAGAGCCGATGACATGGCCCTCGGGCAGGCCGGACATCTTGATGGCAGCATAGGTCAGAACATCAACCGGGTTGGAGACGATTAGCAGAATGCCGTCGAAGCCGGACTTCTTAATCTCGGGGATAATGGACTTAAAGATGTTGACGTTCTTGTTGACCAGGTCCAGGCGGGTCTCACCGGGCTTCTGGGCAGCGCCAGCGGTGACGACGATCATGGCGGCGTCGGCGACATCGGAATAATCGCCGGCGTAGATCTTCATCGGCTCGGCAAACGTCATGCCGTGCGCGATATCCAGGGCCTCACCCTCGGCGCGGTTCTTGTCCACGTCGATGAGGACCATCTCGGAGAACAGACCGCTCTGCATCAGTGCGAACGCCGAAGACGAACCGACGAAACCGCAGCCGACAATAGCGACCTTCTTCTCGTTAACCATTAGAAACTCCCATCTCTCTCCACAAACAAGCCGCCCGGGAACGACCCGAGCGGCTTGTCGTAATCCCAATACATCCAATCGGGACTTTGATTATGCTCCTATTCGCAGCCAAAAATCGACCGTTTACCGAAATTGTTTGCAGAATTCGTAAAATAACTGCACGAAATCGGTTTCGAGCTATTGACGAGCCGAAATAGCTTTCTAATACAGGCCCGCCTCGTGAATGCCCTCGACAGCCAAAGCGATCTGGTCGGGCGGCAAGACCAGCGCCATGCGCACGTGCCCCTCGCCCGAAGGACCAAAGCTCGCACCCGGCGTCACCACAACGCCGGCCTTCTCCATAAGCTCCTCGCAAAACGCCATGGAATCGGTGCGACCACCGGGAAGCTTGGCCCACACAAACATAGAGCCATGCGCGTTGGGACGCTCCCAGCCCAGGCCCTCAAGACCGTCGCACAGGGCATCGCGACGTTCCTGGTACTTCAGGCGCTGCGCCTCGACCTCATCGCGCGGACCGTTCAGGCAGGCGATAGCAGCCTTCTGGATCGGGAAAAACATACCGAAGTCGATCTGGCCGCGCAGCTTGGCAAAGGCCGAGACCACATCCTCGCGACCGACCAAAAAGCCGATGCGGGCACCGGTGACGTTAAACGACTTAGAGAGCGAGAAGAACTCCACGCCCACCTCGAGCGCGCCAGGGTACTGCAGGAAGCTGCCACCCGGCTCGCCGTCGAACACGATATCGGAGTAGGCATTGTCATGAACGATCAACAGATCATGCTCGCGGGCAAAGGCGATAATCTCCTCGTAGACCTCGGGCGTACCCACCGAGCCGACCGGGTTGGCGGGCAACGACACGATCATATACTTGGCACGATCGGCAACCTCGGGATCGATGCCCGCCACATAGGGCAGGTAATTATGCTCGGCAACCAGCGGATAGTATTCGAGCTTGGCATCGGCGATCTTGGCACCCGCCTCAAAGACCGGGTAGCACGGATCGGGAACCAGAATGGTGTCACCCGGATCGAGCAGGGCCAGGCCCAAATGGCCCACGCCCTCCTGCGTGCCGTTGCACGACTGCACCATGGACGGCGTAATGCCGGAGACACCAAAGCGACGCTCGTAGTAATCGCACACGGACTGCTTGAGTTCGGGCAGGTCGCGCAGGGCATACTTCCACATCTCGGGATCTTGGGCTGCCTGCGTGAGCGCCTCGACCACGTGGTCGTACGGCTTAAAGTCGGGCGTGCCCACGCTCATGTTGTAAATGGTCTTGCCCTGAGCCTTCAGCGCGAGAAGCTTGTTGTTGAGCGAGGCGAAGACCTCCGCGCCAAAGCGGTCGAGACGCTGCGATGCCTGCATGGTGCCACCTTTCGATATAAAAAACGCGGCGCTCCGACAAGAGCGCCGCGCGATACGGGCCATCAGATTGCAAAAGTGTAACGCTTGCAACCCCCGTATTGGTTCAATTTAGCCAACCTTAGTCAACTGGATTGAGCGCGTCGATCTGGGCGAGCCACAGGCGCGAGCTGGCGTCACTCGGCATGCGCCAATCGCCGCGCGGACTGAGCGTCACCGAGCCCACCTTGGGGCCATCGGGCAGGCAGCTGCGCTTAAACTGTTGGGCAAAGAAGCGACGGTAGAACGTACGTAGCCACGTGTGGACGGTCTTGGCGTCGTAGACACCCTCGAAGCTCTTGAGCGCCATGTGGTAGATCTTGCCCGGCTCAAAGCCAAAACGCAGCAGGTAGTAGAGGAAGTAGTCGTGCAGCTCGTACGGGCCCACCAAATCCTCGGTCTTCTGCGCAATCTCGCCGTCGCCCGTGGGCGGCAGAAGCTCGGGGGACACCGGCGTATCGAGGATGTCGAGCAAGACCTCGGCAATACGCCCGCCAAAGACATCGGCGGCATAGCGCACCAGATGGCGCACAAGCGTCTTGGGCACGCTCGCATTGACGGCATACATGCTCATGTGGTCGCCGTTATAGGTGGCCCAGCCGAGCGCCAGCTCCGACAGGTCGCCGGTGCCGATAACAAAGCCGCCGGCCTGGTTTGCCAAGTCCATCAGAATCTGTGTACGCTCGCGGGCCTGGCTGTTCTCGTAGGTCACGTCCTGCACGGCCGGATCATGCTCAATGTCCTTGAAGTGCTGCTCCACAGCCGCGTGGATCGAAACCTCACGGAAGCTCACACCCAAGTCACGAGCGAGCGACTCGGCATTGGACTTAGTGCGGTGCGTCGTGCCAAAACCTGGCATGGAGACCGCCGTGATACCCGTGCGCGGCAGCCCCAGCGCATCGAAGGCACGCACGGTCACAAGCAGTGCCAGCGTGGAGTCCAAGCCGCCCGAAAGGCCGATGACGGCCGCCTTGGTGCCCGTATGGGCAAGGCGGGTCTTGAGGCCGGCGGTCTGCAGGTCGAGGATGGTCTCGCAACGCTCGGCCAGGTCGCCATGGTCAGCCGGCACAAAGGGCGCGCGGGGGAAGACACGGTCGATGTCGCAGGCGTTGCGCAGGACAGACTCTTTGGCCAGCACGCCCTCAAACGAAAACTCAACGGTCGTGGCCTCCGGCGCATCGTCGGCGCGCGTCCACGTCGTCGAGCGACGGCGCTCGGCAACCAGGCGGTCAAGATCGACATCGGCCACCGCCATATCGCAGGTAAGCAGTTTAGTGGCGGCGAGCTTGGATCCGTTTTCGTAGATAAGGTTCTCGCCCGCAAAGACCATGTCGGTCGTGGACTCGCCCTCGCTCGCGTCTGCATAGGCATAGGCACAGTACAGGCGCGCGCTCTGATTGGAGATTAGGCTGCGGCGGTAATCTGCCTTACCGATAATCTCGTCCGAAGCCGACG
Organism: Collinsella sp.; assembly: GCA_018377855.1. Lineage (GTDB taxonomy): Bacteria > Actinomycetota > Coriobacteriia > Coriobacteriales > Coriobacteriaceae > Collinsella. The sequence continues at coordinate 1,117 of JAGZYM010000042.1, read as the reverse complement.
GATTGAGGATCACCGTCGCACCGGCAAGCGCCATCTCGGTCGAAGGGGGCGCCGGCACCCACAGGTCCTCGCAGACCTCAACGCCCAGCACCATATCCTCGGCACCTTCATCACAGCAGCGGTAGACAAGCCCCGAACCCAGCGGAACCGGACCCTGACCGGCAAATTCAACCCACACGGGATCCGCAGGCGCCGGAGCAAACCAGCGACGCTCATAGAACTCGCCATAGTTGGGCAGATACTTCTTGGCCGTGAGGCCCAAAAGCTCGCCCGCACAGCACACGGCGGCGCAGTTGTAGATGTTTTCAGCCACCGCAACGGGCAAGCCAACGGTAAAGACAATCGGCAGCTCACGAGTCTCGTCAAGGATATGCACCAGAGCAGTCTCACAGGCATGCAGCAGCGTGCGGTTATGGAACAGGTCGGCCGCGGTATAGCCGGTCAGGTTAAGCTCGGGCAGCACCAGCGCGCGAACGCCGCGCTCGGTAGCCTCGCGAACAGCCGCCAGCGCAACCTCGGCATTGCCCTCGACATCGGCCACGCGAATCCGCGGCGACGCCGCCGCCACACGCAAAAAGCCATCGTTCTTATTAGCCGAAACGCAGCATTGCCTTGTTGATCTGGACACTGGAGGCCCCTTCTACCCTGAGATTCAGTCTAACGGACGTTCACATATCTCTAACTAGCCAAAGCAACCTCCCAGTTTACTGAGAGGCCAACCCGTGCTAAGAGCATGTATTTCAAAAATATCTTTAATTAAAAAAGGAGAAATCGATAATCGACTTCTCCTTTAAGCGAGGCGAGTAAATTCCGAAACTAATGGCAGAATTTATCCATGTAGTCCTCAAAGTCGAACACTTCTACCACGACGCCCTCTTCCTGAAACTCTTTCAGTTGCTCCAAGAGATCTTTGTTAATAACGTCCATGCAGAAACCTCCTCTATCTAATCAATTGTAGTATATCTGCTTTCATGCAATTATCAACCAACTTGTTTAATTGCTCCTCGTTTGCCGATCCTTGCCTTGATTATCAACTTCATCCGAACACCTCCCACATTCATCCGCACATGTGCGGATGAATGTGGGAACCCGATACCCTGAGGGCCGGACCGGCCGG
>JAGZYM010000004.1:0-123279 GCA_018377855.1 Collinsella sp. | reverse complement strand
CTCACCAACTCGTTCTACTTCATCGAGGCCGGCACGCTCGTGGAAAAGATCGAGTCGTCCTCGCAGACGCTCAAGCAGGAATACCTCGATACATACGAGAGATGAATGTGGGGGAGTGTTCGGATGAAGTTGATATTTAAGGTCCAGCTCATGTCGTGCCGAAAAGACCGTGAACCTTTTGTGGGACACGCGGCGCCGTGGTACCATAGCCGAGTTTGTTGTCTTGGTCGGAAACCAAGACGCCTTATGCGCTGATCGGTAACCAGCGCCTGACCAATAAGGAGTCCTACCATGAAGCAGGGTATCCATCCCCAGTATGTCGAGTGCACGGTGACGTGCTCCTGCGGCAACACCTTCAAGACGCACGCTACCGTGTCCGAGATGAAGGTTGAGCTTTGCAACGAGTGCCACCCGTTCTACACCGGCCAGCAGAAGTTCGTCGACACCGGTGGACGCGTCCAGCGCTTCGCCGACAAGTTCGGTGGCGCCGCTGCCGCCCAGCTCAAGAAGGCCGAGGAGGCCAAGGCTGCCAAGGCTGCCAAGGCTGCTGAGGCCGAGGCCGCTCGCAAGGCCGCCGCTGAGGCTAAGGCTGCCGAGAAGGCTAAGCGTGCCGCTAAGTTCGCCGAGGAGGCTGCCAAGCAGGCTGCTGAGGCTCCCGCAGAGGCTCCCGTCGAGGAGGCCGCTGCCGAGGCCGAGACCACCGAGGCTGCTGAGTAAATAGCTCGCCGCGGAATCACTCGCATTCATGGCATGAGGGCCGTGCATCCATTTGGGTGCGCGGCCCTTTTCTTTTTATTGGTGCAAGCCAACCTGTCCCCATTGCACCAGATTGGTGCGAAGGGGACAGGTTAGTTTGCACCAAATGACAGAGAGGCGGCGTTTGCCCAGATAAAACCTGCCAAAATAAACCTGTCCCTTTTTGGCAGGTTGGTCGTAGTTATTACGTGGCGGTCGAGGTCGACCGTATGGGGCGCGCCTTGTTTGGCTAAAGTACAATTATCTGTGTTTAACTCGCCCGCAGCTGCACGGCGTGGGCGATGGCCAAAAAGGAAAACCACATGGGATTCATGTCAAAGCTGCTGTCCTTTGGATCCGATAAGGACCTTAAGCGCTACTACAAGATCGTCGACCAGATCAACGGTCTTGAGCCCCAGTTTGAGAAGATGACCGAGGAGGAACTCCGCGGCCAGACCGATAAGTTCCGCGAGCGTTACGCCAACGGCGAGTCGCTCGACGACATGCTCCCCGAGGCCTTTGCCACCGTGCGTGAGGCTTCCAAGCGCACCATGGGTATGCGCCACTTTGACGTGCAGCTCATTGGCGCCATGGCGCTGCACGAGGGCCACATCGCCGAGATGAAGACCGGCGAAGGTAAGACCCTCGTCTCCACGTTGGCCGGCTATCTCAACGCTATTGCCGGCAAGGGCGTGCACGTCGTTACTGTCAACGATTACCTTGCCAAGCGCGACTCCGAGTGGATGGGCCGCATCTATAAGTACCTGGGCATGACCGTCGGTCTGCTCCAGAACAACATGCCGCTCGAGCTCAAGCGCCCGGCCTACCAGGCCGACGTCACCTACGGCACCAACTCCGAGTTCGGCTTTGATTACCTGCGCGACAACATGGTTACCCGTCCCGAGCAGCGCGTGCAGCGCGGTCACAACTACGCCATCGTCGACGAGGTTGACTCCATCCTGATCGATGAGGCCCGCACCCCGCTGATCATCTCGGGCGCTGGCACCAAGTCCGCCAGTACCTACAAGGACTTCGCGCGTGCCGTGCGTGGCCTTGAGCGCGGCGAGGACGTGTCGCACGACATGCTCACCGCCACCGAGGACGTCGAGCCCACGGGCGACTATGTCATGGACGAGGCCAAGCACACCATTGCCGCTACCGAGCGCGGCCTTAAGAAGATCGAGCGCCGCCTGGGTATCGATGACATCTATGCCGATCTCTCCGGCCAGCTTGTCAACCACCTGCAGCAGGCGCTGAAGGCCCAGTACATGTTCCACCGCGACAAGCAGTACGTGGTCACCAACGGCGAGGTCAAGATCGTCGACGAGTTCACCGGCCGCATTATGGAAGGCCGCCGTTACTCCGAGGGCCTGCACCAGGCCATCGAGGCCAAAGAGGGCGTGCTCGTGCGCGAGGAGAATCAGACGCTGGCCACCATCACCCTGCAGAACTACTTCCGTCTGTATGACAAGCTCTCCGGCATGACCGGCACGGCACTTACCGAGGATGCCGAGTTCCGCGAGATCTACAAGCTGCCCGTCGAGGTCATCCCCTCCAACAAGCCCGTGCAGCGCGTGGACCACGAGGACCTGGTGTACCGCACCATTCAGGCCAAGTACAACGCCGTTGCCGACGACGTCGAGCGTCGTCACGCCAAGGGACAGCCGGTCCTGGTGGGCACCGTCTCCATCGAAAGCTCCGAGAAGCTGTCCGCCGCCCTTACCAAGCGCGGCATCGCGCACGAGGTCCTCAACGCCAAGCATCACGAGCGCGAGGCTCATATCGTTGCCCAGGCCGGACGCTACGGCGCCGTGACCATCGCTACTAACATGGCCGGTCGTGGTACCGACATCCTGCTGGGCGGCAACCCCGACGAGCTGGTGCGCGAGCGCCTTGAGTACGAGGGCCTGACCATGGAGGACGTGACGCCCGAGCAGCTCGAGCAGTTTAACGCCGAAGCCAAGGAGACCTGCAAGGCCGAGCGCGAGCGCGTGCTTGCCGCCGGCGGCCTGACCGTTATCGGCACCGAGCGCCACGAGTCCCGCCGTATCGACAACCAGCTGCGCGGCCGCTCCGGCCGTCAGGGCGATCCGGGCGAGACCCAGTTCTACCTGTCGCTCGAGGACGACCTCATGCGCCTGTTCGGCGGCGACAAGATGGACCGCGTCTCCAAGATGATGGTCACGGCCGACATGGGCGACGACATGCCCATCCAGCACAAGATCATCTCCAAGGCCGTCGAGAGCGCCCAGCACAAGGTCGAGAGCATCAACTTCTCCATGCGTAAGAGCGTCCTTGAGTACGACGACGTCATGAACAAGCAGCGCCAGGTCATCTACGCCGAGCGCAATAAGATTCTGGACGGCAAGGACCTGACCGACCACATCACCGAGGTCATGCACGATACCGTGTACCGCTGCGTGCAGGAGTTCTGCACCAAGGACAGTCACGATGGCGAGCGCGACCTGGAGGGCCTGCGCAAGTGGGTTGTGGAGCTCACCGGCCACATCGATACGCCGAAGTTCCCCGACGAGGATTATGAGGCCCTGGCTGCCGATGTCCTGGCTTACGTAGAGAAGTGCTACAACATGAAGGCCGAGCGCTTGGGCGAGGACCTGATGCGCGAGCTCAACACCCAGGTTATGCTGCGCGTCATCGATACCCGCTGGATGAACTACCTGCAGGAGATGGACTACCTCAAGACCGGCATCGGCCTGCGTGGCTTTGGCCAGCGCGACCCGCTGGTCGAGTACAAGACCGAGGCCTACGGCGCGTTCCAGATGCTCGTCGACACCATGTACGAGGATTACCTGCGCACGGTTCTGCGCATCGAGATCAAGGCTGCCCCGCGTGCCGTGGAGCACAAGGAGGAGCCCGCGCTCGAGGGTGCGCGCTTCTCCGGTCCCGCCGAGGTCGATGGCGACAACGGCGACTCGGTGCTGCGCAAGCAGGCGCAGGTGCAGGCCCGCACGGCTGTCCAAGGCGGACCGGCTGCCGTCAACAACGGTGGCAAGGTGACCACCTATCGCAAGTCCGAGAGCGACGATCCGTACGTCAACGTGGGCCGCAACGACCCGTGCCCCTGCGGTAGCGGCAAGAAGTTTAAGTACTGCCACGGCAGGAATCGTTAATGGCTGAGGCTTTAGAGGTAACGCCCGCCGAGCTGGACGCGTTTGCGGACCGGCTCGGCGAGGTCGAGTCGTATCTCCATTTGGACGAAAAGCGCACGCGCGTGACTGAGCTCGAGGCTAAAAGCGTGGCCCCCGGCTTTTGGGATGATGCCGACGCTGCCCGTGCCACCATGGAGGAGATCGCGCGCACCAAGGAAGATATCGCTGCCGTGGACACCGCGCGCGGCGAGCTTTCCGATGCCCGCGCCGCGCTGGAGCTTGCCGAGGAGATGGGGGATGACCCCGACGCCGCTGCATTGCGCGAGGAAGCTGCCGCTACGGCAGAGCGCCTTGCCCGTGCCATCGACGAGCTTGAGCTTTCGAGCTGGTTTACCGGTGAGTTCGATCACGGCGATGCCATCGTGACCATCAAGCCCGGACAGGGTGGTCTGGAGGCCCAGGACTGGACCTTCATGCTCTTTAAGATGTACATGAAGTACTGCCAGCGTCGCGGCTGGAAGGTCACCATCAACGACTGTCCCGCGGCCGAGGTCATCGGCATCGACCGCGCTACCTTTACCGTCGAGGGCAAGGACGCATTCGGCATGCTGCGCGCCGAGGCCGGCGTCCACCGCTTGGTGCGCATTAGCCCCACCGACGACAAGAAGCGCCGCCAGACCACGTTTGCCGGCGTCGAGGTCATCCCCGTGCTACCCGATGATATCGACATCGAGATCAGTCCCGATGACATCCGCGTGGACGTGTACCACGCGAGTGGCCCGGGCGGTCAGGGCGTCAACACCACCGACTCCGCCGTGCGCGTGACGCATTTCCCCAGCGGCATTGTGGTTACCTGCCAAAATGAGCGCAGCCAGATCCAGAACAAGGCCGCGTGCATGCAGATCCTCAAGGCTCGTCTGTACGAGATTGAGCTCGAGAAGCGCGCCGAGGCGCTCGATGAGATCCGCGGACCCAAGACCACGATTGGTTTTGGCAACCAGATTCGCAGCTACGTGCTCTACCCGTACCAGATGGTCAAGGATTTACGCTCGGGTGTGGAGACCAGCAATGTCGAGGCCGTTCTTGACGATGGCGACCTGGACCCGTTTGTTATTGGCTACCATCGCTGGGCCACCGGCAACGCTGACGCGGAGACCCCATCTGCTTAAACCGCCCGGGTTTATGTGGAAATGGATTAAAACCCTCCGAGCGGTGTGGTTTTGTATCCAGAGTAAACCCTGCGCAGGGGTGGTTTTTGTCCGGCGAATCGGTAGAATCGAATACAAGAAGAAGTTCAAAGCGCATCCGATGGGGTGCGCTTTTTTGAGGGAGGCAGCATGGCATACCGTCTGGACATCAAGCGCATTCTTTCGATGAACTTCTTTCACGACCTGCCCCAGATTATGTTGGGGTGCGCTCTGGCCGCCATCGCGACCGACCTGTTTTTGATTCCCAACGGCCTTGCCGCCGGTGGCGTTACGGGCCTTGCCACCATTATCCAGGCGGTCGGCGCGGCGCGCGGCCTATCGCTTCCCGTTGGTATTCAGACGATCGTGATGAACGCCTTGCTGTTGTTGGTCGTTATGCGCGAGGGCGGCATGTTCTACGTGGTGCAGACCGCGACGGGCTTTGTGCTGCTGGGCTTCTTTACCGATCTGTTCGCCCCGTTTGTAGCACCTCTGGCGGATGCGGACCTGATGCTCCCTGCCATGTGGGGCGGCATTATTACGGGCATCGGTTACGGCATGGTGTTGCGCGCCGGCGCCAACACCGGCGGCTCGGACACGATTGGCCAAATCATCTCGCGTAACACCTCGCTGCCGGTGGGCTCGACCGTCATGGCGATCGATGTTGCCGTGTGTGCGCTGTCGGCTCCGGTCTTTTCAATCGAAAACGCACTATATGCAGGCCTTTCGATGGTCATTAGCGGCTATGTGATCGATGCCGTGGTCGATGGCGGCAACAAACGCCGTATGGTACTCATCATCTCGGATAAGTTCCCTGATATCGCTGCCGATATCATGTATGGCCTGGGTCGTGGTTGTACCAAGTTTAAGGCGACTGGCATGTATTCGGGTGCCGAGAAGCCGGTGATTATGGTCATCGTGAGCCGTCGAGAGCTCAATACCCTCAAGACGATCGTGCGCGAGCGCGATCCTCACGCCATTGTGACGGTCGCTGACGTTACGGAAGCCTTCGGCGAGGGATTCAAGGACATTAGCGCGTAGGGTCGACTGCGTTCCATCCAAAAGACGTTCACATTGATAAACCGTTTCATCAGCGGTTCTGCCTGCTAAATTGTTCAAATAATGATAAAAACTCTGGTAAAGCCATCAGTTTCCAGCATAATGAATGACGTACGTGCATTGCGGCTGTGTTGGGATTACCTTCGGTGCCGTGCGCATTTTGTCTAATGAGGATGAAAGGAAGGCACAATGAGCGACGAAGAGCTCAAAAAGGTTGCCAACGAGGTAAGGAAGGGCATCGTCACCGGCGTGCACGCTGCCAAGTCCGGCCATCCGGGCGGTTCGCTCGGCGCTGCCGACATCATGACCTATCTGTACTTTGAGGAAATGAACGTCGACCCGGCCGATCCCCGCAAGGCCGATCGCGACCGTTTTGTGCTCTCCAAGGGCCATTGCGCTCCGGGCCTGTACGCCGTGCTCGCCGAGCGTGGGTTCTTCCCCAAGGAGGATCTCGAGACGCTGCGCCATATCGGCAGCCACCTGCAGGGTCATCCCAACATGAACGACACCCCGGGCGTCGACATGTCCACCGGCTCGCTCGGCCAGGGCATCTCCGCCGCCGTGGGCATGGCCGTTGCCGCCAAGCACTGGGGCGACGACTATCGCACCTACGCCCTGCTGGGCGACGGCGAGAGCGAGGAGGGCCAGGTCTGGGAGGCCGCCATGTTTGCCGGCAACCAGCAGCTCGACAACCTCTGCGTGATCGTCGACCATAACGGCCTGCAGATCGACGGCCCCGTCGAGGAGGTTAACGACCCCATGCCGCTCGCCGACAAGTTCCGTGCCTTTAAGTTCCACGTGGTGGAGCTTGCCGACGGCAACGATTTCGACCAGATCCGCGCCGCCTTTGCCGAGGCTCGCGCTACCAAGGGCCATCCGACTGCCATTATCGCCGAGACCATGAAGGGCAAGGGCGTTTCCTTTATGGAGAACCAGGTGGGTTGGCACGGTAAGGCCCCCAACGATGAACAGTTTGAGCAGGCCATGGCAGAGCTCACGGCCGCCGGAGAGGAGCTCTAGGATGGCAGACGTCAAGAAAATCGCCACGCGCGTAAGCTACGGCGAGGCCCTCGTCGAGCTCGCCAGCGAGCACGATGACTTTGTGGTCCTCGACGCCGACCTGGCCGCCGCCACGCAGACCGGTAAGTTCAAGGCCGCTTGCCCCGACCGCTTCTTCGATGTGGGCATCGCCGAAAGCAACCTGATGGGTGTCGCCGCCGGTATCGCGACCACCGGTCGCGTCGCCTTCGCGAGCAGCTTTGCCATGTTTGCCGCCGGCCGCGCCTTTGAGCAGGTCCGCAACTCCATCGGCTACCCGCATCTCAACGTTAAGATCGGTGCCACGCATGCCGGTATCTCGGTGGGCGAGGATGGCGCCACGCACCAGTGCTGCGAGGATATCGCCCTGATGCGCGTCATCCCTGGCATGACCGTGATTGTTCCCGCCGACGACGTCGAGGCCCGCGCCGTGACGCGCGCCGCCTACGAGTGCGACGGTCCGGTGTACATGCGCTTCGCCCGTTTGGCCTCGCCGGTTATCAACGACCCCGAGACCTACAAGTTCGAGTTGGGCAAGGGCATTGTCATGCGCGAGGGCGCCGATGTGACCATCATCGCCTGCGGCCTGATGGTCGGTGAGGCTCTCGAGGCCGCCGAGCAGCTTGCTGCCGAGGGCATCGACGCCGAGGTCATCAACATGCACACCATCAAGCCCATCGATGCCGACCTGATCGTCAAGAGCGCCACCAAGACCGGCCACGTCGTGACCGTCGAGGAGCACTCCGTGATCGGTGGCCTGGGCAGCGCCGTTGCCGACGTCCTGTGCGAGCAGTGCCCGACGCCGCTCAAGAAGATTGGCGTCAACGACACCTTCGGCGAGTCCGGCCCGGGCGCCGAGCTCCTGCACAAGTACGGCCTGGACGCCGCCAACATCGTGGCAACCACCAAGGAGTTCTTGGCCTAGGACAAGACGAGGCAAAGTATCGCCTCAACAACCACATGCAAGCCAGAACAGGGGCGTCCTCAAAGAGAGCGCCCCTGTTTTTGTTGAATTTAAATTAGAGCCCTGCCAAGCAAAGTTCCCATGGGGAAACGGGCCCATTCCAACAAAGTGCAATTCAGACCCTCCTAAGCATGCATTTGCTGCACCTAATAGAAACACGGCGACTCCTTAGTAGCCGCAGGCCGCGCACAGGGCTACCTCCCAAATCTTTCCGCAGGACGGAGGAGCCCCCGCCGCACGTAGTGCGCAGCGGGGGCTCCGACATGTCCGAGGACGATTTGGGAGGTAGCCCTGTGCGCGGCCGGTGAGACCAGGCTCCGCCATGCTTCTTATGTGCAGCAAAGCTAATGCTGCTAAAATACAAAGCGCTCATGTAGTTTAAACGCACGACGATAAGGAGCACCAGTGGGTAACCACTTCCGTACCTCCGGTGCGGGCGATGATGCCCCCAAGACGCAGGCAGGCGTCCAGGGCAGTCGTTTCGCCACTCCGGATTCAGAGGGCCAGCCTGTTGCTCAGGCCCCCGCTCAGCCGGCAGATCAGGCACAGCCGGCATCCGATCCCTTTGCCTACAATCCAACCAGCGATGTCGCGCTTTCCGGCACGGCGGGTTTTGAGCCCGTTCAGGCCGTGACCGCTCGCGTGGAGCAGCCTCAGGCTGGTGCCGCCACGCCGCAGCCTACCATGGCCGGCATTCCCGACCCCATGGCCCCTGCGACGCCGGCTCCTCAGCCTGCGCAGTCCGGTCTCTTTGCCGCTATTCCCGACCCCACGCAGCCTGCTGCCCCGGTGGTCGAGAGCGATCAGGCGGCCGAGGTCGCAAGCCTCGATAACGCGCTCAACAACCCCGATTTTACGTCGGTGTTTGCGCCCATCGATCCGCAGGCCAGCCGCAAGAAGATGGCCAAGCAGGCCGGTGTCGAGCCCGTTATCCTTATGGAGCATGTCACCAAGATCTATCCGGCACAGCCCAACAAGCCTGCACTCGACGACATCAACATCGAGATCTATCCGGGCGAGTTCGTCTTCCTGGTCGGTCACTCCGGTTCGGGTAAGACCACGCTGCTGTCGACGCTCAACCGCGACGTCAAGCCGACGAGTGGCCGCATCCTGGTTGCCGGTCAGGACCTCATGAAGATCAAGAACCGCAAGGTTCCGTTCCTGCGCCGCCAGATTGGCGCCGTGTTCCAGGACTTTAAGCTTCTGCCGCAAAAGACCGCCTACGAAAACGTGGCGTTTGCCCTGCAGTGCATCGGCAAGCCCAAGGGCGTCATTCGCAGCCAGGTGCCCGAGGTGCTGCGTCTGGTCGGTTTGGCCGATCAGATGGACTCGCTGCCCGACCAGCTTTCCGGTGGCGAGCAGCAGCGCGTTGCCGTCGCCCGCGCTATGGTCAACCGTCCGCCGCTGCTGATTTGCGACGAGCCCACGGGTAACCTCGACCCGGCGATCTCGCTGGGCATCATGAAGCTGCTCGAGCGTATTAACCGCACCGGCACCACCGTGATCGTCGCCACGCACGACCGCGAGATGGTCGATAGCATGCACCGTCGCGTGATCGCCCTCGAGGGCGGCCACGTTATCCGCGACCAGGAGAGGGGAGGTTACGGCAACTATGGCACCAACTAACGTGGGCTACTCCTTCAAAGAGGCAATCAGCCACTTCTTCCGTAACTGGACTACCTCGCTCGGCGCCGTCATCACGATCTTCCTTTCGCTGTTTATCATCGGCCTGTTCATCATGGGCTCCGCGATGCTGAACTCCGTGATCGGCACCGTCGAGGATCAGGTTGTCATCAACGCGTTCATTAGCGATGACGCCGATCAGGCCGATGTTCAGGCTTTTGAGGCCGAGCTTAAGACATGGAATAACGTCAAGTCCGTGACCTATAAGGACAAGGACGACGCGCTGGCCGAGTATACGAGCAAGATGTCGGGCAACGCCGACGCCACCATGAGCGCACTCGATGGCCAGAACCCGCTGCCGGCTTCGTTTGCAATTGAGATGGACGATCCGTCCAAGGTCGAGAGCACGGCCAAAAAGCTCAAGAAGGATGCCGATTTCCAGAAGATCGCGGATGACGGCGACGTCAACGCGAGCGTGCTGTACGGCCAGGAGGAAGTGAGCCGCCTGTTCCAGGTGACCAACTATATCCGCATCGCCGCCGTGGTGCTCGTTGGCCTTCTGACCTTTATCGCTTTCATCTTCATCAACAACACGATTCGCCTATCCATCACGGCGCGTCGTCGTGAGATTGCGATTATGCGTCTGGTCGGCGCCAGCAACGGCTTCATTCGCGGCCCGTTTATCACCGAGGGCGTACTGCAGGCCATTTTGGGCTCGCTGCTTTCCATCGGCGTTCTGGAGCTGCTGCGCAATCTGATGATTCCGCGTCTGCAGGAGAGCATCGGCTGGATGTCGTTTGCCCTGCCGATGCAGTACTACCTGGTGACCTATGCTGCGCTGATTCTGGTCGGCGTGATTATCGGCCTCTTTGGTTCTGCCATCGCCATGCGTCGCTACCTGCGCGTGTAGGCATGCCTGGAATTCATCCCTTCCAACGGGTCGTCTCTTATGGGGCGGCCCGTTTTTTGTCCCCTAGGGATCATTTGGGTAGACTCTTGGGATGTAAACGGCAATCGATAGTTAGGAGGCGCCATGGGGCGCAATAACAAGCATAAGCGTGGAGCTCGCAATAAGCGCGGGCCGGTACGCAGCGAACGTCGTCCGAGCCTGACCGGGCGCGTGCAGCTCCATGAGCACAGTGCCTACGTTGTAACCGAAAACGGCGACTACAAGGTCATGGGTCGCGGCAAGCGTGAGATCATGGACGGTGATACCGTTGCCGTGAGCATTAAGAACAGCCCGCACGGTGAGCGGCGCGCCGTGATCGAGGGTGTGGTTGAGCGCGCAGCCATAAGCGTAGTGGGTACGTACCAGACCGCCGGTCCGCTCGGTGTGATTGAGCCGCTCGATTCGCGTTTGAAGGTCGACTTCTTCATTCTGCCCGAGGATACCTCGGCGGATCGTCTGGGCGTTCACCCGGGTGATGCCGTTGTCGCGCGCATTTTGACCTACCCGACGCGCCTGGAATCGGGTACCGTGACGATCGAACGCCGCATTGGCGGAGATGACGCGCCCGATTTGGGCGTTCAATATGTGATGGCGCGTTACGGCTATACCGATAGCTATCCCGAGGCCGCGCTGGACGAGGCCGAGGGGCTTTCGCTCGATGTGTCCGCGGCGCTTAAGGACCCGCTCCGCCGCGATCTGCGCGACCGCTTTGTCATCACGATCGACCCGGTCGATGCGCGCGACTTTGACGATGCCATTTCGTTGGAGCGCACGCCCGAGGGTGGCTACAAGCTGGGTGTGCATATCGCCGACGTTTCACACTATGTGGCTTGGGACGGGCATATCGATCTTGAGGCTCGCCATCGTACGACATCGGTGTATCTGGCCGATCGCGTGCTTCCCATGCTGCCCGAACGCCTGTCCTGTGACCTGTGCTCGCTTCGCCCTGACGAGGACCGTCTTGCGTTTACCGTCGATATCGAGCTCAATGCGCAGGGTCGCGTGCGGCATTACGATCCGTATCCCAGCGTGATTCGCTCGCGTGTGCGTATGGACTATGACGGCGCCGAGGCGCTGCTGGTGCGTGCCGGCGCGGTTGAGTATTCGGTGCTGGAGGGTGCAGCCGAGGATGTTGCGGCTGCCGAGACCTCGCGCGAGGAAGCGCTTGAGCGCGGTCTTGCGTGCGAGGAGGCCGCCCGCGGCTACAACATCGACCTCGGCGATTTCCTTGTCGCCGCTAACGAACTCGCCGAACTTCGCCGTCGTATTCGTCGCGCCCGCGGCTCAGTCGATTTTGACACAGCCGAGATTCGCGCTCTATTGGATGAGGACGGAGTGCCCGTGCAGATTGTGGCGCGTGAGCGTTCGTGTGCCACGTCGCTTATCGAGGAAGCTATGCTGCTCGCCAACGAGTGCGTTGCAGAGTGGCTGGCAGACCGTGATATCGAGGCCTGCTATCGTGTGCATGAGGATCCGAGCCCCGATAGCCTGCACGGTGCTGCCGTTGCGCTGGCGCAGCTAGGCATCATCGACGATCGCCGTGCTGCCGGTATTGCCCTGGGGAGCCCCGATGAGCTGCAGGCTGCAGTTGATGCTGCCGCCGGTACGGCCAACGCACCGCTCGTCAACACGCTGCTTCTGCGCAGCATGCAGCGCGCGCTGTACAAGCCGCGCAACGAGGGCCACTTTGCGCTCGCCGCGCCGTGCTACTGTCACTTTACGAGTCCCATCCGTCGCTACCCCGATCTGGTGGTGCACCGCGTGCTCAAACTGCAGTTGGCCTATGAGCAGCTGGGCGGCAAGGACGCCCTGGTCCGTACGCCGCGCCTGATCGGCAAGGGGCGCGAGTCGCTGCCGCGCATTCTGCCGCAGATCTGCCGCGCATGTAGCGATGCCGAGCGCGCGGCAGATGCCGCCAGCCATGCGACGCAAAAGATCAAGATTGCCCAGTACTATGAGGACCGTCTGGGTGAGCGCTATGCCGGGACCGTCTCGTGGGTTAGCAGCATGGGCCTCTTTGTGCGCTTGGACCTAACACAGGTCGAGGGCCTGGTTTCAATTAAGAGCCTGGGCAACGAGTGGCTCGAGTTCGACGAGGACGCGCTTACGCTGACGGGCGCCGACACGGGGACTCGCTATGAACTGGGCCAGCGCGTGATTATCGAGGTCTCGCGCGTCAATACCACGCGTGGACACTTGGACTTTAAGCTTATCCATTAGCTAAATCCCGACTCGTGGCGAGAGAGCGGAGGGCGGTCTTTCGGGACCGCCCTCCGCATTTGAATCGTGACTACCTTGTCGTCTGCTCGGCCGCCCGCTTACCTGCTATTTGAGAGGTAAAACCTACCAAAATAAACCTGTCCCTTTTGGCAGGTTTACAAGAAAGCGGGGATGAGATGGCGACGGTGTACGGTTATGCGCGGGTGAGTTCGCGCGATCAGAATCTTAATCGGCAGCTGGATGCGCTGGGCGCCTATGGCGTGGGCTCGGCGAATATTTATGCCGACCATGCGAGCGGCAAGGACTTCGATCGACCGCATTATCGCGAGCTGTTGCACGTCCTGGGAGACGGGGACGTGCTGGTGGTGCTTTCTATCGACCGACTTGGTCGTAATTACTCCGAGATTCTTGAGGAATGGCGACGCATTACCAAGGAGCTCGGGGTTGCCATTGTGGTGTTGGACATGCCATTGCTTGACACGCGCGCTAGGGCCAGCGGCGCGCCGGATGTGACCAACACCCTGATTGCCGATATTGTGCTGCAACTGCTGAGCTACGTGGCGCAGGTGGAGCGCGAGAATATCCATCGGCGCCAGGCGGAGGGAATTGCAGCGGCGCGGGCGCGAGGGGTTCGTTTCGGTCGACCTCGCAAGCCGTGCCCTCCTCAGTTTGAGCTGGTGCGCGATAGCTATGAGGCAGGCGATATTACCCGCAGCCAGGCAGCAAAGTGCCTGGGCGTGTGCGTGGGGACGTTCGATCGCTGGATGCGCGAGGCGGGGTAGGGGTTTGCGTCGCTTTGTCGCTTCCTGTTGCGATTCAAATTTTGATACGGTGACGATGCCATTTGGGGCTACACTCGCTGATATTCAAAAAAGGAGGTTGGCCCTTGGCGCGCGTAAAACAAATAATCGGATGGACCGCAATTGTTCTGTTCGTTGCAACGCTGGCGGGCATCTGGGTGCTGACGGAGCAAAATGCGGTGGAGACGTCGTTGCTGAGCGAGTCTACCGCGCGTGTGGTGCAGGGCCAGGCTACGGGCGTTCAGGCTGTCGATGCCACGGGTGAAGCTCAGGCGGAGAACGGAATGACCGGGGGCACCGATTCGGCTGCCTCGAATGTCCGGTCTGGCCGACTTGCTTCCATTCGCATGTGGGTGGGCACGAACGTCCGTCGCGTTGCCCATACCGTAGAGTTTTTCTTCGTCGGATTATTCGCCTCCGTGGTCGTGGTTTGCTTTTCCAGGCGTCCGTGGAGCGTATGCTCCCGTTGCGTGCCCGTATTGCTCTTTTGCGCCGCCTGCTCCGTTGGCGATCAGGTACATA
Organism: Collinsella sp.; assembly: GCA_018377855.1. Classification (GTDB taxonomy): domain Bacteria; phylum Actinomycetota; class Coriobacteriia; order Coriobacteriales; family Coriobacteriaceae; genus Collinsella. Next base: position 109,072 of record JAGZYM010000004.1, on the reverse strand, counting down.
AGATCTTTGTTCCCGGCAGGCATTTCGACGTTATCGATTTAGGATTCGATGCTGCGGGCTATGTCACCGCCATGCTGTTGGTATTGCTGGCAGCGGCGTTGGTGCGCCATGTGACTCGGCCGATCGGCGCCCATGCGAGGCGCTAGCCGGTAACAAACCCGTTTCTGATAATGCGGCCTCGTTGAATTATTTTGTGTCGCGCGTATTTCCGAGCGGTCGGATTTGAGGGGCGAGCGGTAGAACGCTCGCCCTTTGTGCGCCACGATGCGGCACAATGTACCGCAAAAGCTGTTTGTATCCGGTACGAATCGTTCGTTGGTCTTTAATTCTTCTCAACGGAGGTGTTTGAGATGGCAAACGGATTGCTTTTGCGGCTTCGCGAGCGTGAGCTCAGCGCGAGCCCGGCGGAACGCAATGTCATCGCATATGTAAGCGCTCATCCGCACGAGGTGGTCGGGCTGTCCGTCCGCGGTCTTGCCGATGTCACGTTCTCCTCGCCCTCGAGCATTTTGCGCTTTTGCAAGCGTTTGGGTTTTGCGGGCTACAAGGAGTTCCAGCGCGAACTGATTGCCGAGCTGGCGCTCTTAGGTGACAAGAAAGACGTAGCCCTCGAGGACATCTCCATGGATGACAGCGTCGAACGTATCGTGGGGAAGGTGATGAAAAGCAACGTGCGCACGATCGAGGCGACGGCGCGAACGCTCGATTACACCGTCTTGGAGCGATGCGCGGCCCGTCTTAAGCGGGCACGCGCGGTCAATCTGTTCGGTATTGGTGCCTCTCGTTTGGTCGCGCACGACCTGGCGCAAAAGCTCATGCGTGTCGACAAAGAGTGCCATCTGTACGACGACTGGCATGATCAGCTCTTATGTGCCAAGAACATGCATGAGGGCGATATGGCAATCGCCTTTAGCTACTCGGGCTTGACGCAAGAGGTGCTGGACTGCACCGCCGAGGCTCAACGTCACAACTGTCCCGTTGTGGCCGTTACCAAAGTAGATGGATCATCCAAGCTTGCCACCATGGCCGATGCCGTGCTCGGCGTTGCTGCGAGTGAACCCTTGGTCCGCAGCGGTGCCATGGCTTCGCGTATGGCCCAGCTTATGGTTGTCGATGCCCTTTACGCTGCTTACGTTGCCAGCGACTACGAACGGGCGACGCATGTCATTAAGCAAAACTACATCGAGAAACAGGAAAGATGAGGTGAATGAAATGCTCGATTTAACAAAATTCACGACCGAACAGCGTAATCAAAGGTCAATGGACCTCGATACGATGACATCGCTGCAAATCGTCACGACGATGAACGATGAGGATCTTCGTGCCGTCCAGTCGGTCACGAAAGTGTTGCCCCAGGTTGCCACAGCAATCGACTGGGCTGCTGAGGCACTCGAGCGCGGCGGGCGCGTCTTTTACATGGGCGCAGGCACCAGCGGTCGTCTGGGCGTACTCGACGCTTCGGAGTGTCCGCCCACGTTTGGCGTGTCACCCGATCTGATTGTCGGGCTCATTGCCGGAGGCGAGACGGCGTTTATCAAGGCTGTCGAAGGTGCCGAAGACAGCGATGAGCTTGGCGCGAACGACCTGCGAGAGCGTGGACTCTCGGACAAGGATCTTGTCGTTGGCCTGGCGGCAAGCGGCCGTACTCCTTATGTGGTGGGCGGCCTTGCGTACGCCAAGGCAACTGGGTGCAAGACCATTGCAATTGCCTGCAACCAAGGGTCGAAGATCGGGGAGAGCGCAGATCTTGCCATTGAGCCCGTGCCCGGTCCCGAGGTCCTGACCGGCTCAACGAGGCTCAAGGCGGGAACGGTTCAAAAGCTCATTCTCAACATGATTTCGACCGGTGCCATGGTCAAGATCGGCAAGGTATACCAAAACCTGATGGTCGATGTGCAGCAGACGAACGAGAAGTTGGTGGTGCGCGGCCAGAACATCGTGATGGAGGCGACCGGCTGCACGCGCGAGCGCGCCGTTCAGGCGCTTGCAGATGCCGGCGGCCATGTAAAAACCGCTATTGTCTCGGTACTGTTGGACTGCGATGCCGAGCAGGCTACGGTAGCTCTTGAGCGGGCGCGAGGCCATGTCCGTGCTGCGGTGAGTGGCCATGAGAAGAGCAATGCCGACGCCCAATAGGTGCGCGGCGTGAGCTGATATGACATCCAGACGAGATACCCAATACAAGGAGGAGTTATGACGAACAAAGAGCTGGCTCAAAAGCTGCTGGACCTTTTGGGCGGTAAAGACAACGTGCTGGCAAACGCGGCGTGCATGACGCGCCTGCGCGTGACCGTCAAAGACGCGGGCAACGTCGACACGGAGGGCATTAAGGCACTCGACGGCGTGATGGGCCTGGTCGAGGACGACACGATGCAGATCGTGCTGGGTCCGGGCAAGGTGAATAAGGTGCTCGAGGAGTTCTCCAAGCTCACTGGCCTTGCGAAAGGCGTTGCCGACGAGAGCGTGGTTGACGCTGCGGCCACAAACAAGGCCGCGCAGAAGGCCAAGTACGAGTCCAAGCCGGTTCAGGCCTTCCTCAAGAAGATTTCCAATGTCTTCGTCGCCCTGCTTCCCGGCATCATTGCGGCTGGCCTCATCAACGGTATCTGCAACGTCATTAACGTCTCGACGGCAGGCGCGCTTGCAGGCGAGTGGTGGTACCAGGGCATTCGTTCCATGGGCTGGGCCCTGTTTGCCTATCTGCCCATCTTGGTGGGCTATAACGCGGCACGTGAGTTTGGTGGCTCCGCTGCGCTGGGCGGCATCGCCGGCATGATGTGTATCGCCAACAGTGCCATGCCCCTGCTTGCGCCTGGCGCGGCTGATCCTGCCACTGCCATTCTGCTGCCGCTCACCAGTGCGCAGTACAACCCCGCAGCGGGCGGCATGATCGCGGCTCTCATCGCTGGCGCATTTTTTGCCTGGATGGAGCGTCAGATTCGCAAGGTTATGCCCAACGCACTCGACACGTTCTTGTCTCCGCTGCTGGTGCTCATCATCGGCGCCTTTGCTCTGATGCTCGTCATCCAGCCGGTTGGCGCATGGCTGACGACTGCCATCTTTAGCGTTTTGACCTTTATCTTCGAGAAGCTGGGCGTCCTGGGCGGCTATATCCTGTCGGCAGGCTTCTTGCCGCTGGTGTCCGTCGGCCTGCATCAGGCGCTCACGCCGATCCACGCTATGCTCAACGATCCCGACGGCGCTACCAAGGGTATCAATTACCTGCTTCCCATCCTTATGATGGCTGGCGGCGGCCAGGTCGGTGCCGGTTTGGCTCTGTACTTTAAGACCAAGAATGCCAAGCTCAAGAAGTACGTCGCAGAGTCCATTCCCGTTGGAATCCTGGGTGTGGGCGAGCCTCTGATGTATGCTGTTACGCTGCCGCTCGTTCGTCCGTTTGTGACGGCCTGCCTGGGTGCCGGATTTGGCGGCGCGCTCGCGGCGCTGCTTCACATCGGCACGGTTTCTCAGGGCGTTTCCGGTCTGTTTGGCCTGCTGATCGTCGTTCCTGGCCAGCAGCTCGGCTACGTTGCCGCTATGCTGCTTGCCTATGCCGCCGGCTTTGTCCTGACGTGGTTCTTTGGCGTCGACGAGCAGAAGATCAACGAGTTCTTTGGCGAGTAGATTGATATCGCGAGCCGTGTTGCTCAGGGTTCGCGGCGCGCGGCAGATTTCTTGATGTTATGGTTGTGCCGGCGGGGCTAGCTGCTCCGCCGGCCTTTTTTAAAGGAGCGTTGAAGCGTGAAAACGGGTATTTCGATTTATCTTTCCAGCCCTCTGCAGGATATTGAGCGGACGATTGAACGTGGTGCCGCGGCGGGTGCGCGCTATGCGTTCACCTCGCTGCATATTCCCGAGGATGGGGGAGCGGCGTATGCCGATAAGGTCCGTCATGTGCTGTCGCTGCTTTCCGCCCGCGGCATTGCGCTCATTGCCGATGTGGGGCCTCGCACGTGCGATTTGCTCGGGCTTGAGCGCATCGAGGACCTGCGCGATTTGGGGTTGGAATACCTTCGTTTGGACTATGGTTTTAGCGCCCAGCGGGTCGCGGAGCTGTCCGGTGTATTTCGCATTGTGGTCAATGCATCGACGGTGAGTTCTGATGAAATCGCATCGTGGCGTGAAGCCGGCGCCGATGTGACTCGTTTTGCCGCCTGCCACAATTATTACCCCAAGCCTTATACCGGTTTAGCTCTTGAAGATGTTGCTCGGACGAATCTTCGTCTTGCGGCGCTTGGATTCGAAATCATGGCTTTTGTGCCGGGTGATGCTAACGTTCGCGGGCCGGTATTCGAGGGACTGCCGACGGTCGAGGCGCAGCGCGGTCGCGCGTCAAAGGTTGCTCTCAATATGCTTGAGCTTGCACATGGCGCCGATTGCGACATTGTGTTGGTCGGCGACCCCGATCTTTCCGATGCGGGCTGGGCGCAGTTTGCTCAAGTTTCCGCCGGATACGTGGACCTGCAATGCGAGCTTGAGCCCGGTTATGCCTATGTGCGCGGGCAGATTCATCACGACCGGCCCGACTCGAGTGTCCTCATCTTTAGGTCTCAGGAGTCACGTACGAAGCTTAAGCCGGATTCCGTGCCGACGGATGCCGGAGCCGGCCTGCCGCGAAAGGCGGGGTCGATCGCTGTGAGCAATAGCGGATATGGGCGCTACGAAGGCGAGCTTGAGATTGCGCGGGTCGATCTTCCCGGTGACGAGCGCATGAACGTTGCGGGCCATATCACGCCCGAGGCAATGGAGCTGCTGCCGTTCATCAAACGCGGATTCGGGGTACGGTTCGTTTAGCGTGTGACCCGTGGGATACAATTGGCCCATCATACGAAGGCGCCTCGTGTGGCGTGTGCCTGCGTTGGCCGATCTATATTCGGAGGATTCCCATGACCGTACTGTTTGTTGAATATCCCAAGTGCTCGACCTGTAAGAAGGCCAAGGCATGGCTGGACGAACATGGGGTAGAGTATATCGACCGCGATATCGTTTTGGACAATCCCACGGCTGATGAGCTTGCGACCTGGATTGCTCGTTCGGGGCTGCCGGTGCGGCGCTTCTTTAATTCGTCGGGCATGAAATATCGAGAGCTGGGCCTGAAGGCGCGTCTGGATGCGGGCATGACGGATCAGGAGTGCTACGAGCTGCTGGCGACCGACGGCATGCTGGTCAAGCGTCCGCTGCTGGTGGGCGACGACTTTGCGATTCCCGGGTTTAAGGAAGCGGCCTGGACCGAGGTGCTGCTGTAGTGGCTGCGGAAAGTGCGTCCCGTTTTGAGCTCGGATTCCGGGACGCAGTTTCCGGTTGAAGGGGCTAGCGGAAACCGTATCCCAGTTTGAGCGCGAAATCCGGGATACGGTTTCCGTTTGGGGCCTCTAGGGGAAAGCGCGTCCCGTTCTGGACGTAAATTCCGGGATGAGCTTTCCGGTTGGCGGGCATGCGCACTATCCCGGCTGGCGGGCATATGCGCTAATCCTCAAGCTGTGCCCATTCGTGCGGATCGTAGACCTTTACGTGCTTGTTGGGCTTGCCGCTCCAGTACTCTTCGTCCATAAAGGGCAGATATGCCTGAATACCGGGGCAGATAAAGGGAATCCGCTGCTGTTGCAGTCGCTCACGCTGGCGCTGCTCCAGGTGTGCCTCGGATATGACGGTCGGCATACCGGACAGCTCGACGAGGCTTGCCTGGATTCGTTTAAGGTCGGGGAGTCCCGCGTGCCATGACATCCGCATGATCAAAAAGGATGCACGGCGGTATTTTGCCTGCATCACCGTGATGGCGGGGCGCAGTGTGGGATGGATTTTGTCCCGTTCGGGCCAAAGGTCAGCAGTGATCTCGAGGCCCAGGGTCTCCCATAGGTAATCAAGCTCTTCGTCCATGGTGCCTCGATATCTACGTGATCATTGATACTTCGATTGTGTTGCCTGGTGCTATCGTTTTCACGGTAGAATCTGCCAACGGTTGACGGCTACCGCTCGCGGCGTTTTGCCCTTCGTGTACAGCGGTTGGCTTCACAGGTCCTTCACGGGTTGGACTAAATTAGGCCAATTTGACTGAATTTCAAAAAAGTCAAAATTGGGGCTTGCGTCACGGCGAGACTTCCCGTATATTTCTTTCTTGCGCAAAGGCACAGCCGAGCGCAGCGATGCAGTCATTGGGATGTCGTCTAATGGCAGGACAGCGGATTCTGGTTCCGTCAATGGGGGTTCGACTCCCTCCATCCCAGCCATTGCATTTGCTACATATGGCCCGTTCGTCTAGCGGTTTAGGACGCCGCCCTCTCAAGGCGGAGATCACCAGTTCGAATCTGGTACGGGCTACCAAAATTGAACTCCCGGGCCTCGCAAGAGACCCGGGTTTTGTGTATTGACCGATGTTTAAGGCGCGTTGAGTCTGCCGCCTGGACCGAGGAGTTGTCATGGACCTGCCCATCAGCTTGCAAGACATTACGTATGCCGAGAACTATCTGGCGCAGGGCGACCTGGCTACGGCGACGCCGCTGCTGGAGCGCCTGGTGGAGCTCGCCGAGGAGTATATCGACGCCGAGTGCAAGACGGAGGAGAAGCGCCAATACTTTAGCTTTGATAGCAAGTTTGAGCGCTTGGCCTATCGCCGCGTGGAGAAGGATCCGCGCGAGCTCGTGCAGGTCGAGGTGCCGTTTGACCGCCTGTACTCTGATATGGCGTTTGCCTACATTCGCCAGCAGGATTATGTGAGCGCTCGCAATGCCCTGATGCAGGCTGTGCGTTGGGACCCCATGAACTGCAACTATCGCTTGGATTTGGCCGAGCTGTTCCGCGCACTCGAAGACAAGCAGGAATGGGCATCGCTCTCGTTCTCGGTGCTGGAGCGTGCAAGCGATGGCAAGTGCGCCGCCCGCGCTTACGCCAATCTGGGTCAGTACTTCTTGGAGCCCGAGACCGAGAACGCTTCGGCTGCCGTGGGCTGCGCGCGTCTGGCGCTGCGCCTGGCGCCCAACGATGCGCATACGACGCGCCTGCTCAACAAGATCCATACCACCTATCCGGATGCCGCCGATGAGAGCGACGAGCACGTGATGGGTGAACTGGCCCTGCAAGGCGTTCCGACCTCGCCTTCGGCCGAGATTGCCATCTGCCTGATTATGTGCGCGACCGATGCTGCAAGCGACGGCGACAAGCAGGAGGCGACGCGCCTGACGGTGCGTGCTCGCGACTTGGTGGGCGAGGAGGCCTGCGCGGCGATTATCAAACTGGTGCGCGAGAGCGATGCCGAGCTCAATGCCGAGCGCAAGGCAAAGCGCGAGGCTGCGGGCTCAAACGCCGATGGCGCCAAGGAGGCCGGCGATGCCCAGTAAGCGCGAGCGCAAACTCATTTCCAAGAATCGCTCGGCACATCACGAGTACTTTATCGATGAGACGTTTGAGTGCGGTATTGAGCTGAGCGGCACCGAGGTCAAGTCGATTCGCGAGCGCGCCTGTCAGATCACTGACACTTTTGCGCTGATTCGTGGCGGCGAGTGCTGGCTCGTCGGACTGCATATCCACCCTTATAGCCATGGTGGCGTGTGGAATCGCGATCCCGACCGTCGGCGTCGTCTGCTGCTGCACCGCAAGGAGATCGACTTTCTTGACGGCAAACTTCGCAACCGTGGTTATGCGCTGGTTCCGTTGGAGCTCTACTTTAATACGGACGGCCGCGTAAAGCTGCTGCTGGGTCTGGGTCGCGGCAAGAAGCTCTACGACAAGCGCGAGGACATGGCCAAGCGTGATGTCCAACGCGAGATCGACCGCGCCCTTAAGGAACGCAACCGCTAGGCACTCTGTAAGTTGCGGTGGAATACGGACTGTTTTTCCTGTTTGAGGGGCTATTCAGTCCCTATTTCACCGCAACTGCGGGCGTCTCATCTTTCTTACTGTTCTGACACATATGTCTCAAAGACGGCGTCCGTTATGGGTGCCGCCTTTTTTGTGGGTACATACATTCATGAGGTTCCAACCCGAGCTAGGGGAGTGATCGTTATGGACAAAACTGCGTTCTTTACCATGCCGAGCGGTCTGTACGTGGTGAGTGCTGCGGCAGACGGGCTGCGCGCCGGCTGCGTCATCAACACTGCGGTGCAGGTGACGTCCATGCCGCCGCGTATTTCGGTTGCCGTGAACAAGGACAATGTCACCTCGGGCGTTATCGCATCGGCCAAAGCGTTCGCGCTGACCGTGATCGATCAGACCGCCGACATGCTCTACATCGGTAACTTTGGGTTCCGCACCAGCAGCGATTATGACAAGTTTGCCAAATACGAGACCCGCGAGACGGCTCTGGGCATGCCCTATGTGCCCGAGCATGCGGCGGCCCTGTTTAGCTGCCGTTTGATCGACACTGTGGATGTGGGCACGCATCTGCTGTTTATCGGCGAGGTCGAGGATGCCGAGCGCCTGAGCGACGAGACGCCGCTGACGTACGACTACTATCACAAGGTGCTAAAGGGCAAGACGCCGCCCAAAGCCTCGTCGTATCAAGGCTAGAAATGTTCTAAAAATACTTGCATTATCTTATTGAGAATATATACTAATAAGTAAGTACACCAGCAGTCACGTTCGAGAGGAGAACATCATGGCTGAGGAGAAGAAGACGTATAAGTTTGTGTGCACCGTTTGCGGTTACGAGGTTGAGGTCGACACGCCCGAGCTGCCCGAGGACTACGTGTGCCCGGTGTGCGGCGTCGGTCCCGATCAGTTTGAGCTCGTCGAGGAGTAACTCGCAGGCACACGGCGAAAGCCGAACATAGCTCTGTCCAAGGGTTCCGGTCGAATTCTCGGCCGGGACCCTTTTGATTTATCTGACGGTTTAAAACGGTCTCACGTGTTACAGATTAAGACGTTATATCTGGACGGTCACGCCATCCCAATTACATCCCCGTTAGCAGCACGATGTCGAGAATCGTCACGATGACGCCGATCCCTACGAGCAGCGCGTTGAGCGGGCGCGAGTTGGCGTATTTGCCCATAACGCGGGCTGAGCTGGTGAGCCGTATGAGCACAAAGACCGTAATCGGCAGCTGAAGCGACAGCAGTGCCTGACTCCAGATGAGACCTTCAAAAGGATTTGGGATGACCAGACACGCCGCCACTGCGCCGACGAAACAGACCGCCACCCCGATCGAGGAATGTCGGTCGTGGATGTCGTATTCCTCGTCGAACATGCCCGCGGTGATGGTTCCCGCCGCCATGCCCGCTGTCACGCTGCTCGATAGTCCCGCGAACAGCAGCGCTACCGCAAAGATGGTCGAGCTCGCCGGGCCCAAGATGGGGGAGAGCGTGGCCGCTGCGACGGCGAGGTCGTCTACGACAATGCTGTGCGCAAAGAAGGTCGTTGCGGCCAGGATGACCATGGCCGAGTTGATTGCCCAGCCCACGCCCATCGAAAAGAGCGTGTCGAAGAGCTCATAGCGCAGACGCTCTTCGATAACCTGCTCGCCTTGGCCTTCGAAGTGCATGGATTGGATGACCTCGGAGTGCAGAAAAAGGTTGTGTGGCATAACGACCGCACCCAGGACACTCACGATAATCGCGGCAGAGCCAGTGGGCATACTGGGCGTGATCCAGCTTGCGGCGGCTTGCGGCCAGTCGACCTTGACCAGCGCAAGCTCGGCCAAAAACGAGAGTCCTACCACGCCGACGAAGGCGATGATCCAGCGCTCGGCACGCTTGTAGGAGTTCGTCATGAGCATCGCCATCGATACTGCCGCCACGATGACGCAGCCCGCGCGCACGGGCAGCCCAAAGAGCATTTGAAGGGCAATCGCGCCGCCCAGGACCTCGGCCATGGCGGTGGCGATGGTCGCGAGATAGGCGCTGCCGAGCACGGCGCGTCCCACGATGCGGGGGAGAAAGCGGGTCGTGGCCTCGGCGAGACAGGCGCCCGTGGCGATACCCAGGTGCGCCGCGTTGTGCTGCAGCACAATGAGCATAATCGTGGACAGCGTGACGATCCACAGCAGCGCGTAGCCAAACTGCGAGCCCGCGGCCATATTGGAGGCCCAGTTGCCCGGGTCGATAAAGCCGACGGTCACGAGTAGCCCGGGGCCGATGTGCCGGGCGATATCCAGACCTCCGTGGCCTCCGGTGCGGTGCGAGCCAAAGTGTTGTTTGAGATGGTTGAGCATGGTGCGCTCCTGCGTGCCGTTTGCCTGACGCCGCAAAGGATACCCGTTTTAGACTCAAAAGTTAACCACGACTAACAAAATTGTTGTATTTGAATGGGAAGGTGAAAGGGGATTGCCGAAATGTCTTGATCTGTAACAACTGGGGATGGAAATTGGGTCTAGGTGTTACAGATCAAGACAGGAAGAAATGGTCCTGTGAAAAATCTCGATCTGTAACAGCTGACCGCCAAAACCGGCCCTTCGTGTTACAGATCGAGACATTCGGAACCGTCTCTCGAAAACACCTCAATCTGTAACAGTTAGTCGTCGAAATTGGGTCTTACTGTTACAGATTGAGATGTTTGAAGCGGTGAGTTTACAGGTCGAACTTGGGGCCCTTGTTGCCGTCCTTGAGGTCGGCGGTGTCCACTCGTAGGGCGTGCGTTACGCGATTGTTTCGAAACGGGCGGGAAACACAACGGGCCGGCGATGCTCCTAGTATGCCTATTCAACTGACTGTCTAATATCTAGGGGAGGATCGCGATGCAGACAGATTCCGCTCAGCAGCAGGGCCTTTATCGCCCCGAATTCGACCACGATGCATGTGGCATCGGCGCGCTTGCCGATATCAACGGCGAGCGCCATCACCAGATTCTGGACGACGCGCTGTCTATTCTGGTCAACTTGGAGCACCGCGGCGGTACGGGACTCGAGAAGAACACCGGCGACGGCGCCGGCATCCTGTTTCAGGTTCCGCATCACTTTTTCCGTAAAGAGGCTCAAAAGTGCGGCCAGATTCTGCCGGCAGAGGGCGACTATGGTGTGGCCATGCTGTTCTTCCCGCAGGACGACAAGGGCGTAGAGGATGCCCGCCGCGTGTTTGAGGAGGGCTGCGCCGAGGCCGGCGTGCCGCTGCTCTTTTGGCGCGAGGTGCCCGTCGACCCGCACGACCTGGGCGAGACGGCCCGCGCCTGCATGCCCACAATCTTGCAGGCCTTCCTGGGCCGCCCCGACGACACGCCCGCCGGCGACGCCTTCGAGCGCCGCCTGTATGTGTGCCGCCGCACCATCGAGAAGAAGGCCGACGCCGAGTTCGCCTTGCGCGACAAGATCTTCTACGTCTGCTCCATGAGCTCGCGCACCATCGTGTACAAGGGCATGCTGGTCGCCACGCAGATGCGCCGCTTCTTCATCGATCTCAACGACGCCGCCGTCAAAACGGCCGTGGCGCTCGTCCACTCGCGCTACTCCACCAACACCACGCCCAGCTGGGAGCGTGCGCACCCCAACCGTTTTATCATTCACAACGGCGAGATCAACACCCTCAAGGGTAACGTCAACTGGATCCGCGCTCGCGAACCCAACCTGTACAGCCCCGTGTTGCAACATGATCTTGAGCGCGTGATGCCCATCATCAACCGCGAGGGCTCCGACTCCGCGATTCTGGACAATGTGCTTGAGTTTTTGGTCATGAACGGCCGTCCGCTCACGCGTGCCGCGTCCATGCTGCTGCCCGAGCCGTGGGACCACAACGACAGCCTGAGCGAGGAGCGCCGCGCCTACGACGCCTACCAGTCCATGCTCATGGAGCCCTGGGACGGCCCGGCCGCCATCGCCTTTACCGACGGCCGTACCCTGGGTGCTGCCCTCGACCGCAACGGCCTGCGTCCCGCCCGCTACTATGTGACGCGCGACGGTCGCTTTATGCTGGCAAGCGAGGTGGGCACCATCGAGGTGAGCCCCGAGAACATCCTGACGAGCGGCTGTCTGGGGCCGGGCCAGATGCTCGAGGTCGATTTTGCCCGCGGTCGCGTGATCTACAACGATGAGCTGCGCGCCCGTTACGCTAAGGAAAAGCCCTACCGCGACTGGATCGCCGAGGAGACGCTGACCGTCGACGCGCTCGACAAGCCCGTCGCGCCCACGCCCGCCGAGGATACCGAGGTGCCCGCCGCCGTGCGCATGGCCAAGCTCGGGTATCACTGGGATGATGTTGACGAGGTCGTGCGTCCCATGGCCCAGCAGGGCAAGGCACCGCTCGCTTCGATGGGCATCGATGCGCCGCTGGCCTGCCTGTCCAAGAAGACGCGCTCGTTCTTTGACTACTTCTATCAGTTGTTCGCCCAGGTCACGAACCCGCCCATCGATGCCCTTCGCGAGCATATGGTCACCTCGACCACGCTCTACCTGGGCAACCACGGCAACTTGCTCGAGGACTCCCGTACGGCCTGCCAGCTGGTGCGCCTGGAGCGCCCGCTGCTGAGCGAGGAGGAGTTCGACCGCATTTGCGCGATTGACCGTGTTGGCTTTAAGACCCGCCGGTTCCGTGCCGTGTACCGCCGCGACGCGGGTGAGGGCGCGCTGCAGGCTGCGCTCAAGCAGCTTGCTGAAGACGTCGAGGCTGCGGTTCGCGATGGCGTGAACATCGTGGTGCTGAGCGACCGTGTCGCTGCGGGCGAGGTGCCCGTGCCGTCGCTGCTCGCCGTGGGCTGCGTGCACAACCACCTGATCCGTGCCGGCGTGCGCACCTTTGCCGATATCGTGGTGGAGTGTGGCGACGCCGTGTCTCCGCACGACTTTGCGGCGCTGGTGGGCTACTCCGCAAGCGGCATCTACCCGTACAACGCGCATGCGTGCATCCGCAATCTGGCGGCACGCGGCGACCTGGACGTGACGGCCGAGCAGGGCATCGCCAACTACAACAAGGCCGCGACGGCGGGCATCGTCTCCATCATGTCCAAGATGGGCATCTCCACGGTGCAGAGCTACCACTCCGCGCAAATCTTTGAGGCCGTCGGCTTTACGCCGGAGTTCGTCAACGCGTACTTCGCCGGCACGGTGAGCCGTGTGGGCGGTATGGGTGTCGAGGACGTTGAGCGCGAGCAAAACGAGCGTTACGACGCCGCGCTCGCTATCCTTAAGAGCCCGGCTCCCGATCAGCTGCCCACGCTGGGTCTGACCAAGTGGCGCCCGCTCGGCGGCGAGGATCACCTCATCGATCCACAGACTGTCTACTTGCTGCAGACCGCCTGCCGTGAGGACAGCTACGACACCTTTAAGGAGTACAGCGCCCGCCTGCACCGCACCGGCCGTGCCGTGCGCCTGCGCGACTTGCTCGACTTTAACGCTAACGGTCGCACGCCGGTTTCGCTCGACGAGGTCGAGCCTGCGCTCAACATCGTCCGCCGCTTTAACACCGGCGCCATGTCGTACGGCTCCATCAGCAAGGAAGCACACGAGTGCATGGCCATCGCCATGAACCGCCTGCACGGCCGTTCCAACTCCGGCGAGGGCGGCGAGGATCCGCGCCGCGAGACCCCGCTGGCCAACGGTGACTCCAAGAACTCCGCCATCAAGCAGGTGGCAAGCGCGCGCTTTGGCGTGACGAGCCGCTACCTGTGCAGCGCCTTCGAGATTCAGATCAAGATGGCCCAGGGCGCCAAGCCCGGTGAGGGCGGTCACCTGCCCGGCAAGAAGGTCTACCCCTGGATTGCCGAGGTCCGTCAGTCCACGCCCGGCATCGGCCTGATTTCGCCTCCGCCGCACCACGACATCTACTCCATCGAGGACTTGGCAGAGCTTATCTTCGATCTTAAGAACGCCAACCCCGGCGCGCGCGTGTCGGTCAAGCTGGTCAGCGAGGCCGGCGTCGGCACCATCGCCACCGGCGTGGCCAAGGGCGCTGCCGACAAGATCTTGATCAGCGGCCACAATGGCGGCTCGGGTGCCGCTGCGCGCGACTCTATCTGGCACGCGGGTCTGCCGCTGGAGCTTGGCCTTGCCGAGGCCCAGCAGACGCTGCTGCAAAACGGTTTGCGCTCACGCGTGGTGCTCGAGGCCGATGGCAAGCTCATGGACGGCACCGACGTCGCCGTCGCCTGCCTGCTGGGTGCCGAGGAGTTTGGCTTTGCGACCATGCCGCTCATCTCCATGGGCTGCCTCATGCAGCGCGACTGCCAGCAGGATACCTGCCCGGCCGGCATTGCCACGCAAAACTGTCGCTTGCGTCGCGGCTTCCGCGGCAAGCCCGAGCACGTTGAGCACTTTATGCTCTTTGTTGCCGAGCAGCTGCGTGAGGTCATGGCGAGCCTGGGCTTCCGCACCGTCGACGAGATGGTCGGCCATCCCGAGTGCTTGCGCCAGATTGAGGTCCCGGGCAACCGCAAGGCCAACCTGCTCGATCTGTCGCCCGTGCTGGCGAGCGCGACCTGCGAGTTCGGTGCCCATATCCCGGGTGCCGACGGCCGTCACTTCCTGCCCCAGATGGCTGCGGACAGCGAGCTCGACAAGACGCTCGACTCCACGTTGTTTGTGCCCTATACGGCCGATGCCCGTGCGCACCTGCGTCCGATTCGCTTTCGCGCCGATATCGCCAACGTCAACCGCTGCGTGGGCACCATCTTGGGCAACGCGGTGACCAAGGCGCATCCCGAGGGCCTGCCCGCCGGCTCCATCACCATCGATTGCGATGGTTCGGCCGGTCAGAGCTTTGGCGCCTTCCTGCCGCGCGGCATTACGCTCAACGTGTGCGGCGACGCCAACGACTACTTTGGCAAGGGCCTTTCGGGCGGCGAGGTGTCGGTGCGCCCCAACCCGCATGCGACCTACAAGTTCGACGAGAACATCATCGTGGGCAACGTTGCGTTCTTTGGCGCTACGAGTGGCCGCGGCTTCATTAACGGCCTGGCCGGCCAGCGCTTTGGCGTACGCAACTCCGGTGCCACGGTGGTGGTCGAGGGCTGCGGCAACCATGGCTGCGAGTACATGACGGGAGGTCTGGCGCTCATCTTGGGCGAGGTCGGGCAGAACTTCGCCGCCGGCATGACGGGCGGCGTGGCTTACGTCTTTGACCAGTACGGCACCCTCGATGCCCGTGTGAACCACGAGAGCGTTGAGCTCAAGGCCCCGACGGCCGGTGAGCTGGCACAGATTCGCGAGCTCATCCAGGAGCACGTGGACGCGACGCAGAGCCCGCGCGGCATTAAGCTGCTCTACAGCTTTGAGACGATGAGCAAGCACTTTGTGAAGGTCATTCCGACCGAGTACGAGCGCGTGCTGGCGATTGTCGCCGCCGCCGAGGCCGTCGGCAAGACGCATGCGCAGGCCGAGGAGCTGGCGTTTGACATTGTGACCGGTCGCGCCGACGCCGCTGATGTCGCTCGCTTTGATGTGGCGGGTGGTGTCGCTGGCGCTGTGCCCGCCGCCGCCAGCTCTGTTGCTTCGACCAAGAAGGAGGCGTAAGTGCCATGGGTAAGCCCGGTGCTTTTCTTGATATCGATCGCGTGACCCACGAGCTGCGCCCCGTGGAGGAGCGCAGCCGCGATTTCGATCCGCTGTACGTGGAGCTCGACGACGATGCGCGCCGTGCCCAGGCGAGCCGCTGCATGATGTGCGGTGTGGCGTTTTGCCAAATGGGCGCGAGCTTTGGCAAGGCGCGTCCGAGTGGCTGCCCACTGCACAATCTGATTCCCGAGTGGAACGAGCTAGTGTATCGCGGCCGCTGGGACGAGGCTGCCGAGCGTCTGTCACTCACCTCGCCTATGCCCGAGTTTACGAGCCGTGTGTGCCCGGCGCTGTGCGAGGCCGCGTGCAACCTGGGCTCGGTCGACGGTCAGCCCACGACGATTCACGACAACGAGCGCGCGATCAGCGACCATGAGTGGGCAAATGGCGGTCCGCGCCGCTTTGAGCCGGCGGGGGAGGGCGCACCCACGGTTGCCGTGGTGGGCTCCGGTCCTGCTGGTCTGGTGGCAGCATGGGAGCTTGCACGTCGCGGTGCCTGTGTGACGGTATTTGAGCGTGATGACCGCCCGGGCGGCCTGCTCATGTACGGCATTCCCAACATGAAGCTCGAGAAGTCCGTTGTCGAGCGTCGCGTGGCGCTCATGCGCGAGCTGGGTATTGTGTTCGAGCTGGGTGCTGACGTGAGCGATTCCAAGGTTACCGCCAAGCTCGACGACTTTGACGCCGTCGTGGTGGCTGCCGGTGCTCGCGCCCCGCGTGGGCTTTCGGCTGCGAACATTGATGCCCCGGGCGTGGTGTATGCCGTGGACTACCTGACGGCTTCGACCGTCTCGGTGCTCGATGGTGGTGAGCCCGCGGTGAACGCGCGTGGCCTGGACGTTGTGGTCATTGGCGGCGGCGATACCGGCAACGACTGCGTGGGCACCGCGGTGCGCCAGGGTGCGCGCAGTGTGCGCCAGTTTGAGTTCTTGCCGGCCGCGCCCGATAAGCGTGCGGCGAGCAACCCTTGGCCGCAGTGGCCCAACGTTAAGAAGACCGACTACGGTCAGCAGGAGGCTATCGCTGCCATGGGCGGCGAGATGCGTGCCTGGGGCGTGGATACGCTCGAGGTGCTGCTGGACAAGAAGGGCGCGGCAGCGGGCCTGCGCGTGGTCGATCTGGATTGGTCGGCCGGCAAGCCCGAACGCATCGCGGGCTCCGAGCACGAGGTGCCGGCCCAGCTGGTGCTCATCGCCTGTGGCTTTACGGGTCCGGAGCGCAGCGTGTTCGAAGCTGTCGGCGTACCTGTTGCCACGGCGGGCCGCCCGCTGCCTGTGATGGTCGCCGAGGGCTCGCATCTTGCGGCGCGTGTCGACGGCGTCGCCACAGATGCCGCACCGGTGTATGTGGCGGGTGATGCTCGCTACGGCAGCTCGCTCGTGGTGAACGCTATGGCCGATGCCCTGGCCTGCGCGGCCGAAGTCGCCGATGCGCTGGAGCTGTAAAGTAGTTATTTAAGAACGTCCCCAATGACTAGTCATTTTTTTGTCTAGTCGTTGGGGACACTCTTTGTGAGCGATTTGCCCGTTTGTCGACGCGCGAGTGTCCATTCGGCGTCTTCTTGAGCTGTGGCGCTCTGCTGTTTCTGTGATGGCCGGGGGCGCTTGGCTCAAAAGGACGGGTTGGCTGTCTATGTTTACCTGCGGTTTTGTTGCGGTGCGCATTTTCGGTCAAGCTTTTCGTCAAGTGTTTGGTCAACATCTGGTTTGCAGCCGGAGGCCTATTTTGCCCGCGCTGGTCGTGGCCGACCACCCTCCTCGTAAGCTCAAATTGAGGTCTATCAGTTTGAGGAGGATGCCATGACTGACCACGCTTTAGACCGAGCGCAGCTAGCCGAAGCCGTCGGCAACGATATTGCCGACATAGCCCATTTTTGGATGCTGCGGAAGTTCCAGTTTTTGGAGCCGGCGCGCGAACAGTTCGAGATCATTGTCGACCCGTGGCTCAGCTATTGCACCGAGCCTTCGCAAAACGAAATCATGGCCTACAACATGGCGTTTACCGATTGGCTGCTCTTCGAGCGCTCCTATCGCCATGGCAAGACGCTGCTCGAGCTGTATGTTGACGAGCCGCCGGCATCGCTTTCGCCTGCCTCGCTCAAGCGGCTCGAGCAGGTACGCGACACGCAGTATTTCTCGCGCTTTGGCATTTTGGACAAGGATCCTGCGAACGGCATAGTTGCGCTGAAGGATACGCGCACCGACCGTCGCTTTGATGTCTACGACCCGCATATCGTGCAAAAGGAGCATTGGAGCGACGGCGCGATTGCGGTGCGCCTCGCTTGCGTCGACGATGTCTGGCTGACGGCGGGACAACTCTATCTGTATGACATCGCACGCCTGAGTGACACGGCGGTCGATGGGCCTGGTGCGGTGCATCCGGAGGACCTGCAGGATGGTTTTGACACCTCGTGCATCAGTTTCTTCTTGCGTCTGGTCCGCGACATCATGGGCGCCCAGGGGCGCTACGTAAAGTCCCTCAACATCTATGAGCAGGAGTGGGAGTAGGGGATGGGCGGTTGTCGCCTGCCTTGCCTTCTGCCTTTATGTCTCGATTTGTAACGTTTGGGGACAAAAAACCGGTCTACCTGTTACAGATCGAGACGAACGCTTGGGCGCCGCTGGTTTGTCTAAATCTGTAACGTTTGGGGGCCTGGAGAACGTCTTACTGTTACGGATCGAGACGTTTGGCATCTGGCTGGGGGGAATGTCTCAATCTGTAACATCTAGCGGCCAAAAATCGGTCTTCCTGTTACAGATTGAGACAAAGAGGTGCAATGCTGCACGAATGTCTCGATCTGTAACGTTTGGCGGCTGCTTGTGCCCGTAATTGTTACAGATCAAGACGTTTGCCGGCGGCAGCAACAGCGGCGATGGCCCATTTGTCCGATGTGGTGGTGATGGAAGTGTCTAATACCGTTTTCAAACAGAAGCATGCAACGCGTAACACCTTGGCGCGGAATAGGATGCTTGCCAGGCTCACGGAGACGGCCAAGCAAGGTGCGCTGCTCGCAACGCATGACAATACCGAGCTCATGTGGTTGCGACGCCATGTTGGAACCGACGATATCGCGGAGCCCGAGCCGTACCTGTTCTGTTTTCAGCATGATTGGGATGCATTGACGCCGGCGGAGCGAGCGCTGAGGACTATCAAAGGGCTTGCGGAATTTCATCCCGATTGGGCGTTTTGGGGCCATGACGCGGCGCTTTTGTGGGGTTTGGAGGTGCCGAATGATCTGCTCGGGCCGCGCTTTCTTGTTAAGACGGGTTGTTCGGTGACGTTGAGCAGCGGGTGCAGGTTGTTGCGTCCGCAGATGGCGGGCGCGCTCGAGCGTGTTGATGGCGTGCGGGTGACGTCGTTTTGGCGCACGGTGGAGGATTGCTTGCTGCGTGCGCCGTTTTCGTACGGGTTGGCGATTGCCGATTCTGCACTGCGGGCGAAAGGCGTATCACGTTGGGATTTGTGCGAGCGCCTCCGCGCCGATTGCGAGGGCAGGCGAGGGTATCGCAGGGCACAGGTGATTGCGTCGTATGCGGACGGGCTGTCCGAAAACGGCGGCGAGTCTCGGTTCCGAGCGTTCTTTATTGCGTACGGCTTTCCGGTTCCGGGGCTGCAGGTGGAGTTTCGCGATCCGCTCGATTCGAGCCAGGTGTTTCGGGTTGATTATTTCTGGAGGCTCGAGGATGGGACATGTGTCATCGGCGAGCTCGACGGGAAGGGAAAGTATACCTTGCAGAACGGTGAGCGTCGGGAGTCGGTCGACCCATTCGTGGCAGAACGTCAGCGAGAGTCTCATCTGACGATGCTCGGGCACAAGGTGCTTCGGTTTACGTTTGATGAACTCAAGAACCCGGGGAAGCTGGCTGAAAAGATGAGACTGGCGGGAATTCAACAGCGGGCCGATCTGGCTGAGGAATGGAGACGCCAGTGGTATGGGTGCTAAGGGGTGCAACTGACGCGAATGTGGTTGTTCCTGCCGAGTTTGTCTCGATCTGTAACAACAAGGGGCCGTTTGGCCTCGTAGCTGTTACAGATCGAGACAGAAGGTTGGCTGCCGCTAAAAGATCTCAATCTGTAACATCTAGAGGCCGAAAACCTGTCTACTTGTTACAGATTTAGACGTTTGACGACAGGGCTGGAGAATATCTCAATCTGTAACGTTTGGCGGCTGTTTGGGCCCGTAACTGTTACAGATTGAGACAGAAGGTTGGCGGCTGCCGAAAGATCTCGATCTGTAACATCAAGGGGCCCAATAACCCTGTAACTGTTACAGATCGAGACATTCCCCTGATGTTGCTGGGGTGGGGCTGCAACGTATTCCGTCCCCCACATCCCCTCGTCCTTCCGTTAACCGATATGTTCGACTTTAGATCGCTGCATTAGGTGATAATGGACAAATGTTCATGTTAATCGTGAGGGAGGAGCTCGATATGGCGTCTGCTGATCGTTCTACGCTGTTTATCAATGCGACCATTCTGGATGGTTCGGAGCATATGGAGCCGCAACCCGATATGGCTGTGACTGTTGAGCGCGGCGTCATCACGTGGATGGGGCCGAGTGCTGTGGCGCAGGCGCCTGCGGGTGCCGAGGTCATCGACCTGGCAGGTGCGTATCTCATGCCAGGCCTCATCAATATGCATGTGCATCTGTGCGGTTCGGGCAAGCCGGTTTCGGCGGGCGATGCGGGCGCGCTGATGAAGAATCTCGATAATCCCGTGGGGCGCGCCATCGTGCGCCATATTCTCAAGGGCAGCGCCCAACAACAACTGGCAAGCGGCGTGACCACGGTGCGCGGCGCGGGCGACCCACTGTTTGCCGACATCGCCGTTCGTAATGCTATCGATGCCGGCAAGTATCAAGGTCCTCGCCTGGTGGCGCCGGGAACGGGCGTCACGGTTCCGGGCGGCCATGGTGCGGGCTTGTTCGCCCAGGTGGCAAACAGTCCCGCCGAGGCAGCCGAACAGGTGCGCGACCTGTATGCGCGCGGTGCCGACGTCATTAAGCTGTTCGTAACGGGCGGCGTGTTCGACGCGACCGAGGTGGGCGAGCCGGGCGTGCTGCGTATGCCGGTGGAGGTTGCCGCGGCGGCGTGCAAGGCTGCGCACGAGGTGGGCCTGCCGGTTATGGCCCATGTCGAGAGCACCGAAGGCGTGAAGGCCGCGCTTGAGGCCGGCGTTGACACGATCGAGCACGGTGCCCCGATGACTCCTGAGATCTTGGAACTGTACCGCGGCGCCGCGGGCACGCAGCTTGAGGATCGCGCGCCCAGCGTTACCTGCACTATCAGCCCGGCGCTGCCGTTTGTATTGCTCGACCCGAAAAAGACCCATTCGACCGATACGCAAAAGAAGAACGGCGACATCGTGTGCTCGGGCATTATCGAGAGCGCCCGTGCCGCACTGGAAGCTGGCGTTAAGGTGGGCCTGGGCACGGACTCGAGCTGCCCGTTCGTGACGCAGTACGACATGTGGCGTGAGGTGGCCTATTTTGCCAAGCATGTCGGCGTGAGCAACGCCTTCGCACTGCATACGGCTACGCAAGTCAACGCCGAGCTGCTGGGGCTGGACGGCGAGACTGGCACAATCGAGTGCGGCAAGGCCGCCGATATCTTGGTGACGCGCAAGAACCCGCTCGATGACCTGTGCGCACTGCGTGAGCCGACGCACGTGATGTGCCGCGGTGGCCTGGTGCGCAAGCTGAAGGTCAAGCACATCCCCGAGGTGGACACCGAGCTCGACGCGATTATGGCCATGCCTGCAGAGGCGCTGGCCGAGGAGCTCGCCCGCGACGGCGTGGCATAGGTGTGACAAAGGGGCAATCCCTTTGTCATAATCAAAAAAAGCCGAGGTCTCAGCGCGAGGCCTCGGCTTTTATTTGTCCCATGGTATGGCGGCTATGAGCGCGTCTCCATCTTGGCGTGGCACTTGGGGCAGGTGACGCGAATCTTGCCCTTGCCCTTGGGGACGGAGAGCATCTGGCCGCAGTTGGGGCACTTGAGGTATGCCGTGGTCTTGCGACCCTTCCACATCTTCTTGGCTGTGCGCTTGGCGCGCTCAAAGTCTTCCTTGCTCGTTCCGGCTGCGCGTGAGGTGCTGGCCGCTGCGGCGCCGGCGCCCAAGCTGGCGACAAACTTGCCCAAGCCGGGAACATTGGCGGTCGCGGCGACAAAGGCCTCGTTCTCCTTGTGACGTGCGTCGATATTTTTGGACAGGCCGCGCAGCACGCCAATCACGATTACGGCGATGGCAATCCAGCTGAGCCACTGGATGCGGGCTATCGATCCGATCATGGCGATGATAATGCCTGCGAAGCCCATCACGATGGTGAGTTCGTCAGCGCCATTGCGGCCCTTCATAAAGTCATTCATGCAAATTGCCTTTCATTCGATATGCCGCACGCCTTTATACCCGATTTAGAGCAAGGGGGACAGGTTAATCTGCACCAATGTGGTGCAAACGTACCTGTCCCCAATGCCCCAATTACTTGGAGAGTTTGTCGACGACGCGTTCGATTTCGGCGAGTTTGGCGGCTTTGAGGTCTTCGTCGCCCGATTCGATTGCCGAAGTCACGCAGCCCTCGATATGCGCCTTGAGCACGTCGGCGTTAATGCGCGCGAGGAGCGCCTGTGTTGCCATGAGCTGCGTGGAGATGTCGACGCAATAGCGGTCCTCATCGACCATCCGCAAGATGCCGTCGATCTGGCCGCGTGCCGTTTTGAGCATGCGGGTCACCGATTTGTGGTCTGCCATCATGGCGGGTCCTCGTTTCTGGTCGATCTTCCGGATGTCCCCGTCAGTTGCGGTGAAATACGGACTGTTTAAGGGCCTTGGGCGGCTCAACAGTCCGTATTTCACCGCAACTTCTGAGGGGGCAGGTGGCGCCTGCTACGCGGCGGTTACGGACAGGGCATGGAATTTCTCGCCGGCGCCCTCGACGGCGGCGGCGAGCTGCTCGGCGGTCACGGTGTCGGCGCACTCTACCTGGACGGTCTGGGTCTCGTGATCGGCATCGGCGTCGGTCACGCCGGCAACGTTGAGCAGCGCGGTCTCGACGGTGGCATCGCAATGGCCGCACATGAGGCCGGAAGTCTTGATTGTGAAACGCATGGATATTCCTCTCTGTTGTGTCGGCTTTCCCAGGCACCCGACCTTGACCTTCAAGCCGTCGCTCGCGTACCAAAGTACGCGTCGCTCCTCTTTCAGGTCAATCTCGGGCACCTGGAAAACCCGTTCTAATTGGACTTAATGGTGAGCTTATTTTGCCACTTTTGGCTTAAAGGATTTTAAGCGCAGCGCATTGCTTACGACGCACACGCTCGACAGGCTCATGGCCGCGGCGCCAAACATCGGCGAGAGTTGCCAACCGGTGAGGGGGAAGAACACACCCGCCGCCAGCGGAATGCCGATGCCGTTGTAGAACAGCGCCCAGAACAGGTCCTGCTTGATGTTGCGGATCGTGGCGCGCGAAAGCTCGATGGCGCGGGCGACATCCATGAGGTCGCTGCGCATGAGTACCACGTCGGCGCCCTTCTTGGCGATGTCGGCGCCGGTGCCGATAGCGAGGCCCACGTCGGCGCGCGCCAGGGCGGGTGAGTCGTTGATGCCGTCGCCCACCATGGCGACCTTGCTGCCCGCATCCTGCAGCTCGCGTACGTGGTGCTCCTTGTCGGCGGGGAGGACGTCGGCGATGACCTGTTCGCTGCTCAGCCCCACGCGGCGGGCGATTGCTTCGGCCGTCACACGGTTATCGCCGGTGAGCATGCGCACGTCGACGCCGAGCTTGCGGAGCGCGGCGATGGCCTCGGCGCTCGTCTCTTTGACCTCGTCGGCCACGGCGATGGTACCGGCAAGCTCGCCGTTCTTGGCAAAGAACAGCGGCGTCTTGCCCTCGGCGGCAAATTGCTCGGCAAGACCCGCGGGCACGGTAACGCCCAGCTCGTCCATCAGGCGTACGTTGCCGGCTGCAATGGCGTTTTGCCCTTCGCGCGCCGTAACGCCTCGTCCGGGCACGGCCGCAAAGTCCTCGACCATGCGCGCGACGATCCCGCGTGTCTCGCACTCGGCCATAATCGCCTCGGCCAGCGGGTGCTCACTTGAGCGCTCCAGCGCAGCGGCCAGCTTGAGCAGCGCCTTTTTGCTCATGGCGGGCGAGTCGTCGGCGCGCGTGGCCACTACGATATCGGTCACGGCAGGCTTGCCGCGGGTGACCGTGCCCGTCTTATCGAGCACCACGGTGCCCACGCTGCGCAGGTTCTCCAGCGCCTCGGCACTCTTAAACAGAATGCCCATCTCGGCGCCCTTGCCGGTGCCGACCATAATGGCGACGGGCGTGGCCAGGCCCAGCGCGCACGGGCAGCTGATCACCAGCACGGCGACGGCGGAGGTGAGCGCTTCGTTGACGCTTTCGGTCAGTGCCATCCACACCAAGAAGGTCACGGCCGAGATCACGAACACCACGGGCACAAACACGCCGGCGACCTTGTCGGCCAGTCGAGCAATGGGCGCCTTGGTGGCGTTGGCGTCCTCGACGAGCTGGACAATCTTGGCGAGCGACGTGTCGGCGCCCACGCGTGTGGCGCGGAAGGTAAACGAGCCGGTGCGGTTGACAGTGGCGGCGTTGACGGTGTCGCCGGCGGTCTTTTCCACGGGGATGGACTCGCCGGTCAGCGCGCTCTCGTCCACGGCCGAGCTGCCCTCGAGCACCACGCCATCGACGGGGATGGACTCGCCGGGGCGCACGCGCAGGACCTGGCCGGGAAGGATACTGTCGACGTCGACGGTGGCCTCGCTGCCGTCCTCTGCCACGACGGTCGCGGTCTTGGGCGCCAGGTCGATCAGCGCCTCGATGGTGCCGCCGGTCTTGGACTTGCTGCGCGTCTCGAGGTATTTGCCCACGGTGACCAGCGACAGGATCGTGCCCGCACTCTCAAAATACAGATTGTCCATGCCCGTCATCATGGTCTCGTGGACCTGACCCGCGGCTAATTGGTCGGCCATGATGAACATGGCGTAGAGCGACCAGGCGATGGAGGCGGTGGCGCCCACGGCAATAAGGGCGTCCATAGTAGGCGCGCCGTGCGCGAGTGATTTAAACCCGTTGATAAAGTACGCGTCGTTGACGTAGACGATGGGAATGAGCAGGACGAGCTCGGTGAGCGCGAGCGTCATGCTGTGGGTGTGGTCGGTGAAGATGCCGGGCAGCGGCCAGCCGAGCATGTGCCCCATGCCTATGTAGAACAGTGGGACAAGGAATACGATCGAGACGATGAGGCGGGTGCGCATGGCAGAGGCGGCGGCCTCCAACTTTTTGGTCGGCGACTCCATATGGGTGACGCCAGACCTGGCCTGCGAGCTGCCGCTTTGGACAGCGTCGGTGCCCGTGCTGATGGGCGAGGCCGAGTAGCCAGCGCGATCGACAGCGGTGCAGATATCGTCGGGGGAGACCTGCGCAGGGTCGTAGTCCACCAGCATAGAGCCGGCGAGCAGATTGACCGCGACGCTCTCGACGCCGTCGAGCTTGCTGACGGCACGGTCCACGTGCGCTTGGCACGCGGCGCACGTCATGCCGCCCACGTCAAACTTATCTTGAGCCATGGCTTCTCCTTTCTGTGACGTAGTGTCGGAAATGTTAACCTGCCGATACTATACACCCATACCCCCTGGGGGTGTCCAGTACAGAAAGAAATGTATGAGATTTCGTTACAGATGAGGATGGATGGTTGGCCGATGGACCGTCCCAACCAATCATCTCAATCTGTAACATCTAGCAGGGAAAATGACCTCTAACTGTTACAGATCGAGACAATTGCCGGGGAGGGGTCCCGTTGCGGCAAGACGCTCGCCGCCTAGATACAGAACCCGGGGATCACACAGGTTAGCTTGTTTGGCTTTTCCGCAGGCGTTGCGTACGTAAAGGCGTCGCCGTCGTGGCCCACACGGTTTATGTAGAGCGTGCCTTCGGTCTCCGATGAGTCGGGGCTCACCGTGCGCTCCCACCAGCAGGTGTCCTTGCCCTTCCACTGGCGAACCAACATCTCGTTCGTGGTATACGGACTTACCTTGAGCTCGCGGAAGAGCTGGTACTCCTTGCCCTCGCCGTTATAGATGTCGGCCAGGTAGTGAAAGTCCTCGGCAAATGACTCGGGCGGTTGCGTACCGCACAGCTCGACCATGGCGGGCAGCCAAAGGGTCGCGGGCAGCTCGCTCAGACACGATGCGCTTCTGGCGGCGCCAACGTTATTCGAGATCTTTTTGACAGATTTGATGAGTGCGCGCAACTCGTTGGGTAGCAGCTTAAGGCCGTCGCCGTTGAGCCATTCCCGCAGCTCGCAATCTGCCCAGCCGGCGCTCGGCGGTTCAGCCGCAGCGTTGCGCTCGGCAATACCCGCATCGAACATAAACGTCAGTCCGGCCTTGCCCGTCCCGTCCAGGAGTTCATCGTGGCGGATGCCCACAAGCTGCGCGCCAACCTGCAGCCCGTTGGTGAGCGTGACACGCTTGGTACACGGATAGGGGATATGCCCATCGGCATCGAGCAGATGATAGCGCTTGGCAATCTCGCGTGCCTCGCTACGGGTCTCGGCGGCCTTAATCTTGAGCGAAATCTCCTTCAGCTGATCCCAGGTGTAGTCGCCAAGTGAACCGCGGATGCCGTCCAGGTAGTCGGGGATGCCAAAGCCATGGGTTGCCGCCCCGATAACGCCGAGCCCCGCAACGGCTGCGACAATGCCACCGATAATAAAGCGGCGGCGGGTCATGGCATCGTGGCGGGCCTGCTCCAGGATCTCTCGCGCGCGCTCGCCGGCGACGTCGACCTTAAGGTGCGTGCCAGAATCGATATCAATCGCGGCCTCGTCTCCTGTGCCTTCGCGGCCCTCGGATTCGGCATCGGTGAGGTATGCCGAGAGCACCTCGAGCATCTGCTGCTCGGTGGGACGATCGCACTGCTCGACTGAGAGACCCTTCATGATGATTTGGACGAGCGCTTCATCGCCCTCGCAGCGCGGCTCGAGCGGCGCCGGCTTGGTCTTGGTCTTTACGAGATAGAACGAGCCGGTTGCAGCGGCGTCCGTCGACTCAAAGTCAAACGGTTTGCGACCGCTGTAGAGCTGGTACAGAATGCTCGAAAGCGCATAGACGTCGATCGCGGGCGAACGGCGAAGGGCCGCGATGCCTTCGATATCCTGCGTGAGCATCTCGGGCGCGGCGTATGCGGGTGTGGCAAAGCGCCAGATGTCGGCGCGCCGGGTGATCGTGTCGTCGCCGAGAGCCATGGTCGCGGAGCCCATGTCGATGAGGCAGGGGTCAAAGGAACAATCGGCAATCTGCTGCTCGAGTGTTCGGCTGGTGGTGCGGAACATGATATTGGCAGGCGACAGGTCGCGATGGATGACCGGATTCACGAGGCCTTGGGTCATCAAGAGCGCACGAAGCACGGCGTTTCCGACGGCGGCGACCATCTGGGTGGTCAGCCCGCCCGAGGCGTCGTGCGGAAGCAGGGGCAGCGCCTGCTTGAGCGAGGTGCCCTCGACCCACTCCATGAGGATGAGAGGGTCATCCTCGCACGATCCGTAGCCATAGACGCGCGGAAATCCGCGCAGGTGCGAGACGGTACACAGATGACGGTACTCCTCGAACAGCGCGGCGGTGCTGGCCAGGTGCGCTGCCGATTGCTCGGCGGAGCGGTCGGGGGCTTGGCCAGAAAGGATGGCGTTGTCTTTGAGCAGCTTTACCGCGAAAATCTCGCCGTTGGTGTTAGTCGCGCGCAGCACGTGGCCGATGTTGCCGTCGCTGCGATGGGTCGTTTGAAGAATGAGCGTCATAAACCGGCGCTTGGCATCGTCCTCGGCGCTGGGATCGACCGCCACGGCGGTGTCGAACGTGTCGAGACGGATGAGCTTGTCGCCATAGGCGCTATCGGTAGTATCCATGGCGTTCCTTTGTCTGGCATGGGTTGCCGCACGTATGCGTCGGCAGTGCGGCTATTGGTAAAGCACCATGATAGCCGCACTGCCCGCGTATACCGCTGAGTATTGTCGGTTACGACGCAGAAGGTAGAAGACGAAAGACGGGCGGTGACCGTCTTTCGATCACCGCCCGCGCTAATCCACAATGACAAGGAATGTCGTGTAGAGACCCAGATGGAGTCTGTCGCTGTTTTCGATTTCCACCGGGGGATAGGTCTTGCCGGGCTCGCGTTGGTCGCGCGGCGGCTCAATCACAATATCGCCGTCGCCCGCGCCCGATTCGAGCACTGTGCCGTTGGTCGATCCAAGGCCCTGGGCGTACCAGTGCTCACCCTCAAGCCAAATGCGAAGATGCTCGCGCGATGCGTCGGCGCCCACATCGGTGATGCTGGGCGAGGTTTTGGGCAAAGAACCAATCACGGTGCCGCGCGGATCGCGTGTGAGGGGATGGATTTGCATGTCGACGCAGTTGTCGGCATGTGTCCTGAGCAGACCGAGGTTGGGGGCGACGGTGCGTGGCTGCTCCAGGCTGCCCATAAAGCCACGTCCGACGGTAGTTTCGGTGGTGCCAAAGTGCCCACCCGTCTTGCTGTCGCAAAAGCGCTCGACGGTGGCCACGCCCTGAACGGGATCGGCGAGCGCCCCCGTTGCCACAAAGAGCATAAGGTAAAGCGTGCTTTTCTCACGCACGGCATTGCCGTCAAAGTTGTCGATGCGATTGAGGGCATTTGCATATAGGCGGCTGTCCAGCTTGTAGCTGGCGAGAGCCGACATCATTTCGTTGGCGGCCGGACCGCGATAGTGCTCGGCGATTGCCCGATAGGCGGACTCGCCGCCGCCGAGCTTGCTGCAGATTGCCGCGGAAAGGTTGAGCGTGGTGACGGTAAAGTCGCTGTAGATGGCGGGCGCGCACTGGTCAGGCTTGCGATGGACGATGTAACGGGTGAGATACGAGCGGTTGGAAGAGCATTTCTCGAGCAGGGTACTGCCGAGATAAGAGTTTCCATTGATGAGCATTCGGGCGATCTCGAGATGTTTAAGACCGCCGAACGAGCGGATATCGTTATAGAGGACCGAGCAAGGCGTCTCTGCTGCCACGGATACCTCCTTTGATTGCTTCCTAGCCAATATGGCGATAGGAATTAATGGCTCCCGGTGGGCGACGTATTAAATGGCTGTGCAATATACAGCGTAACCAAAGCAACATTATAGGCCACATGTTCGAAATTGCAGGAAGACTGAGAGATTTGGTTTGGACTGGACGGAAATCCCCCTCTGTCTTGTTCTGTAACATTTGGACCCGGTTTTGCCCTGCATCTGTTACAGATTGAGACAATCGGCCAGGCCCGCCCCGTCCGCCTCGTCATCTGTGGTTTACGTGGGGGCATACGGAGTGCGGGTATACTAACCGGCGGCGAATCTGCTCCATCGCTTAGAGCTGCTGCGTCTGGACGGCGCGTGATAGGGCTGCCAAAGCGATCGCCAGCGTGCTGAGCAACGTCCTCTCTGTGCGCACCTGTTTTTGTATGTATTAGCGCACTACCAAGCACGCCCGCGCGGCCGCATGCCGTGCCCATTGCGCGTGCAGATAAGGAACAACAACATATGCGTAATTCTGTATCCGACGTCACGGACGCCGAGATTCTGGACGAGGCCCGCGAGGCCATGACCCAGGCTGCCTTCGATGCCGCCGATGAGGCCAATGCTGCCCAGACCGTCGAGTCCGCTACCGAGAGCCTGCCCGCCTTTGACGAGCTGGGCCTTTCGGACGAGATGCTTCGTGCTATCGAGAACCTAGGCTACACGGCGCCCACGCCTGTCCAGGCTGGCTCGATCCCCGTGGTGCTCGAGGGCCGCGACCTGCTTGCCGCTGCTCAGACCGGCACCGGCAAGACGGCCGCCTTCTTGCTGCCGACCATGAACAACCTGGAGCACATCGCTCCGCCCAAGCCCGTGCGCGAGCGTGGCGGTCGCAACCGCCGTCGCGGCGCCAAGAAGCCCGAGGGCAACGGTCGCGGTCCCTTGATGCTCGTCATCACCCCCACGCGCGAGCTTGCCCAGCAGATCGACGAGGTCGCGAGCAAGATTGCCGACGTCACTGGCCATGTCGCCGTGACCGTCGTGGGCGGCGTGAGCTACAAGCCGCAGACCGCGGCGCTCAAGTACGGCTGTGACATCCTGGTCGCTACGCCGGGCCGTCTGGTTGACCTGATCGAGCAGGGCGCCTGCCACCTGGACGAGGTCAAGGTGCTGGTGCTGGACGAGGCCGACCGCATGCTCGACATGGGCTTTTTGCCCGCCGTCCGCCGCATTGTGCGCGAGACGCCGGCCGAGCGTCAGACGCTGCTGTTCTCGGCCACGCTCGACGAGGAGGCCGTGGGCGAGATCACCGACCTGGTGAGCGACCCGGCACGCGTGGAGATCGCGCCCGCCACGTCGACCGCCGACACCGTCGACCAGTTTGTATTCCCGGTGTCCATCGAGGCCAAGAACAATCTGCTGCCCGAGTTCCTCAAGAAGGAGGGCCCGGAGCGCACCATCGTCTTTATGCGCACCAAGCACCGCGCCGACAGCTGCTGCCGTCGTCTGGAGCGCAAGGGCATCAAGGCCGCCGCGATTCACGGCAACCGCAGCCAGGCTCAGCGCGAGCGTGCCCTTTCGGCCTTCCGCGACGGTACCGTCGACGTGTTGGTGGCAACCGACGTGCTCGCCCGCGGCATCGACATCAGCGACGTGCGCTACGTCGTGAACTTTGACGTGCCGGCCGAGCCGACCGACTACATCCACCGTATTGGCCGTACGGGCCGCGCCGGCGAGCTGGGCTGGGCCATCACGTTTGTGACCGAGCAGGATGTCGATGAGTTCTACGAGATCGAGAAGCTCATGGACAAGACCGCCGACATCTACGAGGCCGGCGACCTGCATGTGGGCCCCAATCCGCCCGCGGTTGACCCCGAGCGCGATCCTGCGGCCTTTAAGGTGAAGAAGAAGACCAAGCGCGGCAAGTCCAAGAGCAAGAAGAAGCTTGAGCAGGCGCGTCGCGACGGCAAACGCAACGGCGACGATTACGGTGATGTGGCCGGTCGTTCCAACCGCGGTCGAGACGAGCGTCGCGGCGACGGTGAGCGTCCGAGCCGTCCCAAGCGCGGCGGCAAGACCCGCGTGCGCGAGGGCGTTCAGGCTCGCGTGGACGAGGCTGTGGAGAGCGTGGCCCGCGAGGTGGCTGCCGAGGAGCGCGGCGGTGCTGGTGTCGTTGAGCAGGCCCCGCGCGGCAACCGTGCCGAGCGCCGTGCCAAGCAGTTCCAGGGCGAGGCGCATCGCCGTCGCCGCGAGGACGAGGACCGCGGCGGTCGTCGCCGTGTTGAGCGCGAGGACGAGGGCCGTGGCTCGCGTGGCGGCAAGCGTGGTTCGGGCGATCGTCGTCGTTCCGGTCGCGATGGCGAGCGCGGCGGCCGTGATGAGCGCCGTGGCGGCGAGGGCCGCGGTTCGCGTGGCGAGCGTGGTACTCGCGGCGGCGAGTCCCGTGGCGGCAAGCGCTTTGATGAGCGCGGTGGCCGTGGCGGCGAGCATCGCGAGGGCACTCGTGGCAATGGCAGCCGCAGCGGTGCTGGCCGCTCTAACGAGTCGCGCGATCGCCGCGATCCGCGTGCCAGCCGCGATCGTCGCGATGACTGGCGCAACTACGACGATACCCGCGAGGAGCGTCGTGGCGGCTATCGTGGCGGGCGTGGCGGCAACCAGGCCGGCTCCCGCGGCGGCCGTGCCGGCGGTCGCGATAATCGTGGTAGCTATGGCAATAGTCGTGGCGGCAAGCGCGGCGGCAGCTCCCGTCGCCCCGGTGACGGCGGCGGCAAGCGCAAGTAACATACGCATCGCCCGCTAGAGCGAGGTGAACCAAGGGCCCCGAGCAACTACGCTCGGGGCCCTTTTTGTTTGCCGTATCCGATCGCTAGTTCAAATGTGATTTCCTCGGGAATGCATCTAGAGGATGCCGTGGGCCTGTTTCCTACCATGCGGCAATGGGTCCCATGGGGTGCGCCGTGCATTTTTTGGAGTATTCTGCAGTTCGAGTTGTCTGCATATGATTTGACGTCGCCAACGGTGGCTTTCGGATATCCCTAGCGAGCGTTCTGAGTCAGATTTCGTCGTTTTCCGGAGCAGGGGCGCGTCATTCTCGCCATGTCGGAACCCAAAATGACGCAGCGCCCTAAAGGTTTGCCCGCTCGGGGTATTGCTGGCGCGGTCACGTTGCAGAATACTCCGTTTTTTGCACGGGCCAGGATGGGGTACCTCGGGAGAACACGGCGGTATCCCGTAATTATATACAATCTGTACCGTAATTTATACAAAACGAAGAGGCAGACAGCGTAGGGTTGGTGCATTGGGGTGCTTGATGCACCAAAATGGGGATCCCACGTGCCGTATACTCTGGCTGGATGTGAAAACGGCTTGACGCGTTGCCAGACGTAGGGGGAGGGTGTCTCGATGAGCGTATTCGAAATTGTGTTTAGTCCGACGGGTGGAACGCAGAAGGTGTCTGGCCTTGTGGCCGGGGCACTGGACAAGAATACCGTTACCGTCGATCTGACCGATAGCGGGCTAGATTTCAGCGCTGTCTCGATGACTGAGGACGACGTGGCCGTAATCTCTGTGCCGGCGTATGCCGGTAGAATCCCGGCTGTGGTGGCTGACCGGTTGGGCATGGTTCACGGCAACGGAGCGCGGGCCGTTCTGGTGTGCGTCTACGGAAACCGCGCGTTTGAGGACACGCTCGTAGAGCTGGAGGACGTTGCGAAGCATGCGGGATTCCGGGTGATCGCGGCAGTTGCGGCCATTGCAGAACATTCCATTGCGCGACAGTTTGCTGCCGGTCGTCCGGATGCGCAGGATGCGGCGCAGCTTGCTGAGTTTGCTCAGCAAATTCAGCAAAAGCTGTTGGCTGAGGATGCGTCCGAGCCCTCTATCCCCGGCAATCGTCCTTATAAACAAGCTGGAGGTCACCGCATGGCGCCCGAGGCAACAGAGGATTGCGTCTCCTGCGGTGCATGCGCCGCGGCGTGCCCCGTTTGTGCTATCGACAAGGGTGACTCCAAACGAGCAGCTGGCGAGGCGTGCATCTCCTGCATGCGCTGCATCGCCGTATGTCCGCGAGGTGCTCGCAAGCTTGATTCCAGCAAACTATCCGCTGTTTCCCAGATGCTGAGCAAGGTTTGCGTCGTGCGGAAGGAATGCGAGCTTTTCATCTAGCGCATACGAAATTGGCGCAATGGGGCCAGGTTAATCTGCACCGACCTGGTGCAAACAAACCTGTCCCCAATGCACCAGAGCAAGGAGTGTCTCCGGGTGCCGGCAGAAAAGGAACGTCCCTAAGTACCGCATAAATACCGTTTATCGGAGAAAAAATACCGTTCGCCGGTCATAATGATTGTTCCGGCTTTGGGCTTGTCTACAATAACCCCACTAAAAGAAATGCGGAAGGTTACCGAGTCCCCTCGGACGTGGGCCTAACCAAAGTCTTTGATCGCGAGCGTCTCAATGGGCGCATTCGATTGATTTTGGTTGGGCTATATTTATGAAGGGACATGTCACCATGGGTTTCTTTTCTCGCCTAATGGGTGGCTCGGATAAGCAGACGACTGCGGCTTCCGAGTTCGAAATCCTCGCTCCCGTTTCCGGCGAGCTTGTTCATCTAGAAAATACCAATGACCCCGCTTTTAGCAGCCGTGCAGTGGGCGATGGCGTTGCCGTGGTTCCCCAAGAGGGAACGGTGTGCGCTCCTGTTTCCGGCACCGTCGCGGCGCTGTTTCCGACTGAGCACGCGCTGGGCATCATGTCCGACGACAGCTCTGCTCAGGTGATGCTGCATATCGGAATCGACACTGTTAAACTTGAGGGCAAGGGCTTCCATGCGCTTGTTGCCCAGGGTGATCACGTTGACGCGGGCCAGCCCCTCGTCGAGGTCGATTTCGACGTGGTTCGCGCTGCCGGTTTCGATCCTACGGTCTTCGTTATCGTGTGCGAGCGTTC
This sequence comes from Collinsella sp., assembly GCA_018377855.1. GTDB lineage: Bacteria > Actinomycetota > Coriobacteriia > Coriobacteriales > Coriobacteriaceae > Collinsella. The sequence goes on along the minus strand of JAGZYM010000004.1, from coordinate 75,676 downwards.
GGAGAACTCGACTCTTCGCGAGCATGCTTCCGGCCCTGTTGCTGTTAAAGAGCCTGTCGTTTGGCTTTCCGAGTAAATTCTTGTGGTGGGTACCGTGGTTATCAAGCGAGTTTTTAACAACAACGTCGCAATGGTCACTTCGGACGATGGCTCCGAGCTCATCGTCATCGGTCGAGGCCTCTGCTTCGGCCGTCATGCCGGCGATGCCATCGATGAGGCATCAGTCGAAAAGACCTACGCGTTGCAGGAGGGAACTTCTCAGGATTCGCGTACGATTGACCGCTTGGCACATCTTTTGGAGTCCATCCCCACCGTCAACCTCGTGATTTCCGAGGAAATCGTTCAGATGCTTCGTCGAGAGCTCAATGTCGACATCAACGATAAGATTCTCATCGCTCTCGCAGACCATATCAGCCTTGCTTTGGAGCGCGAGCGCAAGGGCGTCCCCTGTGAGAATCCGTTGCTGCTCGAGATCCAGCAGTTCTATCGCAAGGAGTATGCGCTTGCGGGCCGTGCGCTGCAGATTATCAAGGAGTACATGGGCATCCAGATGAGCGAGGAGGAGCAGGGTTTCATTACCTTGCATATCGTCAACGCCACCATGCCGCAGCGCTCTGACCGCCTGATTGTTTCGGTCCAGCTTGTTCGCGACGTACTCGCGATTGTTTCCAAGCGCTATGCTACGACCCTCGATGACACCTCGCTGCCTTACGAACGTTTCGTTCGTCACCTGCAGTTTTTCGCACAGCGAGCGCTCGATCCTGCGGCAGGGCAAATCAACGGAGACGCGCTGTTCCGAATCGATGAAACGGCGTATCCCTGCGCATTCTCGTGCGCGGACGCCATAGCCGCCCACTTGTCGTCTACCTATAACGTTGTCGTTACCGATGCTGAGAAGAGTTATCTCGCATATCACATTGTTAACCTGCTTGGAGAACCTGGTCTCTAGGCATAACGTGCCCACACATCGATTGATATAAGGCAAGGCTCACGGTCTTGTCCAGGGCACATCTGTCTTAATTTGCGGAAAAGGAAGGGGAGTACCGCTATGACCGCAAAAAAGAAGTTCAATTTCAAAGCGCCGTTGGAGGTGTTCGCGAAGTCGATCGTTCAGCCGATGATGTATCTCTCGGTTGCCGGCATCCTGCTCATCGTGGGCATCATTCTGACCAACAAGACCATCTGCGCTTTGGTCCCCGTACTGGGCTCCGGTCCGTTCCAGCTTGTGGGCGCCGTTGTCTATCAGTCGCTGATGTTTATCATCAACAACCTCTCGATTCTGTTCTGCGTGGGCATCGCCGGCGCCATGGCAAAGAAGAACAAGGGCCATGCTTCGCTGATTGCCCTGATGTCGTTCTTCCTGTTCCTGCAGGCTAACAACATCGTGCTCAACGCCACCGGCTCTCTTGCCGATGCGAGCGGCATGCTCGGTCTTACCGGAACCGGCCAGGCCACCGTTATGGGCATTCAGGTGCTCGATACCGGCGTGTTCGGCGGCATTATTCTCGGTTGCATCACCGGTGCCGTGTTCAACAAGTACTCGAACAAGCAGTTCCCCATTGCCCTTTCGATGTTCTCGGGCGTTCGCTTCCCGTTCCTGATCATGATCATCATTTCCTGGATCATGGGCGCTGGCTTCTGCATCGTTTGGCCTCCGGTTCAGGGTGCCATCTCCTCCGTTGCCGGCATCATTAAGGAGTCGGGCAACATCGGCCTGTTTATCTACGGCATGCTCAACAAGCTGCTCGTTCCCACCGGTCTGCACCATCTCATCTACACCCCGTTCCAGTTCTCCGATGTGGGTGGCACCCTGACGCTGGGCGATCAGGTTATCGCCGGCGCCTATCCCATCCGTGTTGCCGAGATGGCAATGACGGGCCAGCCCTTCTCCGATAGCACCTACTTCAACAGCTACACCTTCAACAACCTGTGGCCCTACATCGGTATCGGTCTCGCCTTTATCGTCACCGCTTACAAGGGGAACAAGGATAAGACCAAGGCCGTTATCATCCCGCTGATCATCACCGCCGTGCTCTCCTGTGTCACCGAGCCCATGGACTTCCTCTTTGTCTTTGCCGCTCCCGTGCTCTTTGTCGTTCACTCGGTTCTTTCCGGCATCTTCCTGGTCCTGCTCAAGGTCCTCTCCGTGCCCGCTTCGACTGCAGGCGGCATCATCAACATCGTGGTTTCCAACCTGGTCCTCGGTGTCGACAAGACCAACTGGCCGGTTATGCTGGTGCTTGGAGTCGTCAACGCCGCTCTGTACTTCTTCCTCTTCACCTTCCTCATCAAGAAGCTCAACCTCCACACACCTGGTCGCGAGGAGGAGTCCGAGCTCGCCGAGTCCGTTGCCGAGGGCGAGGCCGCCGCGTCTGTCGCGGTGAAGCAGGGCGCTGTTGCCGCGGCTCCCGCAGAGGGCGTCGATGCGGGCATTGCCGACCTGGTTGCAGGTCTTGGTGGCAAGGACAACATCGAGGAGCTCGAGAACTGCTTTACGCGTCTCCGCGTGAACGTTAAGAACCCGGACCTCATCAATGAGGACCTCATCAACCACGTGCCCAACAGCGGCATCAACCGCAACGGCAATAATATCCAGATCATCTTTGGCATGAAGGTCGCCGAGATGCGCGACAAGGTCGAAAACGCAATTGAGAAGGAGCAGTAAACAATGATCATTACTCTGTGTGGTGGCGGATCCACCTTTACCCCCGGCATCGTCAAGTCCATCGCCCTGCGCAAGGACGAGCTCGACGTTGACGAGATTCGTCTGTACGACATCAACGAGGAGCGCCAGCGCAAGATCGGCGTGCTCGTGGACTGGATTTTGCACGAGGACCTCGGCCTGGACATCAAGCTCACGGTGACCACCGACAAAAAGACGGCTTTTACCGACGCGAGCTTCGTGTTTGCCCAGATGCGCGTGGGCGGCTACGCCATGCGCGAGCAGGACGAGAAGATTCCGCTGCGTCACGGCTGCGTGGGTCAGGAGACTTGCGGTTGCGGCGGCCTTGCCTACGGCATGCGCACCATCTTCCCCATGGTCGAGCTGATCGATGACGTTGAGAAGTACGCCAAGAAGGACTACTGGATTCTCAACTACTCCAACCCTGCCGCCATCGTCTCCGAGGGCTGCCGCGTGCTGCGTCCCAACGCTCGCATCATCAACATCTGCGACATGCCGATCGCGATCATCGACGTGGTTTGCGCCGCGCTCGATATCGACAAGAAGGATGTCGAGTACGATTACTTTGGCCTCAACCACTTTGGTTGGTTCACCTCGATCCGCCACAAGGGCGAGGAGGTGCTCCCGCAGCTGCGCGAGTACATCAAGGAGCATGAGATTCTGCTGCCCGACTCTTACCTCAAGGGCATGGGCTCGCTCATGGCAAAGAAGCCCGAGGAGGCCGTCGACGAGCACCCCGAGCAGAACCGCCACACCAAGGGCAGCTGGTACTACGTCTGGAAGGGCGAGTACGAGATCATGGAGTGCTTCCCGGAGTACCTGCCCAACACGTATCTGAACTACTACCTGCAGCAGAAGGAGTTCGTCGAGCACTCCAACCCCGAGCGCACCCGTGCTAACGAGGTTGAGGAGACGCGTGAGAAGAACCTCTTTGATGGTATCGACCATTACGAGAAGACGGGCGAGATCGACGAGAGCACGTTCTATGCGGGCAGCCACGGCGACTGGATTGCCGATCTGGCTATCGCTCTGAAGAACGACACCAAGCAGCGCTTCCTGGTCATTTGCGAGAACAAGGGCGCCATCCCCAACATGCCCTACGACGCTATGGTCGAGCTGCCTGCCTACATTGGCAAGAACGGCCCCGAGGTCATCAGCCGCGACAACATTCCGCTGTTCCAGCAGGGCCTCATGATGCAGCAGCTGAACTCCGAGAAGCTCATTGTCGAGGCTACGATCGAGGGTTCGTACGAGAAGGCGCTCAAGGCCTTTACGCTCAACAAGACCGTGCCGTCGATGAAGGTCGCCAAGGAGGTTCTCGACGACATGATCGAGGCCAACAAGGGTTACTGGCCCGAGCTTAAGTAAAAGCAACAGGGTCGCTGGCCGCATGCCTGAAGCAATGCCCCGCCCACGTGATTGCGTGGGCGGGGCATTGTCGTTTGGTAACGCGTTTTATCAAATATGGCATTTATCTGCGGTAATGTTCTATTTCACCGCTGAGGGTGACATCTTATACCGCCTGCCGAACCGTATGGAGACCTCACAACTTTTTAGGTCAGTGTTGTGCGTGTAACAATTTCGCCCGGCCTCGCCTCCGGGCTGCCATGTGAGAGGGGATCTTATGGCTCGACTGCACGTAATGGAACGCAGCCACGCTCAGGCCGTCATGGACGACCTGCACGATGCACTCGGACGTCGTCTGGCGGTGAGCTCGCTCGCCCCGTGCCCCGTCGAGTTTACGGCGGCGCTCGTCAACCTGTGCTCCACCCAGAGCTGCGGCAAGTGCACGCCCTGCCGCGTGGGCCTGAGCGCGCTGAGCGACCTGCTCGCCGATGTGCTCGAGGGCCGCGCCGACGAGTCCACGCTCAACTTGATTGAGCGCACGGCCCGCACCATCTACCTTTCGAGCGACTGCGCCATCGGCTACGAGGCCGGCGCCATGGCACTCACCGCCATCCGCGGTTTCCGCGATGATTTTGAGCACCATATCCGCGAGCACTCCTGTGGCTTTGACCGCGAGGCCCGCGTCCCGTGCGTCTCGGGCTGCCCGGCGCACGTCGACATTCCCGGTTACATTTCGTTGGTCGAGGCCGGCCGCTATGCCGATGCCGTCAAGGTCATCCGCAAGAACAACCCGCTGCCGCTCGTCTGCGGTTTGGTGTGCGAGCATCCCTGCGAGATGCACTGCCGTCGCGGCATGGTCGACGATCCCATGAACATCCTCGCCCTCAAGCGTTTTGCCGTTGAGCACAGCGACCTCAACGATTACAAGCCCAGCGTGGCCGACAACACCGGCAAGCGCATTGCCGTGATCGGCGGCGGCCCGGCCGGCCTTTCCTGTGCCTACTATCTGGCCGTTATGGGCCATAAGGTGACCATCTTTGAGCAGCGCCACCACCTGGGCGGCATGTTGCGCTACGGCATCCCCAGCTATCGCCTGCCGCGCGAGCGCCTGCAGGCCGAGATCGACTGGATCTTGAGCGCCGGCATCGACGTGGAACTCGACCACTCCGTCAACGGCGAGGAGCTTGCCCGCCTGCGCGACGAGTTCGATGCCGTCTACCTAGCCATTGGCGCCCACAGCGATAAGAAGCTCGGCCTTCCGGGCGAAGAGGCGCCCGGCGTGGAGTCGGCCGTCAAGATGCTGCGTGCCATCGGCGACGACGAACTGCCCGACCTGAGCGGCCAGCGCGTGTGCGTCATCGGCGGCGGCAATGTGGCCATGGACGTGGCGCGCTCTGCCGTGCGTTGCGGTGCCGAAAAGGTGAGCATCGTCTACCGCCGCCGCATCTGCGACATGACGGACCAGGATGCCGAGATCGCCGGCGCCCAGGCCGAGGGGTGCGAGGTTCTGGAGCTCACCGCACCGCTCGCTATCGAGACGGGCGAGGACGGTCGCGTGAGTGGCCTGCGCGTGCAGCCGCAGATTATCGGCGAGCCCCGCCGTGGACGTCCGGCCCCGCGTGCCGCAGCCACGCCCGAGCGCGTCATTCCCTGCGAGCGCGTGTTTGTGGCCATTGGCCAGGACATCGATTCCAAGCCGTTTGAGGACATGGGCATCGCCTGCAAGTGGGGTCGCATCGTCACCGATTCGGATGGCGCCGTGCCCGACTTCGATGGCCTCTTTAGCGGCGGTGACTGCCAGACCGGTCCCGCCACCGTCATCCGGGCGATCAACGCCGGTCGCGTTGCTTCGGCAAACATCGACCGCTACCTGGGCTTTGACCACAAGATAAAGCTCGACGTGGAGCTGCCGACCGTGCAGTTTAAGGGCAAGCACGAGTGCGGCCGCTGCGAGCTGGGCGAGCGCGAGGCCGGCGAGCGCATCCACGATTGGAATCTGGTCGAGCAGGGCCTCACCGAGGAGGAGGCACGCCAGGAGGCAAGCCGCTGCCTGCGTTGCGACCACTTTGGCTTTGGCGCGTTCCGCGGAGGGAGGAACCTGGAATGGTAGAGCCCAACAACCCCACTGTCAGCGACAACACCGAAAGCGGAGCACTCAACATGGTCAAGCTCACTATCGATAATTGCGAGGTCGTGGTGCCCGAGCACACCACGATCCTGGATGCGGCCAAGTCCGTCGGTATCCAGATTCCCACCCTGTGCTACCTGCGCGATCTAAACGAGATCGGCGGCTGCCGCGTGTGCGTGGTCGAGGTTGAGGGCTGCGACCAGCTGGTTGCCGCCTGCAACAACTACGTGCTCGACGGCATGGTGGTCCACACCAACAGCCCCAAGGCCCGCGAGGCGCGTCGCACCAACGTGCAGCTGCTACTGTCCCAACACGACTCGCGCTGTACGAGCTGCGTGCGCAGTGGTAACTGCAACCTGCAGACCATCGCCAACGACCTGGGCATCTTCTATCTGCCGTACGAGCAGCACCTGGCGCGCGAGGGCTGGGACTTCGATTTCCCCATCATCCGCGATAACGACAAGTGCATTAAATGCATGCGCTGCATCAAGGTGTGCGAGAGCGTGCAGGGCTTAGGGATTTGGGACCTGACCAACCGCGCCACGCATACCGCCGTGGGCACCCGCGGGCGTGCGCCGATCGGCAAGACCGATTGCGTCGCGTGTGGTCAGTGCATCACGCATTGTCCGACGGGCGCCCTGCGCGAGCGTGACGATACCGAGACCGTGTTCGACGCCATCGCCGATCCCGACAAGATCGTGCTGGCGCAGATTGCGCCGGCCGTGCGTAGCGCCTGGGGCGAGGAGCTCGGCATTCCGCGCGATGAGGCCACCGTCGAGCGCCTGGCCTGTGCGCTGCGCCGCGTGGGCTTTGAGTACGTGTTCGACACCGATTTCTCGGCCGACCTCACCATTATGGAGGAGGGCTCCGAGCTGCTCGAGCGCCTGGGTAAGGCCGCCAAGGGCGAGGGCGACAGCCGCAGCTGGCCCATGTTCACGAGCTGCTGCCCGGGCTGGGTACGCTTTGTGAAGGCGCGTTACCCCGAGTTTGTCGACAGCCTGTCCACGTCCAAGTCGCCGCAGCAGATGTTCGGCGCCATCGCCAAGACCTACTACGCCAAGGTGCTGGGCGTGGAGCCCGAGCGCCTGTTTGTGGTGTCCGTGATGCCGTGCACGGCCAAGAAGGCCGAGTGCGCGCTGCCGAGCATGGTGGGCGAGGACGGCACGCCCGACGTGGACGTTGCACTGACGGTGCGCGAGATGGTGCGCATGGTCCGCGCGAGCCACGTGAGCGTGGATACGCTGGTTGAGGAGCCGCTCGACACGCCGCTGGGCTTTGGCACGGGCGCAGGTGTGATCTTTGGCGCCACGGGCGGCGTGATGGAGGCCGCCGTGCGCTCGGCCTATTACCTGGTGACGGGCAAGAACCCCGACGCCGACTTCTTTACCGATGTGCGCGGCCTGGACGGCTGGAAGGAGGCCGTGGCCGATATCGATGGCACCAAGGTACGCGTCGCCGTGGCGCACGGGCTGGGCAACGCCGCCCGCCTGCTCGACGCGATTCGCGACGGCCGCGTGAGCTATGACTTCGTTGAGGTCATGGCGTGCCCGGGCGGCTGTGTCGGTGGCGGCGGTCAGCCCATCCATGACGGCTGTGAGCTGGCAGCCGAGCGCGGCCAGGTGCTGTGGGGCTTGGATGCTGCTGCGGATATTCGCTTCTCGCACGAGAATCCCGATATCCAGGCATGCTACCGCGAGTTCTTGGGCGAGCCGCTCTCGCCGCTGGCCGAGGAGCTGCTGCATACCGACCATCACGCATGGACGATGCCTAACGAGGGGACGTGCTAGCGATGCGCGCGTTTAATGTTGAGATGTCGCGCCGGGGGTTTGCCTCGGCGCTCGCTGCGGGCGCCCTGTCGCTTGCGCTCGCGGGCTGTGGCGGCGGGGCTGCCGGTGCCGGGTCCGCCGCGGGCTCGGCTGCCACAGACGGCGCCGGTGCTGCTGCAGAGCCGGTCGAGGTGCACGTCGCCTCGCTCAAGGGGCCGACCTCGATTGGTCTGGTGCAGTTTATGGACCGGGCGGCCGATGGCGAGACGGACAATGAGTTCGACTTTGCGATCAACACCGCCGCCGACGAGATTGTGCCCAAGGTCATTCAGGGCGATATCGACATTGCCCTGGTGCCGGCCAACGTGGCGAGCGTGCTCTACAACAAGACCGAGGGCGCGGTGCAGGTCATCGACATCAACACGCTGGGCGTGCTGAACGTGGTGACGGGCGACGCGAGTGTGACCTCGTTTGGCGATCTGGCGGGTCGCACCGTCTACATGACGGGCAAGGGCACCACGCCAGAGTACGTCATGAACTACCTGCTGGAGCGCGCGGGCCTGACCGGCCAGGTGGCGCTCGAGTTTAAGAGCGAGCCCACCGAGGTGCTGTCGGCCCTGCTTGCCGACCCGTCCGCCGTGGGCGTGCTGCCGGAGCCGTTCAAGACCGCTGCCATCGCCAAGAGCGAGGGCAAGCTGTCGGCACCGGTAAGTCTGACCGATGTGTGGGATGAGCTGGCAGGAGACACGGGCTCGCGCCTGCTGACGGGTGTGACCGTGGTGCGCCGTGCCTTTGCCGAGGAGCATCCCGATGCCGTGGCGGAATTCCTGAGCTGCCATGCTGCGAGCGTTGAGGCCGTGAACGCGGCTCCGGCGGACTGGGCTCAGTCCGTGGTCGATGCGGGTATCGTGGATAACGCCGCGATTGCCGAAAAGGCGATTCCCGGGTGCATGCTCGTGTGCCAGACGGGGAAGGATATGAAGGCGGCACTCGGTGGGTACCTGCGGGTGCTGGCCGATGCGGACGCGAGCGCCGTGGGCGGCAAGCTCCCGGCCGATGATTTCTACTACATGGAGTAGCCCGTGCGTGCGTTTGCTCGACAAATGACAGAGCGTATGAAGGCGGTGGCGGCAGCAGGTGCCGTTGCCGCCTTTTGGCTTGCCGTGTGGGCTTTCGCGGCGGCGCTGGTGGCGCAGCCGCTGATCTTGCCGGGGCCGGGTGCTGTTGCCTTGGCGCTGCTGCGCCTGGTGTGCGATGGCGGTACCTGGGCGATTTTGGTGGGCTCGGGCGCGCGGATACTGGGCGGGCTGGCGCTTGCCGCGGTGTGTGGTGGCGTGCTTGCCGGGATTTCGTCACGGTTGCGGGCGTTTGCGCGCCTGGTGGCTCCGGCACTTTCGTTTGTTAAGGCGACGCCGGTTGCCTGCGTGGTGGTCCTGCTGCTTATTTGGTTGGGATCGGCGCGCGTGAGCATCGCCGCGGTCTTTTTGATGGCGCTGCCGGGCGTGTATTTTTCGCTGGCCGAGGGCTTGGCACAGGTGAATAAACCGCTGGAGCAGATGTTCCGTCTGCATGGCGTGCGCGGCTGGCGCCTGTTTTGCGCCCATACCTGGTGCGAAGTCCTGCCGTTTGTGCTTTCGTGCGCCCGCGCCGTGATCGGCATGAGCTGGAAGGCCGGCGTGGCAGCCGAGCTGATCGGCATGGCGGTGGGCACCGTGGGCGAGCGCATCTATCAGGCAAAGCTTTTGATTGAGACGGCTGATTTGCTGGCGTGGACCGTGCTGGTCGTTGCCGCCTCGTGGGCGTGTGAGCGCGTGCTGGTGTGGCTGCTGCGGGTTTCGGGACCCGTGGCGTGGCGCGCGGCCGTGCGGGCGCATGGGCATGGACTGCGCGGGCGTGCGGGGGCTGCGAGCGATGGCGCCGCAGCGGAGCTTGCGCTTGCCGTGGGCGATCGTGCGCCCTGGGCTCCGGCGCTCGACGGACTGGTGCTTCGTGTGCCCGCCGGTGGGCGCGCCTGCGTGATGGGCACCTCGGGCGTGGGCAAGTCGACGCTGCTTGCGCTGGCGGCGGGGGAGTGCGCGCCGTGCTCCATGGTGTTTCAGGATGTGCGCCTGGTAGAGGGCGCCTCGGCTTTGGATAACGTGCTGGTGTGCGCCGACGCGCGCGTGGACGCCTCGAGTGCCGCGGCCCTGTTGCGCCTGCTGGTGCCGGGGGTCGATGTGCATGCTCGTGTGGCCGAGCTCTCGGGCGGGCAGCGCCGTCGCGTCGAGATTGCCCGAGCCCTGCTGTGTCCGGGCGGCGCAGTGATTCTGGACGAGCCCTTTACCGGCCTAGATACCGCTGCGCGCGACGCATGCGCCGAGGTCGTGCTCGACTTGCTCGACGGCCGCATGCTGTTGCTTGCTACGCACGATGCCGTCGACGCTCAGGCCCTCAATATCTCGGACATCATCACGCTCTAAATACTTATTCAGCAACAAAATGATCCGTTTTTCTCCGTCCCCATAGGGTTGGGTATGGTATTCTATCTGCGGGGTAATACTTAGGATTACGAAGTAATACCAACGCAGTAGAAACAAACTCCAGATGCGGGCCAATCGGGTTGCCTTCACAGCCCGTCGCCCAGCCGCGTGGCCCGCATCTATCCGCACCACCGTCGTTTCAAAAAGGAAGCGCCATGGCAGAACACATGACCCCGGTTGTCGCGAAGGTCTTGCCCGAGGAAAAGGCGGCCTTCGCGGCGGCAACCCAACTCGTAGGCACCACGCCGTCCAACGCCATCCGCATGTTCATCGCTGCCTTCAATCGCTGCGGCACCTTTCCGTTCGACATTTCGCCCAGCGGGGCCTTTGGCAAAGACTGTCCCCAACAGCTAGTCGTTGAAGAACGTCCCCAATGACTAGTCGTTGGGAGGAGGTCGGCATGCTCAATGCGCTGGTTTGGGCGCTTGCCTGTTTTGGCGTCGTCGCTGCCGATATTGTCCTGAGCATGGTTTTGTTCTCCGTTCTGGACATCGTGTCGGCGCTGACGGGTTTCCCGATCGACAACCTCGATATTCAATGGTTTCAAGCCGTCGCTCAGACGGCGTCGTTTTTGATGGCGCTGCTATGGTGGCGTTATTTGTGGCCGCGGTCGTTTATCGCGCGCTGGCAAGGTGAGCGTCCGCTTGGCGGGGGAGTGCGTAGCGCGTGGAAGCGCATTGCCTGCGTTATCGTGATCGGCTTGGCACTGCAGGTGGTCGTTGGCTACGTGACCGACGCCGTACTGTCATTGTTGCCCGAGGTCGCGGCCGATTACAGTGAACTTGTCGAGGAAACAGGCATGGGCGACACCAGCTATCTCGCCGTCCTGACTACGGTGCTCGGCGCTCCGTTTTGCGAGGAGCTGCTGGTGCGCGGCATCATTTTTGAGTTTTCGCTCCGAGCGTTTAACCCGCAGTGTCGCCCACTTTGGAAGCGCCGACGTCTCGTGCGACCGCAAGACGGCGCCATGGTGCCCTGGGCGGCCCCGAGTACCTGGGGTATCGCCGCGGCGATTGTGCTGCAGGCGGCAATCTTCGGCTTTATGCACATGAATTGGGTACAGGGCTGCTATGCGGGTGCCGCCGGCCTCATCTTTGGCTGGGTACTCGTGACCACCGGAAAGCTCCGCTACACGATCCTGCTGCATTTTGCCTTTAACGCCGGGTCGTATCTCATGACGTTGCTCTGGTTTGTGAACACGCCGTTCGACGTGGCAATTACGGTCGCTATCGCCGGCGTCATCCTCGTTGAGGCAATGCGCTCGCTGCGCCACGCGTGTGGGATGGACGCAGCGAGCGCACCGCTGCCCTAATTGCGGCGTCCGCCGCCGTTGGCGCCCTGTCGTCCCTGCGCCGCACGGTTGCGGCCCGCAGTGTTCTGCGCACGCGACATGCCGCTGTGGCCCTTGCTGCCCTTGGGCCCCTTGCCGGCGGCGCCACCGTGGGCCTTGCCGCCCTTCTTGCCGGTGCCATGCCCACCGCCGGCAGACGTCTCGCCCGGGCGTGGCGGCACGGGGCGAATCAGGCAATGCTTGGTATAGCCGATCAGGTCACGACGCCCGGCCTTCTCTAGCGCCTCGCGCACCAGCTTGTAGTTCTCGGGCTTGCGATACTGGATGAGCGCGCGCTGCATGGCCTTCTCATGCGGGTCGCGCGCCACGTAGATCGGCTGCATGGTGCGCGGATCTACACCGGTGTAGTACATGCAGGTCGACATGGTGGACGGGGTGGGGTAGAAGTCCTGTACCTGCTCGGGCATGTAGCCCATGTCGCGCACGGCTTCGGCAAGGTCCACGGCTTCCTTCATGGTTGAACCGGGGTGGCTCGAGATCAGATACGGCACCACGTACTGCTTGAGTCCGTATTCGCGATTCAAGCGTTCAAATTTACGGCAGAATGCGTCGTAGACAGCTCGGCTCGGCTTGCCCATCACGGACAGTACCGCGTCGCTCACGTGCTCGGGCGCTACGCGCAGCTGGCCCGAGACATGGTGTTCCAGCAGCTCGCGCAAAAACTCGTCCGAGGCATCGGCCATGGTGTAGTCAAAACGGATGCCACTGCGCACGAAGACCTTCTTGACGCCCGGCAGCTGGCGCAGGTCGCGCAACAGCTGCGTGTAGCCGCTTTCGTCGACCACCATGTTCTTGCACACGCTCGGCCACAGGCAGCGCTTGTTCTTGCACACGCCGTGCTTGAGCTGCTTGTCGCAGGCGGGACGGCTAAAGTTGGCCGTCGGTCCACCCACGTCGTTGATGTAGCCCTTAAACTCGGGATCGCGCGTGAGCAGCTCGGCCTCGCGCATGATCGAGTCGTGGCTGCGCATCTGCAACACGCGGCCCTGGTGGAAGGTGAGCGCGCAAAACGAGCACTCGCCAAAACAGCCGCGGTTGGAGCTAATGGAAAACTTGATCTCGGCAAAGGCCGGCACGCCGCCTGCCGCGTCGTAGTCGGGATGCCAATCGCGTGCGTAGGGGAGTTCGGCAACCTCGTCCATCTCGTCGGTGGTGAGTGTTGCCGACGGCGGGTTCTGCACCACGTACACGCTGTTGGGATATGGCTCTACCAAGCGATGGCCGGTGATAGGGTCCATATTTTGCTGCTGCACGTTAAAGCTGCGCGCGTAGTTGAGCTTGTCGGCGGCAAGGTCGTTCCAGCTGGGCAGCAGGTCGTAGTCGTAGACCTCGTCGAGCGAGCTGGTGCGGTAGACGGTGCCATTGATATAGGTGATCTGATCGACGGGCAGCCCCGCGTCGAGCGCGTCGGCGATCTCGACAATCGCGTGCTCGCCCATGCCGTAGATGAGGATGTCGGCGCCCGAGTCGAGCAGTACCGAGCGCTTGAGCTTGTCCTGCCAGTAGTCGTAGTGGGCCAGACGGCGCAGGCTCGCCTCGATGCCGCCGATGATGATGGGAGCGTCCTTGAACGTCTGGCGAATGAGGTTGCCGTAGACCGTGACGGCACGATTGGGGCGGTGCCCCTCCTCGCCACCGGGGGTATAGGCGTCGGTATGGCGGCGGTGCTTGGTCACCGAATAGTGGTTGACCATGGAGTCCATGTTGCCGGCGCTGACGAGAAAACCCAGGCGCGGTTCGCCGAGCACGGTGATGCTGGCGGGGTCGGTCCAGTCGGGCTGGCAGATGATACCCACCTTGTAGCCGTGCGCGTCGAGGACGCGGCTGATGATGGCCATGCCAAAGCTGGGATGGTCCACGTAGGCGTCGCCGCAGATGTAGACAAAGTCGCACTGGTCCCAGCCGCGTGCATCCATATCGGCGCGGCTGACGGGGAGGAACTTGTCGCGGCCCGGACGCCAGGGGCGGGCGGGCGTCGCTTGGGAATGCTTGGTGCGGGCGACCGTGGCCTGCGCCTTGCCGCCGCGCTTTTGCTGCTGGCCCTGTTTGCCCTGCTGACTGCGCTGGTTGTTCTGAGCGTGCTGAGGCTTTTTTGCCACGATCCCTCCCGGTGTCTGTATGCTGCACGTAATTGTAACCAGTCTTTTTGGGACGGAGCTAAAAAGACTGGGGGAGTACATGGGCTGGTGAGTGAGAGCGTCGCCGCGCCCGCCGTTTGTTTCCAGACTGTGTATCCCTGCGTCGAAGGAGCCGTCTCGCGCGCACGCCATGTTGTCAATGGGTTACAGTATGAACGGCGGCTATGTTTCCGCCAACGCACGAGAGAGTCGTCAACAAGGAGGATGCACGACGATGCAGCGTGCCAAACAGATATCGGAGTCCATTGAGCTGGGCATCATCTTGGCGCTCGCCGGCGGCTTTATGGATGTGTATTCGTACATTGGGCGCGACCATGTTTTTGCAAACGCGCAGACGGGCAACATCCTGCTTGTGGGCGTGAGCATCTCGGAGGGCAATTGGGCACTTGCGGGGCGCTACTTCTTCCCTGTGGTGTCGTTTGCCGTGGGCATTATGCTTGCCGACCTGGTACACGAGCGTTTTGGCAGCGTGATCCACTGGCGTCAGGTGACGGTGTTTTTTGAAGCCGTTATCTTGTTGGGAGTGAGCTTTATCCCGGGCGGCAATTTCAACCTGCTCGCCAACTGCCTCACCTCGTTTGCCTGCGGCATGCAGGTCGAGAGCTTCCGCAAGATTCACGGTCACGGCATCGCTACGACCATGTGCATCGGCAACTTGCGCAACGCGCTGCAAAACGTGGACGATTACATCATCACCCACAGGCGCGGCTTTTTGGAAAACGGGCTGCTGTACTTTGGCGTGATCTTTACCTTTGTGTTTGGCGCCGTGTTGGGCAACTGGTGCATTGAGCGCATGGGCCTGCATGCCATCGTCGTGGCGAGCTTGCTGCTGTTTGTCGCGTTTGCCATCATGTTTATCGACCGCGAGCGCGACTTGCGCTTACGCTGGAAGGTTGCGGCCGAGGCTTGGAAAGAGGGCTGTCGAAAGTAACCGAATGCGGCAAAGGGGCTGTCCCTTTGCCGCAATATTTTTCATCATCTGTTGAAACGCTTTAACAAATTTGACGTTCTCACGTGCTTTTCGTTTCAAAAGCGTTAGGATGGGACTTATAGTGCGGGGCGTAACGGGTGCCCCGCGCACGATAGGAGGCTATCAATGGCTAATCGTTTCGTTCTCAACACCATTTCTTACCATGGTTCCGGCGCCATCAAGGAGATCCCCGGCGAGCTCCAGCGTCGTGGCTACAAGAAGATCTTCGTCTGCTCCGACCCCGATCTGGTCAAGTTCGGCGTTACCGCTAAGGTGACCGACGAGCTCGACGCCGCCGGCATCGCTTGGAGCCTCTACTCCGAGATTAAGCCCAACCCCACCATCCAGAACGTCAAGGACGGCGTCGAGGCCTTCAAGGCCGCCGAGGCTGACGCTATCGTGACCATTGGTGGTGGCTCCTCCATGGACACCGCCAAGGCTATCGGCATCATCATCAACAACCCTGAGTTCGCCGATGTCCGCAGCCTCGAGGGCGTTGCTCCCACTAAGAACCACGCCGTGTTCACCATCGCTGTGCCGACGACCGCCGGTACCGCCGCCGAGGTGACCATCAACTACGTCATCACCGACCCCGAGAAGGTCCGCAAGTTCGTGTGCGTCGACACCAACGACGCCCCCGAGGTTGCCGTCGTCGATCCTGACATGATGGCTTCCATGCCCGCCGGCCTGACCGCTTCCACTGGTATGGACGCTCTGACCCACGCCATCGAGGGCTACACCACCAAGGGTGCTTGGGAGCTCTCTGACATGTTCCACTTTGAGGCTATTAAGCTGATCAGCGAGAACCTGCGTGACTCCGTCGCCGAGGCCAAGTCCGGCCAGCCCGGCTCCGGCCGCGAGGGCATGGCCCTTGGCCAGTATGTCGCCGGCATGGGCTTCTCCAATGTTGGCCTGGGCATCGACCACGCCATGGCTCACACCCTGTCCGCTCACTACGACACCCCGCACGGCGTTGCCTGCGCCATGCTGCTGCCGATCGCCATGGAGTTCAACAAGCCGGTTTGCGCTGAGCGCCTGGCCAAGGTTGCCGTCGCCATGGGTGTTGACACCACGGGTATGAGCACCGACGAGGCCGCCGACGCCGCTATCGCCGCCGTCAAGCAGCTTTCCGCCGACGTGAACATCCCGCACGTCTGCGAGGCCATGAAGGCCGACGAGATCGAGGTCCTGGCCAAGGACGCCATGGCCGACGCCTGCTTCCCGGGTAACCCGCGCGAGGCAACGCTCGACGACGTCATCGAGCTCTTCAAGAAGATCTGCCCGGCTGCCTAACTTGGTTCGGCGGGCTCCTGCCCGTTAGCCCCACAATCGTCCTCGGACATGTCGGAGGCCCCGCTGCGCACTACGTGCGGCGGGGCCTCCTTCTGTCCTGCGGAAAGATTCTGGGGCTTACGGGCAGGGGCCCGCCGGCTCGTTATCGTGGCGGGCGCTGCTCTGGGAAGCTCGACGGGTTGTCTCGCTAGGTAAATAATTGTGCGTGGTGGTATTGTTGCTGTGGGTTTAATTCGATATGAAAGGGTGACATTGGTGTCCCAGATGGATTCTTCGCTTGGTTTTATCACTGACCAGTTGAAGGTGCTGACTTCTATTGCTTCGCCTACGGGCTATACCCGCGCGGCTACTGATTATCTGATGGAGACCCTGCGCGATATGGGGTTTGGGCCTGAGCGTTCCAATAAGGGTAACGTGCTCGTTGAGCTTGGTGGCGAGGGTGAGCCGCTCGTACTGGCGAGCCATGTCGATACCCTGGGCGCCATGGTGCGTTCCATTAAGGACAATGGTCGCCTGCGCCCCACGACGCTCGGCGGGCATCAGTGGTCTACGGCCGATGGCGAGAACTGCACCGTCTACACGCGCGACGGCAATGTCTACACGGGCGTGGTCCTCAATACCGAGCCTTCGGCGCATGTGGCCGACGAGCCGGTCAAGACCATCGAGAAGAACATGGAAATCCTGCTCGATGAGAATGTCGACAGCAAGGACGATGTGCTTGAGCTGGGCATTCAGACCGGCGACATCATCGCTATGGATCCGCGTACCACGGTGACGGAGAGCGGCTACATCAAGAGCCGCTTCCTGGATGACAAGCTTTCGGCCGCCATTTTGCTGGGCTTGGCGCGTGCCGTCGCCGCTGGCGAGGTGACGCTTTCGCGTAAGGTTTCGCTGCTCTTTACCGTGTACGAGGAGGTCGGCCATGGCGGTGCCTTCGTGCCGGCCGACACGCGCGAGATGATCAGCGTTGACATGGGCTGCGTGGGCGACGACCTGGGCTGCACCGAGCGCATGGTGTCGATTTGCGCCAAGGATTCGGGTGGTCCGTACAACTACGACCTGGTGACCACGCTGTCCAATATCGCGCGCGAGCTTGAACTTGACTACGCCATCGACGTGTACCCGCACTACGGCTCGGACGTTGAGGCCACGCTCTCTGCCGGCTACGACATCCGTCACGGCCTGATCGGCCCCGGCGTGTATGCGAGCCACAACTACGAGCGCAGCCACATGGACGGCGTGCGCAACACCTACGAGCTGGTCCGAGCCTACGTACAGCGCTAGCGATGCAGCGGCCTCGGCTGATACGGCAGTACCGACCGAGGCCGTCCTCTCTAAGTTGCGGTGAAATAGGGACTGTTTGGCGGTTTTAAACGCTTAAACAGTCCTTATTTCACCGCAATTTATGAAGGGGATGGGGCTACTTAAGTGCGCCGGTTACCGTGCCGCCGCCGAGGACGATGTCGCCGCGGTAGACTACAACGGCTTGGCCGGGGGCGATGGCGCGCTGCGGGTCGTCAAAAGTTAGCAGCATTTGCCCGTCTTCGCCGCGCGCAAGGGTCGCTGCCTGGTCTTTCTGACGATAGCGGTACTTGGCACCTACGCGAATGCCACCGGACGTGAGCTCTGCCTTCATGCGGTCGGCAGGGGCACTCCAGATCCAGTCGTTGGCCGTGAGCGCTGTGGCCGTTAGGTCCTCGGCCTCGCCCAGATGCACGGTGCTGCTGTCGGCGTCGACGCCCGTTACGTACACGGGATGCGCCATCGCGACGCCCAGGCCCTTGCGCTGACCGATGGTGTAGCGCAGCGCACCGTTGTGGCGCCCGACCACGCTGCCGTCGCGCCACACAATGTCGCCCGGTGCAGCGGGATGTCCGCAGCGGCGCTCGATATAGCCCGCGTAGTCACCGTCTGGAATAAAGCAGATGTCCTCGCTTTCGGCCTTCTTGGCGTTGGTAAAGCCCTGCTCGGCGGCAATGCGGCGCACGTCGCGCTCTTTGTCCAGCCCAGCCAGCGGAAAGATCGTGTGCGCCAGGCGTTCCTGCGTAAGCGAATACAAAAAGTAACTCTGGTCCTTTTTGGGGTCCTCGCCGCGGTACAGCTGCCAGGTTCCGTCGGACGCCTGGCTCGTTTTGGCGTAGTGGCCCGTGGCGATGTAGTCGCAGCCCATATCCAGCGCCGCATCCAGCAATGCGCCAAACTTAATGTGGCGGTTGCAGATGATGCATGGGTTGGGCGTCAGCCCCTCCTGATAGGCGGTCACGAAGCGCTCGATAACGTTGCGGTCGAAGGCCTGCTGCAGGTCGAGCACATGGTGGGGCATCCCCAGGCGCTCGGCGACAGCCTTTGCATCGGCGATGTCGCGGTCGACCTTACTCATGCCCGTGACGGGATCGGGCGCGGGGCAGGTGAGGCGCATGGTGGCGCCGACGCATTCGTAGCCCTGGCTTTTGAGCAGGTACGCGGTCACGCTGGAATCGACGCCGCCGCTCATGGCGACGAGCACGCGCTTGTTGTGCATGGGGAGGTTCTCCTTGGTGGCATGTGGCCAAAAAAGAAAAGCGGCGCGGGAGGCTGGTTCCGCGCCGCAGACATTGTAGCAAGTTCGGACGTCTCGTGGGACACCCTGATTGGATGGGCTCAGGCTGCCGGGAGAGAGGAGACCGGCTCGTCCGTGGGCTCAACCTATGGGCGACAGGCCCTTAGTCCTGGAACAGTGCCGTGGACAGGTAACGCTCGCCGGTGTCGGCAAGCAGGGCCACGATGGTCTTCCCCTCGTTCTCGGGGCGCTTGGCCAGCTGCAGTGCGGCCCACACGGCGGCACCGGACGAAATGCCCACGA
The DNA here is from genome assembly GCA_018377855.1 of Collinsella sp. Taxonomy (GTDB): domain Bacteria; phylum Actinomycetota; class Coriobacteriia; order Coriobacteriales; family Coriobacteriaceae; genus Collinsella. The sequence continues at coordinate 56,639 of JAGZYM010000004.1, read as the reverse complement.
GCACGCCCTCCTTGTGGCCCACGGCACGGCCGGTGGCAAAGGCGTCGTCGTTCTCGACGGGGATGATCTCGTCATAGACCTGGGTGTCGAGGACGTCGGGCACAAAGCCGGCGCCGATGCCCTGGATCTTGTGCGGGCCGGCCTGGCCCTTGGAGAGCACCGGGGAGGTGGCGGGCTCGACGGCGACGACCTTAATCTCGGGGTTCTGCTCCTTGAGGAACTCGCCCACGCCGGTCACGGTGCCGCCGGTTCCAACGCCGGCGACGAAGATGTCGACCTCGCCGTCGGTGTCATCCCAGATCTCGGGGCCGGTCGTGGCCTTGTGGATGGCGGGGTTGGCGGGGTTCACAAACTGGCCGGCGATAATGCTGTTGGGGGTCTCCTTCTGCAGCTCCTCGGCCTTGGCGATGGCGCCCTTCATGCCCTTGGAGCCGTCGGTGAGCACGAGCTGTGCGCCGTATGCCTGCATAAGCTTGCGGCGCTCGACGGACATGGTCTCGGGCATGGTGATGATCACCTTGTAGCCGCGGGCAGCCGCCACCGAGGCGATGCCGACGCCGGTGTTGCCGCTCGTGGGCTCGATGATGGTGTAGTCGCCGCCGCGCACGAGCTTGCCGGCCTTCTCGGCCTCGTCGATCATGTTTTTGGCGACGCGGTCTTTGACGGAGCCGGCGGGGTTGAAGTATTCCAGCTTGACGAGCACGCGGGCCTTGAGGTCCTCATCGGCCTCAAAGTGAGTGAGCTCCAGAAGCGGGGTGTGGCCGATAAGCTGATCGATGGACGTATAAACATTGCTCATGGTGAACCTCCAAAGTGTTCAAATGACTGGATGCCGTGTGGTTTTACGGTGTGTGTGTAGCAGCGAAACCCACAAACCTTATAGGTTGTTCGTTTTGCTGTTGGCAAGCATAGTAGACAGTAAAGCCTAGTAACGCAATAGGAAATAGAAGATTATGACGAGTCGATTAACCATCTTGACGGGAATGGGTATTTTCAAAACCAATTTTTCGGCTAGAATTTCTACGGACTAAATGACCGAAAGGCAGCACTATACATGTTGGTTTCTACTAAGGGCAGATATGCCCTGCGCGTTATGGTCGATCTGGCCGAGCACCAGGCAGCCGGTCGCATCCCGCTCAAAGAGATCGCGGCGCGACAGGGGATTTCCGAGAAATATCTCGAGAACATTTTGGCTACGCTCGTGCGCGCCAACATGCTCTCGGGCATGCGCGGCAAGGGCGGCGGCTATGTGCTCACGCGCCCGCCCGAGCAATACACGGTGGGCGAGATCTTGCGCCTGACCGAGGGCAGTCTGGCGCCGGTCGCCTGCCTGGATGGCGACTGCAAAGGCTGCTCGCGTTCGGATGAGTGCCCCACGCTTGACGTGTGGAAGAACCTTGACAAGCTCATCAACGACTACCTCGACGGTGTGACGCTCGATCAACTTGTTGCTCCCAACCATGGCTACGACTACGTCATCTAACCCACACCTGCGTTTGGGGACGGGGTGGAAATGGTAGACTCTCTCGTCCTTTGAGACTTGACAAATAAGAAGGCCGCCCATTTTTGCGATGGGCGGCCTTCGTTTTGGGTCGATATGACGGTTCGTATTGAACAGTTCTAGCCCTCGGCGATGCTGTCGAGAATGCTGCGCATGATGGATACCAGGATGCTGCCCATAAAGGCCGATCCAAAGCCGGCAATGGAGATACCCGCGCCCAGCAGATTGACCGACAGGTAGCTGGCCAGCTCGAGCATAAAGCTGTTGACTACGAGCTGAAAAATACCAAGCGTGATAATAGTGAGCGGCAGCGAGATGACCGTCAGGAACGGCTTGACGAGCGAGTCGACGATGTTGAGGAACAGTCCCACGAAGGCAAAGCAGACCCAGGCCTCGGCAAAGCCGAAGGGTTGGATACCGGGGACGAGGAACGTGGCGATCGCGATGGCGATCGAGGTGAAGAGCCAGTTAAGCATAAAGCGCATGGCGTGAATCCTTTCTTGCGCCGGGGTTGCTGGCGTCGCGTGAAGCGGCTTGCGGCGGCGACCTGGATGGTTGCGCGGGCGCGCCGCGGTGTTTGGGCGCCCATTGTCTCAAATATTCGTGGAGCTTACGTGCGCATTCGGTTTCTAAACGGCGTTCGTCCTGAAAAACGCGCCGCTGGCAGAGAGTCTTGTCGCTTTAGTTTGGTGGTGTGCTACACTGCTACGGGCAAAAGCCACAGGCGTTGCCCTATTGCATAGAACGGGCGAACGATGCCCGATGTCAGTATCAACTTCGATGCCTTTTGGCGGGTTTGGCGGTGATCGATGAATATCGAGAACATGTTTGACAAGCCTGATGTCAAGCAGCTGGTCCACGCATTTAGCCTTTTGGACGACGAGAAGGATATCCAAGCGTTTTTGACCGATATCTGCACGCCGCGCGAGATTTGCGACCTTTCTCAGCGTTTGCAGGTTGCGCGCTATTTGGACGAGGGCGAGCCTTATGTTGAGGTTCAGGCCCGTACCGGCGCTTCGTCCACCACGGTGAGCCGCGTTTCAAAGGCGCTGAACGGCGAGTACGGTGGCTACCGCAAGATCCTCATTAAGTTGGAGGATGGCGAGTAGGCCGGCGACAACATTGAATTACGAAGAACCGTCCCTCCGGGGGCGGTTTTTTGATCCCTTGGGGACGGAGGAAAACGGATCACCGGGTTAGACTGACCTCCTCTGTGATCCATTTTCCTCCGTCCTCAAGGGATCAAATCTGTTGGCGTGGGGCAAATCTGTCCGCGTGGGCGGGTAGGATGGATGCATTGATTATTGCGAACAGTTTGAGCGGAGGACCATGCCTGTTCGAATCTATACCACCAATGCCGGCACGGATTTGAGCGATGCCGAGTCGGCGCTGCTTGCCGACCTTATTGTCCGCCACGGGCGTGCCGTGTTGCTGGCACCTACGTTTGCCGAGCTCGACCTGTGCCGTCATGATGCGGCGGAAGCCGGCGTTTCGCTGGGTATCGACTACAAGACGTCTACATCGTGGCTTCGCTCGCTTTGGGAGCTTTTGGGCGACGGGCGCGGTTTCGTCGACAACCTGCAGCGCCAGATGCTGTTCTCGGACATGGTCACGCGTCTCGACGATGCCGACCTGCAGCCGCTTTCGCGCAGCCAGGGCACAGTGCGCATGCTCGCGCGCATGGCCCGCGACGTGTTGCCGGGCGTTGCGGGGACGGGTGCCGAACGATGCCGTGGCGACAACTGCCAGCCTGAGCCAAAAAGCGATGCCGAGGCTCGTGTGTTCGAGCTTTTGCGCGCCTACGCGGGCGGTTTGGACCGTCGAGATATGGTTGAGCCCTGCGAGGCAGCTGACATTATGACCAGTGTCCTGGCCGATAGCCTGCCGGCGTGCACTCGCGCCGTATGCGTGCGCGGTATCACGTCGTTTACGCACGGTCTGCTCGAGCTGCTGTCTGCCGTGGCGAACAATGGGGGAGAGGTCGTCGTGCTGCTTGCCCGCGAGCAGGCGGCGATGCGCGAGGAGCTTGCCACGGCATTTGATGCCCGCGATGTGTTGTTTGAGATCGCGCCGCTAGGGGAGGGTGTCGGCGCGTCTGATGCCGCTTACGGGACCGCCGCTCAGCCTGCCTTTATTGAGGTCGCTGGCCCCCATGCCCGTGCTCATGCTTATGCGGACGCAATTGATGATCTGGTAAAAACGTGCCGGGGTTCCGAGGTCGACGGCGCTTCTGCCGACCCCGTGCGCGTGCTCGTTGTTTCTGCCCGGGCACCCCAGCTGTTCGGCGAACTCGCCTCTCGTCTGGCGGCGCGTCACATTGCGGCCGAGACGACTGAGTTCACGGCGTTTTCTCAATCCATTGCGGGCAGGCAGTTTGCGGCGCTTGCCGGCCTGATCGAGTGCATGAAGGCCGCCGATGAGGGCATGGCGTCAAAGACCGAGTGGTGGCCCGCGCCGGAGCTTACCGACTGGATCTACAGTCCGCTTTCGGGTGCCGACGCCGCGAGCGCCCGCGGCTTCGACAAGAACATACGCCTGTCGCGCAACAAGACCACTGCGGGCGTTAAGAGCCTGCTGCAGAGCGTCCAGGGTCAGGTGAGGGGCGCGCGCAAGGCGGCGAGCGACGAAAACTGGTTTAAGAACGTGCCGTGTGTGGTCTCGGACGTGTTCCAGGCGCTGTGGCGCGACAAACCCGTGACGGCGCTCAAGGCCATGCTCGCCGTTGCCGAGGCGCTGCCCGATCGCGCTCTAGGCGGCCTTGACGGCCAGGCCCGTCGCCAGGCAGAGACGGCTTTGCTGCGCCATGCCATCGACATCCTTATGAACGATGCTCGCGCACTCGACGTGTCGCAGGCCGCGACCGTGCCGGTTCTCGACGGCGTTCGAACCAAGGTGGACAAGCGCAGTACCGCTTACGATTACGCGACCTACGAGGTCGATCGCACGCCACGGGCACAAGTGCGCTTCGTGTCGCTTGCCGATGCGTCGGTTTTGCGTCCTGGCGGCTACGATGCCGTGCTGTTTGCCGATGTCGACCTGGACAGCTATCCGCTTTCGCACGAAGAGGGCCCGCTTGCCACGTTGATGGCCGAGCTGCGCCGCGACGGCGTGTCTTTGGAGCCCGCCGCCCTGCTGCGCGTGCGCTTTGGCCGTGCAATGCAGGCGACGAGCGGTCCGGTCGCGCTTGCCCGCGTGACACACGATCGCCAGGCGCGAGAGTGCTACCCGGCAGCCGTATGGACCGAGCTGCGGGCACATGCCGAGGCCGCTGGCGCTGCCAAGCCCACGTGCGTGGGCGAGGGCGATATCATCGCCGACTTTGATCCCGCGGCAGGTGAAGGCCTCAAGCGCGAGCGCGTGACCTGCGAAGCCCCTCAGCACCTGAGCGATGAAGCCATTCCGTATCTGGTTCTGCGCCGTCGCGATGGCGAGGGCGAGAACGCGCCGCTCGTGCCGCGTCTGACGTCCGCCTCGCAGATCGAGGCCTATTCTACCTGTCCACTGTGCTGGTTCGTGTCGTATCGCGTCAAGCCCCAGTCTATCGACGCGGGCTTTGACAACATGGAGAAGGGCAACTTTGTCCACGACGTGCTGGAGCATCTGCATGCCCGTCTGCCCCAAGAAGGCATGGAGCGCGTGACGCCCGAGAATCTGCCGCGTGCACAGGAGCTGCTGCACGAGGTCTTTGACGAGACGTTGGCCGAGCACGCTGGCAAGCGCGGCACGGAGGGCCCGCTGGTGCCGCTCTCCCCGGTGGAGGAGCGCCAGGTGGCCGAGATCTTGCCGCAGCTGGAGGGTGTGCTTGCCTACGAGTCCGAGGCACTTGCCCCCTTTGCCCCGCGCTACCTGGAGTTCGCCTTCAACGAGCTCAAGGTCGAGTATGCCGGTTGGCCGCTTGGCGGGCGCATCGACCGCGTGGACGTGGACGCCGAGAATCGTGCCGTGGTGATCGACTACAAGCATCGCACGGGCGTTGAGGAGTTTAAGCTCGCCGACCCTACGGTGCGCGACGAGGAATCGGGCACGGCACCCATCGACGATCCGCGCTGGTTGCCACCACATACCCAAACGCTTATCTACGCCCAGGCCATGCGCCGGGCGCTGGATTTGGACACCCGCGCGGCGCTCTACTTTTCGACCAAGGGCGGCAAGCCGGCGTTGCGCGGTGCCGCGAGCGCCGAGCTGCTCGAGGAAGAGCGCGGCGACGGCCGCATCCCGGGCCTTAAGAAAGGTTTCCCCGGCGAGGGTGGCAGCATGGACTTCGACGCCCTGCTCGATCGCGTGGAGGCCGGCATCGCCGAGCGCTTGCGCGAACTCGAGGCGGGCAACGTCGCTGCTGTCGACCCGGCGTCGACGCAGGCCGCGCATGCCCGCTGCTCGTATAACCACGAAGGAACGTTTGTAAGGAGGGACGTGTAGACCATGGATCTTTCGACTTTGATGCCGCAACAGCTGCAGATTGTCAAAACGCTCGACCGCCCGCTGTTTGTCTCGGCGGGCGCCGGTTCGGGTAAGACCTTTACCCTCACGCGCCGCATCGTCTATGCGCTCTCGCCCGAATCCGGTCCGTTCGTCGAGCATCTGGACCAGGTACTCGCCATCACCTTTACCAAGGATGCCGCGGCCGAGATCCGCGACCGCGTGCGCCGTGCGCTTATCGACGAGGGTATGGACGAGGAAGCACTGACCGTCGACGACGCGTGGATTTCGACCATTCACGGCATGTGCTCGCGTATCCTGCGCGCGCACGCGCTGGAGCTGGGCATCGACCCCGAGTTCACGGTGCTCACCGATACCGACGAGCTCATGGATCAGGCTGTTGAGCATGTGCTGGGTCGCGCGACGGCACCCGATGCCGCCCCCGAGCTCGCGGCATCGCTCAAGGCCCTCTATGCCTGGTATCCCATGGCGGGCGAGGGCGGTTCCTTTGGCGGCGGTACGACCATCAAGGGTCTGGTGCGCGACCTGCTGGAGCTGTCGAGCCAGTTGCCGGGCGGTATGGACGACGTGCGCGTGGCGCGCGGCCAGGCCGATACCTCGGCACTCGCCGATGCCTATCGCGCGGCGCTGGGTGCGAGCAAGGCCTCGACCGAGAAGGCGCAGGCGGCGCTCGATGCCATCGACGCGTTCGAGGCGAGCGGCAAGACCATGGCCGATGCGGCGCGACTCATGATGTCGTGCACCATGCCGCGCGCGAGCAAGGCATTCCCTAAGGAGCAAGCCGAGCTGCTCAAGGCCGAGGCCGCCGATGCGTTTATCAATATCGTGCTTGCCTGCGGTGGCCCGGCGCTCGATGCGCTGGTGGGCCTGGCCCGTTCCGTGGAGGCGGAGTACCGTGCGCTCAAGGCCGACCAGTCCGCGCTCGACAATAACGATCTGCTGCGCATGGCATATGAGGCGCTGCGCGATTATCCCGCCATCCGAGCCGCCTACGAGGGCCGCTTTAAGATGGTCATGATCGACGAGTTCCAGGATACCGACCAGATGCAGGTCGACCTGATCCGTTACCTGACCGGCGCGGGGGAGCGTGCGCTTTGTACCGTGGGCGATGCGCAGCAGTCGATCTACCGCTTCCGCGGCGCCGAGGTCGAGGTCTTCCGTCGCCAGGAGCGCAAGGTGGGCTCGTCTACCGCGCCCGAGGCGACTGCCGCGGCCGACGCCCCTGCTGGCGAGCTCGTTAAGCTCGTGCGCAACTTCCGCAGCCATGACGAGGTGCTGCGTTACGTGGCGCGCGTCTTTGATGGCGACGATGGCGGCCTGATGCAGGGCTTTTTGGATCTTGAGGCGAGCGACGGCCGCAAGGACACGCTGGTGGCGGACGCCTCGCGTCGCCAGGCCCTCTTTGTTGCCGGCGGCAGTACGCAGGAGCGCACGCAGGCCAAGGCCCGTGCGATCGCCGAACGCTTCCGCGCACTTGCCGATGCCGGCCAGCCCCAGGGCGGCATGGTGCTGCTGCTGGGCCGCATGACCAACGCAGATGTCTACGCGCAGGCTTTCCGCGATCAGGGGCTCGACTGCGTCATCGCGGGCGGCTCGGTCTTTGCCCAGGCTGCCGAGGTGCAGACGGTGCGTGCCCTGGTCTGCGCGCTCGCCAATCCGGCCGATACGGCGCAGGGCCTTATGCCGCTGCTCGCCTCGCCGATGTTTGCGCTCGGCGCCCAGGAGTTCCTGGCGCTGGCGACCAAACTCGACGAGCAGACAGGCGAGACGTCGCGCCGCAACATCGATGCGGGCATCATGAGTGATTTCGACGTGCCGGGTTTGCAAGACTTGCCGCTGGTGACGCGCGCCCGCGAGGTGCTGCGGTATGCGCTTCGTCGCGTGGGCCGCGATTCGTTCGCCGCCATCGCGCGCGACGTGGTCAACGCCTCCGGCTGGTTTGTACGTCTGGCACAGCGTGGTCCCGAGGGCAAGGCCATTGCCGCCAACGTGCTCAAGGCGCTCGATGCCGTGGCCGAGGCGGAGGCCGAGTTCGGCAACTCGCCGCGTTCCATCGTGCTGGCCTTCGACCGCTTCTTGGCGGGCAAGGAAGCCCCGGGTGCCCTCAACGAGGAGGGCGACGGCGCGGTGCGCATCATGACGGTGCATGCCTCCAAGGGTCTGGAATATCCGGTCGTGGCGGTCGCCGAGTGCTTTGGCGTGCGTAAGTCCTCGGGTGCGGCACAGATGGGTCGCGTCGAGGGCGGAGCACAGGTCGTGGCACTGCCGGCACGTTTCGACGGCGTTAAGCTCGCCGACGGTACCTTTGTGAAGGGCGACGACGTCAAAAAGCAGTTTGAGCACGCGTTTAAGGGCAAGGGCACGTCGCTGTGGCTACCGCCGGAGCTCATGGAGGATGTCTGCGCGACGGGTTCTCCCGCCGAGGCATTCGTTCGCCTGCGCAACGACGACCTGCAGCTTTCGCTCGAGGAGCGGGCTCGTCTGCTCTATGTCGCCATGACGCGTGCGCGCGAGCTGGTGATCTTGGCGATGGATGCCGGCGTGAGCCGCGGCAAGGTGGCGGCGCCGACCTTCGATGTCGAGACGGATCTGACCTACGATGTCCTGCGCCGCATTCTGCCGACGGACGCTCTGGACATGCCGCAGCTCGATAGCGACCGTTTGGTGTTCGACAACTCCAAGCCGGGCGACTACGAGCTCATCTCGCTCGCGGGCTTTACCTTTGGCGAGCAGGCGTTTGAGGCCAACGCTTCGCTGGATGTCGAGGGCAGGCTTGTCCGCGGCGATGCCGATGCAGATGCTGCCGACGATTCGGCCAGTACAATCGTCCCTGGTCCTGCCGACCCCAAGCCCGATTCGTTTGAGCTTGTGTATCCCCAGGCAGTGGGCGTGCGCATGGGCATCTGTCCATTTCCGGTGCGTGACTCGTATAGCTACTCGTCAATCGCCGCGGCGCTCCATGCCGAGACAGAGGACCGTGCCGCCGAGGCGCGTGTGCCCATGGACGAGGCTGGCGATGATGCGGAGTCGGATGGTTCCGAGATGACGGATGCGGACGTGGCCGCTGTCGAGCCCGCCGGCAACCCCATGGCGCTGGGCTCGGCGTTCCATGCCGCCTGCCAGTGGCTGATCGAGATGGGTTCCGATGCGCTGCCCGCTGAGCGTGCCGATGCTCTGGCGCGCCTGTGGCGCCTGACGTCGGAGCAGCGCGAACGCTTCGACGTTGCCCTGAACCGCTGGCTCAAGTCGGCTGTTCGTGCCGATCTGCTCGCGTGGCCGTGCGTTCGCGCCGAGGTGCCGTTCTTTTCGCTGGGCTGCGAGGACGAGGACATCGCTCGCTACGGTGCCTATGCCGAGGGCGCCATCGATGCACTGGCCACCGACCCGGCCGATCCGTCGCGCGCCCTGGTCATTGATTACAAGACGGGCGGCACGCCGGACGAGACGCCGGACCAGCTGCTCGAGAAGCACGCCCTGCAGGCGCGCGTTTACGCCGACGTGTTGCACAAGGCGGGCTTTGAGGCCGTGACCGTCAAGTTCGTCCGCGTGGAGCAGCCGGATCCGACCCTCTTCGTCGAACCCGCCGAACCTCAAGTGGTCACCTACAACTTCTAGCCCTCAGATAACTTGCGGTGGAATACGGACTGTTTTGGCCAAAAAGCCGCCAAACAGTCCGCATTTCACCGCAACTGCAAGAGGAGCCGTGTTGGTTTGGCTAGGTTCGGGTGCTGTCCGTGCCGTGCGGTAAAATCGTTCAGTCAGAACACGAACCCGCATCGGAGCTCATCACATGGCATTCGTCCATCTGCACAATCACACTGTTTTCTCCATGCTCGACGGCGCAACCCGTATCCAGGATATGGTCAATCGTGCCGTTGAACTTGGCATGCCCGCCGTGGCCATTACCGACCACGGCTACATGTATGGCGTGCCCGACCTGGCGCTGGCCTGCGACGCCGTCAATCACAACACGCCCGAGTACAAAACCTGGAGCCACGACAAGGCCTTCTTGGAAAAGGACCGCCGCGACGAGCTGGTGGAGCCCGATCCCGAGGAAAACCCGCGCGAGCATGCCCAGTACGTCAAAGACATGGCCATGTGGGACGAGAAGGGCAACATCGACGAGCTCAAACCGCCCCTGGTCATCAAGCCCATCTTTGGCTGCGAGGTCTACTTTACGCCGGACGAGACCCTTGCCCGCGACCACAAGCCCGAGCTCTACCACATGATCCTTCTGGCCAAGGATCAGGAGGGCTACGTCAACCTAATGCAGACGGTCTCCGAGGCCGCCGTGCAGGGCTTTTACTACAAGCCGCGCGTGACGCTCGACAACCTGCGCCGCCATGCCAAGGGCATGATCTGCACGAGCGCCTGTATCGCGGGCATCATCCCCAAATACATCGACCGCGGCGACATGGAAGGCGCCATCAAGTGGGCCGAGACCTTCCGTGATACCTTCGAGCCCGGTGACTTCTACATCGAGATCCAGGAACACGGCATCACCACCGACAACGGCCTGACTGACGAGCAGATGGACCGTACGCTCATCGACATCGCCAAGCAGGTGGGCGTCAAGGTCATCGCCACCAACGACTTCCACTACCTGCGCCGCGAGGATGCGCCCGTGCAGGACGTCATCATGTGCATTGGTATGAATGCCAAGGTCGACGACCCCAACCGCATGCGCATGACCGGCTCGGAGTTTTACATGAAGACCGAGGAGGAGATGCGGGCGATGTTCCCGTATTGCCCCGAGGCCTGCGACAACACGCTCGAGATTGCTGACAAGTGCTACGTTGAGCTGGACTGGGACTCCATCATATTGCCGCGATTCCCGTTGCTCGATCCCGGCGAGACGCACGAGAGCCAGTTCCGCCGCGAGTGCGAGAAAGGCCTGCGCCAGCACTACGGTGACGACTGGGCCACGCGCGAGATCGGCGGCGTCAACATCAAAGAGCGCTTTGAGTACGAATACAAGGTCATCTGCGACAAGGGCTTTGCCGCCTACTTTTTGATCGTCGCCGAGTACGTGCAATGGGCTAAGGACAACGGCATCGGCGTCGGCCCCGGCCGTGGCTCGGCCGCCGGCGCTATCGTCGCCTACGCCATGAACATCACCGCGTTTGACCCGCTCGAGAACGGCCTGATGTTCGAGAGGTTCCTGTCCCCGCAGCGTACCGAGATGCCCGATATCGATATGGACTTCGACGATGAGCGGCGCCTCGAGGTCGTGGAGCACGTTCGCCAGCTCTACGGCCCCGAGAAGGTCACCCACGTCATCACCTACTCGACCATTAAGGCCAAGCAGGCCATCAACGACGCCGCGCGCGTCCTGGACTACCCGGTCTACATGGGCCAGCGCCTGTCCAAGATGGTCTCGAGCGACCCCAAGGTCAAGCTCAAGCAGGTGCTCGAAAAACAACCCGGCAAAGAGGATCTGTTTAACCCCGACTTTGCCGAGGCCTATAAAAAGGACGACGACGCCCGCCGCATCATCGACACGGCGCTCTCGATTGAGGGCCTCACCCGTGGCGAGGGCGTGCACGCGTGCGCCGTTCTGATCTGCCGCGACCCCGTCAACGAGCATGTGCCCACCAAGCTCGACACCAAGGGCGGCGTCGAGATTACCCAGTACGAGGGCCATACCGTTGCCGACATGGGCCTGCTCAAGATGGACTTCCTTGGCCTGCGCACGCTGACGGTTATCTCCAAGGCCAAGGCAAACATCAAAAAGAACTTCGGCATCGACATCAAAGAGGAAGAGATTCCCTTTGACGATCCCGAGATCTTTAAGCTCATGGGCTCCGGCCACACCGCCGGCGTCTTCCAGGTCGAGTCCGCCGGCATGACGGCCACGATCAAGAACATGAAACCCACCGAATACAAGCACGTCGTGGCATTGATCGCTCTGTACCGCCCGGGCCCGCTGGGCGCCGGCATGGTTTCGTCCTACATCAACCGTATGAACGGCAAGGAGCCGGCCGTCTCCTACGACGACCGCCTGGACGACATCCTGGGCGAAACCTACGGCACCATGGTCTACCAGGAGCAGGTTATGCTCATCTCCGTCGAGATGTGCGGCTTCTCCAAGGGCGAATCGGACTCGCGTATCCGTAAGCCCGTGGCTAAGAAAAAGATCAAGCTGCTCACGTCGACGGTGCTCCACTGGGAGGATGGCTCGGACGAGACCACCTACGACCACTGGATGAACGGTGCTATCAAGAACAACTACACGCGCGAGGTCGCCCAGAAGATTTGGGACGATGTTCTCGAGTTCGCGTCTTACGCCTTTAACAAGTCGCACTCCGCCGGCTACGCCATCCTGGTTATGCAGACGGCGTGGCTCAAGGCGCACTATCCGCACGAGTACATGGCGGCCGTTCTGACGTCCTACACGGGCAAGACCGACAAGATCGTTCATTACGTCTCGGCGTGCCGCCACGACGGCATCCCCGTGCTGTCGCCAGATGTCAACGAGTCCGGTACCGAGTTCACGGCTACCAAGGAGGGCGTGCGCTTTGGTCTGGCCGGCATCCGCGGCGTGGGCACTGGCGTGGCGCAGGCGATTATCGCCGAGCGCGAGGCGGGCGGCCCGTTTAAGACGCTGCACGACTTTGTCGAGCGCGTGGACTCGAGCCAGGCCAACCGTCGCGTGATCGAATCGCTCATCAAGGCAGGCGCCTTCGACTCCACGGGGTATCCGCGTCGCCAGATGATGCACTTTGTGGATAAGAACAACCCCGAGAACATCATCGATGCCGCCGTGAAGCGCCAAAAGGATCGCGCGAGCGGCCAGACGTCGTTCTTCGATATGTTCGGCGACGTTGAGGGCTCGGGCTTTGAGGTGAGCGTGCCCGATCCGGACGGCCAGGAGTGGGACCGCCACCTTAAGCTGAGCCAGGAGAAGGAGGTTCTGGGCATCTATGTCTCGGACCACCCGTTGCGCCCGTTTGAGTATGCACTTAGCAAAGCGCGCGACTTCTCGTTCTCGCAGATCGACACCGGCTATGAGGTGCAAAACCCCACGGGCGGTACCATCAACCAGGAGATTCCCGAGGGCAAGGCGCTGTGGTGGGCCGGCATGGTCTCGAGCGTGTCCAAGCGCGTGACCAAAAACGGCGACCCCATGGGCATCGTGCAGCTCGAGGACATGGAAGGCGAGGCCACGGTCGTGGTGTTCCCCAAGACCTACAAGGAGGCCGAGGGGTATCTGTACGGCGAGGTCGATCCCGAGACCGGCGCGCAGCTGTCCGACGCGTTTGTGCGCATTAAGGGCAAGCTCGAGCGCTCGGACCGCGGCGACCAGATCATCGCGCAGGAGATTGTGCCGCTGGAGCTTAGCGAGGAGAAAAACAAGCCCAAGGTCTTTGAGGTCATGGTGCCCAACAGCCGCTTTAGCCAGGGCAATATGGCGCGCCTGGCCACGGTGCTCACCACCAACCCGGGCGGCGACCGCGTGGAGATCTTTATTGAGCAAGTCGACGGGCGCGTGCTGCGCGCTGAGGTGCCGGCCAAGGTCAATGCACGCTCGATTCCGCTGCTGGCAGAGGCAAAGGCCATCGTCGGCAACCAAGGCCGCGTGACGGTTATCTAAGCTACCCCGGGTGAGATTGGAGGAAGTGATGGCGCAGGGGACGTTTGTGCAGGCGCTTCGCAAAGAGGCGGCGTTGAGCGGAACCTTTATGAAGGGGCGTTCGCTCATGCTCAACGGCGCCGTTCTGTCGATCGAGGACAGCGGCTCGCGCTTCTCCAAAAACGTGACGGTTGAGGGCTCGGTGCGCGGCTCGCGCGGCGACCTGTACAAGACGCACGTGGCGCTTGACATGGACGAGCACGAGGTGATCGACTACGACTGCGATTGCCCCGCTGCCTATCGCTACCCCGGCATGTGCAAGCACGCCATCGCCACGGCGCTGGCGTACCTGGACGCCAGCGGTGCCGAGCCCGTCGAAGGTTTGCGCACGCCGGTCCGCACGTTTGCGGCTCAGCCCAAACAGTCCGCGCGTCCCGCGCCTACAACGCCCACGGTCAACCCCAACTTTCCCTTCCCAGCACCTGTCCCCACGAGTCCCAGCCTCATGGCGGCGCTCTCCGATCTTTCGAACGCGCGCATGGATGAGCTGGCGAGCATGCGCCGCAAGCTTGCCGGTGCCGTTGGTCCCGACGCCCCCAAAGCGGCGTTGGAGCCCTCGTTGGTGCCGTACTACAATCCGCTGTTCGCCGACCGCTTTAGCTGGGCGCTCGAGTTCCGCATTCGCTGCGGTTCGGTGTCCTACGTGGTCAAGGATATCGACGGCATGGCCGATGCCTACGTGCGCGGCGGCACCTTCTCGTACGGCAAGAAGCTCACGTTTGTCCATACGCCCGAAGCCTTCGAAGATGTGTCGACAAAGCTGCTCAGCCTTGTCTTGACGACAGTTGCCTATCTCGATGACATCACAAGCTCGCGTTCGGCGTCGTACGACTTTGCCCGCAGCGGTTTTGTCGCCGAGCGTCAGTTGCCGCTGTCCGAGCATAGCATCGTATATGTGCTGGACCTGCTGCGCGGCCAGACCATCTCTTTTGAGCCCGCCTGGTCGCGGGGGACGACGACGCATCGCACCTATGACGTGGCGGTTGAGCTGTCTCCGCAAGGGGAGGACGAGGCGTCCGCTAAGCGCCCACCGCTCCTTGCCGCCAAAATCGCGCCGGCGGCTGGTGGTAGCTACGATCTGCGCCTGCCGGCCGATGCATACTGCTTTGCTTCGGGCGACGTAGCTTATCTGGTCGACACCCGCCGTGCGCGCCGCACCGATGTGGCGTTTGCCCAGCATGCGGCGCCGTTCCTATCGCGCTTGCTGCCCTGTCGCACGCCAGTCCATATCGCTGCCGACCAGGTGGGGGAGTTCTGTCGTATGGCTCTGCCCATTTTGCGCGACTATACCGACCTTACCGCGCCCGCTGCGCTCGATACCGTGGCGCCCGAGCCGAGCTTTGCTATGGCAATCGGCGTCGACGATGGGCTCGTGACCTGCAAAATTACGGTTACCTACGGCGACTGGTCGGCAGACCTCTTTAGTCTGGGCGCTCCGGGCAGCCCCTTCGAAGAGCAGCGCCCGGGCGTGCCGCCCCGCGACGAGGTGGCAGAGTTTCGCGTTATGGATACGGCGGCCCTGTATTTCGACTTTTACGAGGGCGGTCTGGCGTTTGAGGAACGCGATGACGAGAGCTTGTTCTGCCTGCTGACCGAGGGCCTGTCTGCCCTGTCCGAGTTGGGTGAGGTTATGCTCAGCGACCGTCTGCGCCAGATTTCGGTCCGTCCCGCGCCCAAGCTTTCGGTGCGTGCGACCGTCAAGAGCAACCTGCTCGATGTTGAATTGGGCGCGAGCGGTCTTTCGGCGGCCGACCTTGCCATCTATCTGGACTCGTACAAGCGCCACCAGACGTTTGCGCGCCTTACGTCCGGCGACATCATTCGCCTGGACGAGGGCGCCCGCGCCGCGTTTGGCCTTGCCGAGGACCTGGGTGTCGATGCTGTCGACCTGCTCGACGGCGTGTCGCTCCCCGCGTCGAGTACCCTGTTCGTCGATAGCATGCTTGCGCGCACGCCGGCGCTTGAGGCCGATCGCGACGCTGCGTTCCGCCGTACCGTCGAGCGTCTGGACACGCTCGGCAAGATGGACTTTACGGTGCCGGTCTCGCTCAAGGCCACACTGCGCGGCTATCAGGTCGACGGCTACCAGTGGCTCGGCTCGCTCGAACACCTGGGCCTTGGCGGCATCCTGGCCGACGACATGGGCCTGGGCAAAACGCTCCAGATGATCGCGCATATCCTGGCGCGCGTGGAGGCGGGGGACACCAAGCCCACGCTCGTGGTATGCCCGGCCTCACTCGTGTACAACTGGACTGCCGAGCTGGAGCGCTTTGCGCCCTCGCTCGATGTGTGCGCCATCGTGGGCGCCAAGGCGCAGCGTCGCGTACAGATTGCCGGCGTGGCCGAGCATAACGTGGTCGTGACGTCGTATGACCTTATGCGGCGCGATATCGACGAGTACGCCGAGCAGGACTTTGCCCGTGCGGTGCTCGATGAGGCCCAGTACATTAAAAACCCGCTCACCCAGGTGGCGCGCGCCGCAAAGCGCTTGCCTGCCGGCGTGCGCTTTGCCCTGACGGGCACGCCCATCGAAAACCGCCTATCCGAGCTCTGGAGCATCTTCGACTTTTTAATGCCGGGCCTGCTCGGCACGCGTGAATCGTTTGCAAAGCGCTTCGAAAGCCCGGTCGAGCATGCCGAGGGCGACAGTGCCGCTCGCCTGCAAGCGCTCGTGTCGCCGTTTGTGCTGCGCCGTGTCAAGGAAGACGTGGTGGCCGACCTGCCCGAGAAGATCGAGGATACGGTCATGGCGCAGCTCACCGGCGAGCAGCGCAAGCTCTACCTGGCCAACCAGGACCGTATCGCCCAACAGGTGCAGCACCGCGAGTCATCCGAGTTTAAGAAAGACAAGCTCAAGGTGCTCGCCGAGCTCACCAAGCTGCGCCAGATCTGCTGCGACCCGCGTCTACACTACGAGGATTACAAGGCGGGGAGCGCCAAACTCGATACGTGCATGGAGCTCGTGCACGGCGCCCACGACGGCGGACATCGCATCCTGTTGTTCAGCCAGTTTACGGGTATGCTCGATATCATCGGTAAGCGCTTGGCCAAGGAGGACATCGTCTTCCTTAAGCTCACGGGCGCTTCGTCTAAGGAGAGCCGCGCCAAGATGGTCGCGCAGTTCCAAGCGGGCGAGGTTCCGGTCTTTTTGATTTCGCTTAAGGCGGGCGGCGTGGGCCTTAACCTGACGGCTGCCGACGTGGTCATCCACTACGACCCGTGGTGGAACGTGGCGGCGCAGGACCAAGCGACTGACCGTGCACACCGTATTGGCCAGCAACATACCGTGACCGTGTACAAGCTCATCGCCAAGGACACGATCGAGGAGCGCATTATGCAGATGCAGGAGTCCAAGCGCGATCTGGTCAACAGCGTGCTCGGCGGCGACGGCATCTCGTCGGCACTGTTCACGCGCGAGGATGTCCTGGCGCTGCTCGGCGGCGACGGGCGCTAGCCGCGCGCGGGGTGGGACTGCTGGAGTGGGCAGGACGGTCGACGCATTTTGGCCCGACCGCTTGCCTGATCCGTTATGTGTTCATTTGCAATGCCGTGGATGGTTTGTCTGCCTTTGGGCATAAGAACCATCAAGAACATTGGCACATCAGCAAAGGAGAACATCATGGCGAAATTCTTTAAGGACCCCGACGGTAAGCTCATCGCTGCCCTTGGCGACGACGTTGCGACCCCTGCCGGTTGCACGGAACTGACCGCAAACACTGAGGACGCGGCGCACGAGAAGCACGTGCCTGTTGTCGAGACCGAGCGCGACGGTCACGTGATTCGTGCACGCGTTGGCTCGGTCGAGCACCCCAGCCTGCCCGAACACTACATTGAGTGGATTGCGCTTGAGGCCGAGGGCCGCTTAGAGGTTCATTACCTTGAGCCCGGCATGAAACCCGCGACGTTTTTCGCGGGCGGCTCCAAGACCGGTACCGTCTATGCCTACTGCAACCTGCACGGGCTGTGGTCCGCGACATTCTAGGAGCGCGCCCCCGCTCGGGGTATCATAGCTAGCATATGCACATGCAAGCGCCGGCTGCATTATGCGGCCGGCGCTTTTACTACGATTTCGATGGTTTACGACGGAAAGGGCTGGGGCATGAAGCTCGCGCTTGCACAGATCGATATGCGCCTGGGTGATATTGAGGGCATTTGCGGCCGCATCGAGGACCAGGCTCGTCTGGCCCACGAGCGCGGGGCGCGCGTGCTGTGCGTTCCGGCTCCGCTCTTTATGGGCGCCATGCCCGGTGGCCTGGTGGGCGCTGCCGACTTTGAGCACGACGTGCTTGCCGGTTTGACTGGTGTCGCCGAGCGTATCCAGGAGCTTGACATGATCTGCATCGTGCCCGCGGCGGTTTCGTTTGAGGGCCAGCCGCTGCTCGACTACATGATGCTCAAGGACGGTCATGTGGTGCCGGCGCGTTCGAGCATTGCCCTGCAGCGTGGCGAGAACAACGACACACGTTGGGCGCCGCCGGTGTTCGACGTGGACGGCGTGCGCATCGCCGTGATTTTTGACTTGGACCGCGAACTCGAGATGCTGCCGACCGGTGTTGACCTCATTGCGTATTTCCAATTCAACGCGTTTGACATGACCGACCGCGAGACTGCCGCCATTGCTGCCGTTCGCAGCGGCGCCTACCGCAAGATCGCATCCAAGCGCAGCGTGTGGTTTGCCTGCATGGCGCCGGTCGGTGCCTATGACGAGTCGGTGTATACCGGCGGTTCGTTTGTGCTCGACGACTGCGGTCGCGTGGTGGCCCAGGCGCCGTGCTTTGAGGAGAGCCTGCTGGTTCAGGAGATTCAGCGCGGCGTGATGCTCGATGCCCTGGAGGATCACGAACTGCCCGAGTTCCGTTCCGAGGAGTGGCTGTGGCAGGCGCTGGTGCTCGCCGTGCGCGACAACGCCCGAGCCCACGGTGCGTCGCGTGCTGTGGTGGCACTCGAGGGTGACTTGCCGTCGTCCCTGCTGGCGGCGCTGGCCGTCGACGCTCTGGGCCCGCGCAATGTGATTGGCCTGGTGCTGGGGCGCAACCGTATCTTTGCGCCGGCGCAGGAAGAAGCCGAGGCTGCCCGCTGTGCCGCCGTCCGCGCCATCGCCGAGCGTCTGCACATTCGCACCGTCGAGCGCGATGCACCGGATGCGGCGCGCGTGCTCGATCGCGACGTGTCGGCGGGCGATGCCGAGCGCCTGCGCTCGCGCACGCTGGGCCTGATGCTGGAGGATACGGCGCTCGAGCTGGGTGCGATGGCGCTGAGCCCGCTGTCCAAAACCGAGTACGCGCTGGCGGCGCCGGCGCTTTGCGGCGGCTACCAGGGCGACTTTGCGCCCTTTGGCGATGTGTACCTGTCGACGCTTGAGTTTGTGGCGCGTGTGCGCAACCGCACGTCTGCCGTGGTGCCCCAAGAGCTCGTGACGCTCAACGCAGTGGAAGATTGTATGGAGCGCGTGCTGGCGCAGGCGCTCTCGACGCTCGACGGTCCGGTCGATATGCTCGACCGTGCGGCACAGCTGCTCGGCGGGCTTGAGCCGGGTGAGGTCGATGGCGCGCTCGAGGCGCACGTGGACCGCAATCGATCTTTCGACGACATCCCGATGGCCGCTGGCAAGCCTGAGGCCTGCTCGCTGCTGCTGATGCTCGTTCGACAGGGTGAGGCTGCCCGCCGCATGTTGCCGATGGCGCCGATCGTCTCGGCCCGTTCGTTTGCCGAGCGTGCCTGGCCGTATATGCTCGCGTGGTCCGACCTGGGGCTTAACGGCAAGGAGCGTATGACGGTCGATTCGCTGGCGCGCGCCGAGGTGCGCCGTTTTGCTGACGAGGATACGAGCGAGCGCGTGCGAAACGAGATGATGGGCGTGCTGGGCGAGCTACTGGGTATTTCGCCCGAGCAGATGGAGGAGCTGCGCTCCGAGGACGGCCAGCGTCGCTTGCATGAGGGCATGAAGAAGTTTGAGGGCGAGGTCCAGGACGCCATCGATAAGATGATGGGCGGTCAGGGCGGCCCGCAGGGCGGGCCCCAGGGCGGACCGATGCCGCACCCGCCGGTTGATCCGAGGCAGTTCCCCTTTTTCTCGCAGAACTAACTATGGGATAGGATTCGCTTCCAACCCTGACACTTCAACTAAGCATCTTGGCCCCGTTGTGTTATTCTAGAACAGACGTTCGTGAATGATGCGCGGGGCCTTGTCTTGCGCTGTGCTTGTGGCGAGGGGAGGTCGGCTTGGTTATCTTGGGCATTGACCCCGGTTTGGCTCATACGGGTTGGGGGATTATCGAGGAGCGGCGTGGCGAGGTTCGCTGCCGTGCCTATGGCTGCATCGAGACCAGTGCCGGAAGTCCGCTCGCGGTGCGCCTGTCGCATATCGCCCGCGACCTCAAGGGCGTTGTCGAACGCTATCGTCCCGATACCGCTGCTATCGAGAGCATTTACTTTGGCGCCAACGTTCGTTCGGCCATCCCCACGGCGCATGCCCGCGGTGCTGCACTCGTCGCACTTTCGGAATGCGCGCTCGAGATTGGCGAGTACACGCCCATGCAGATCAAACAGGCTGTGGTGGGCACTGGCGCCGCGGACAAGCGGCAGGTCGCCTACATGGTACGCACACTCACACAGCTCGATCACGACCCGCATCCCGACCATGCCGCCGATGCCCTGGCCTGCGCCATCTGCCACGTAAACCTCAGCCGCACCCGCGCCCTCACCGGTGGCGAGTTCTATCAACAGAGAGGAACCGGATACTGATGATTTCCCAGCTCCACGGAACGCTTGTCGAGGCCACGATGAGCTCTGCTGTCGTCGATGTGTCGGGCGTTGGCTTTGAGCTCGGCATCTCGGGTAGCACTGCGGCCACGTTGCCGACGCCCGGTGGCGAGGTCCGCCTCTACACGCGTATGCAGGTGCGCGAGGACGCCATGACACTTTTCGGTTTTTCCTCAAAGGATGAGCGCATGATGTTCGACCGGCTCGTGTCCGTTTCGGGCGTCGGCCCGCGCCTGGCGCTCGCCGTGCTCTCCACCTATACCGTGGGACAGCTGTATTCTCTGGTAATGGCCGAGGACGACAAAGGCATGGCCAAGGTGCCTGGCGTGGGCAAAAAGACCGCGCAGCGTCTCATCCTGGAGCTCAAGAGCACCTTTGCCAAGGACAAGGGCTTTGTGCCGGTCGATGTAATTCCCGGCCAGGTTGCGATGCCGGTTCCCGCTGCCGCTCCCTCGGCGATCGACGATGCCCGCGCGGCACTCCTTTCCATGGGCTTTAGCCCGCAGGAGACCGATGTTGCCCTGAGCGGGTATGATGGGCAGGATATGCGTGTCGAGGATCTGCTCGGCGCGGCGCTTAAGCGACTCGGAATGGATGCGTGATGTGGGAAGCCGATGACTCTCAGGACCTGTGGGCGACGCCCGGCAACTCGCCGGCGGCATCCATGGCGCACGGTGAGCGCGTGGTGGGCTCGGAGCTGACGCCCGAGGACCTCGATGTCGACCGCACCTTGCGCCCTCAGCGCTTGGACGACTACTGCGGCCAGGAGCACATCAAGCAGAGCCTGCGCGTGTTGATCGAGGCAGCGCAGAGCCGTGGCGAGACGCTCGACCACGTGATCTTCTCAGGCCCTCCGGGCTTGGGCAAGACCACGCTGGCTACGGTTATCGCCAACGAGCTGGGCGCTCAGATCAAGACGACGAGTGGCCCTGCCATCGCGCGTACCGGCGACCTGGCGGCTATCCTTACCAATTTGCAGCCGGGCGACGTGCTGTTTATCGACGAGATCCACCGCCTCAACCGTTCGGTCGAGGAGGTCCTGTATCCCGCGATGGAGGACTTTTCGCTCGATATCGTAATCGGCAAGGGTCCGGCGGCTCGCTCGATTCGCCTTGACATCCCCAAGTTCACACTGGTGGCGGCGACGACCCGCTCGGGCATGCTGACCGGTCCGCTGCGCGACCGCTTTGGCATCTCGTATCGCCTGGATTACTACACCGTCGAGGAGCTCGCCCAGATCGTGACGCGCTCAGCGACCATCCTGGGCGCGACGATTGACCATCCCAGCGCGCTCGAGATAGGCTCGCGCTCGCGCGGCACGCCGCGTCTTGCAAACCGTCTGCTCAAGCGCGTGCGCGACTATGCGCAGGTGCGCGGTAACGGTCCCATCGAACTCGACATTTGCCGTCAAGCGCTCGAGTTCTTCGAGATCGATGAGCTTGGCCTGGACTGGATGGACATCCGTATTTTGGAGACGCTTGCCAAGACGTTCTCCGGTCGCGCCGTGGGCCTGACCACGCTTGCCAGCGCGGTAGGCGAGGACCCGGGCACGCTTGAGGATGTCTATGAGCCCTATCTGCTGCAGTGCGGTCTGATGATCCGTACGCCCCAGGGCCGCCAAGCAACCCTTCGCACGTTTGAGCATTTGGGGATCGAGCCAACCGTTTAGGGATGGTTTTGTTTTGGCAGGCTGTTAGGCTATCGCTGGGCATTGGATAAACATATCGCCATTCATCGGTTACGGGTGTTTTTCTATTGCGCGCCCGTGCTATGCTGGATTGGTCTTTTTCTCATCCGGTAACGAAAGGACCGCCCATGCCTACTGACATCGAAATCGCACGTTCCGTCACGCCGCTGCCTATTACCGAGGTGGCTAAGAACGCCGGCGTTGACGTTAAGCATCTGATTCCGTACGGCTTCGACAAGGCTAAGGTCGACTACTCCCTGCTCAATGAGCCAACTGATCATCAGGCTAAGCTCGTCCTCGTGACCGCTATCAACCCCACGCCCGCCGGCGAGGGTAAGACCACCACGACCATCGGTCTTGCCGACGGTCTGCGCCGTCGCGGCGTCAAGAGCGCCGTGGCTCTGCGCGAGCCTTCGCTCGGTCCCGTCTTTGGCGTGAAGGGCGGTGCCGCCGGTGGCGGTTGGGCCCAGGTTATCCCCATGGAGGACATCAACCTGCACTTTACCGGTGACTTCCATGCCATCGGTGCCGCCAACAACCTGCTGGCCGCTATGCTCGACAACCATATTCAGCAGGGCAACCAGCTCGGTATCGACGTTAAGCGCATCACCTGGAAGCGCGTCGTCGACATGAACGACCGTCAGCTCCGTCACGTCATCGACGGCATTGGCGGCAAGGCCCAGGGCGTGCCGCGCGAGGACGGCTTCGACATTACCGTCGCCTCCGAGATTATGGCAATCTTGTGCCTGTCCACGAGCATTAACGACCTCAAGGAGCGCCTGGGCGAGATCGTCGTCGGCTACAGCTTTGCCGGCGAGCCCGTCCGCGCTCGCGACCTTAAGGCTCAGGGCGCCATGGCTGCTCTGCTCAAGGACGCGCTCAAACCCAACCTGGTGCAGACGCTCGAGGGCACGCCTGCGTTTGTCCACGGCGGTCCCTTCGCCAATATCGCCCACGGCTGCAACTCCATCATGGCCACCCGCATGGCCATGCACTTTGGCGATGTTGCCATTACCGAGGCCGGCTTTGGTGCCGACCTGGGTGCTGAGAAGTTCCTCGATATCAAGTGCCGCATGACGGGCGTTCGTCCCAGCGCTGTCGTGGTCGTTGCGACTGCCCGCGCGCTTAAGTACAACGGCGGTGTCGCCAAGGCCGACCTCAACGAGGAGAACCTTGAGGCCCTTAAGGCCGGCATGCCCAACCTGCTGCGCCATGTCGACAACATTCAGAACGTGTACGGCCTGCCCTGTGTGGTCGCCATCAACCGCTTCCCGACGGACACCGAGGCCGAGCTGGAGCTCATCGAGTCCGAGTGCCAGAAGCTTGGCGTCAACGTTAAGCTGTCCGAGGTCTGGGCCAAGGGCGGCGAGGGCGCGCTCGACCTGGCCGATGAGGTCATGCGCCTGATCGAGCAGCCGAGCGAGCTCAAGTTTGCTTACGAGGACGGTGCCGATGTGGCCGACGCCCTCGAGGCCGTTGCCACCAAGGTTTACCGTGCCGACGGCGTTGACTTTACGCCGGCTGCCAAGCGCCAGCTCGCTGAGCTGCGCGAGAACGGCTTTGGCAACCTGCCGGTGTGCGTGGCCAAGACGCAGTACAGCTTTAGCGACAACGCTAAGGCCCTCGGTGCCCCCGAGGGCTTCCGCATCACCGTGCGCGAGCTCAAGGTTTCCGCCGGCGCTCACTTCGTGGTCGCGCTGACCGGCAGCGTTCTGACCATGCCGGGCCTGCCCAAGGTTCCCGCGGCCGAGAACATCGACGTCGACAACGACGGCAACATCACCGGCCTGTTCTAAGCCCGCTATTCATAGCCGCTTGCCCGCCCCGCCGCGCCACCAAGGCCCGGCGGGGCTTTTTATCCCGAGGACCGCGCATGTCTTGTAGATACCGGCGGGCACTGCCCATCATAGGCTTTTGCGCGGGTAGAATGCATGGATAACTCGATGCTTGCAGGCGACGGAAAGGAAACGTTGCATGGACCAGGATAAGACGACCGTAATGGGTGGCTACGGCTCCGCGCAGGCGGGTAATAGCGCCGATGCGACCCGCGTTGTGGCAAATCCCGGCTACGTCGCGCCCGACGCGACCCAGGCCACGGCCGAGCCCACGCGAGTTATGGGTTATGGCAACGCGGCGCCGGACCCTTACGCTGTCCCTTCGCAAAGCCCCTACGGCAACGTGGCACCAGACCCGTTTGATTACGCGCCGCAGGACCCCTATGCCAGTTCCGCGCCGGACCCTTACAGCGATTTGTCGCAAAATTCCATTCCGCAGCCTCAGCAGACGACGTATATGCCGCGTACGGCACAGGCCCAGCCTCGTTATGACTCGCGCGATTCGCGTGCGCGCCAGCCCTATCGCGAGTATCCCAAATCGATTCCGCAGTATGGCGAGGACGAGGGGGAGAAGCCCTCGCGTTCGTCGAGCGTTATTAAGAAGATTCTCATCGTACTGGCGATCTTCTTTGCCTTATCGGTTGTGTTTGCCATCGTGTCGGGCATGCTCAATAAACGAGGCGCTTCAACCGATACGACGGCAGAGCAGACCGAGGCTACCCAGTCCGGCGCTGTGGACCTGAGTGATATCCCGGGACAGTACTGGTCTAACGCCAAGAAGCTCCTCAAGTCGCGCGGGGCCGACCTTTCGAACGCCGTGATTCTGACCGAGGATGGCTCGACGCCCGTTGTCGATGCCAATTGGGTCGTAACGTCTGCCTACTATAACGACAACGGTAACCTGGAGGTTCAGCTTACGCGCAAGGACAGTTCGTCGGGCAATGTGTCCGGCGATCAGAGCGGTACGGACAGTTCGAGCTCTAATACGCTGGAAGACCTGAGCAACAAGGCCCAGGAGCTGGGAGACAAGGCCCAAGAGCTGGGCGATACGGCCCAAAACCTCGGCGACACCGCGCAGAACCTGGGCGACATGGCGACGGATGCCTGGAACGCGCTGCAAAACGGCATTTCGGGCGCACAGGGGAACTAGCGGCTGAGCTGCTAGAGCCTTAGCGGTGCAAACAAAAACGGGACGCAGTGTCGCGTGACCGGGCGCATGTGCGCGCTGGTCGGCGGTCCTGCGTCCCGTTTTGCCGTCGATTACAGTTGCTCGGCCGGGCGCTCGGGCGAGCTAAAACCCGAGTCAAACGTGACGACGCACGAGGCGTCGGGCCGGCGCTCGTGCACGATGCGCGTGACGAGTTCCAGCAGCTCCTCGTCGGATATGTCAAAACCGTCGGGGCGCACCAGGTCAAACGAGACGAAGCCGTCGTGCTCGTGCAGGTCGTGGATGGAAAGTGCGGGGTCGATCTGCATGATGCCGCGCTTGACCCAGCCGCGCAGGTCGTCGCCGGTTGTCGCGATGGGGTCGCAGTGCAGCGTAATATCGATGCCCATTTGATGCTTGATATCGTGCTCGATGGTGTCCAGAATCTCGTGGTGCTCAAACGCATCGCTCTCGCCGGGCATCTCCACGTGTGCGCTGGCAAACTGGCGACCGGGGCCGTAGTCGTGCACCATGAGGTCGTGGGTGCCTAGCACTTGCGGATAGGACATGATTTTGTCGCGAATCTCCTGCACCAGCTTGGGGTCGGGCGCCTGTCCCAGCAGCGGGCTGATGGCATCGCGCACCAGGCCCATGCCACTGACGCAGATAAAAATGCCCACGCCCAGGCCGGCCCAGCCGTCGAGGTCGAAGCCGGTTGTCTGTGAGATGAGCGCCGCCGCCAAGACCGAGCCCGAGGTGATGACATCGTTTTTGGAATCCTGCGCCGTGGCGATGAGCGTCTCGGAATCAATACGGTCGCCCAGCGCGCGGTTGAACGCGGCCATCCAGAACTTGACGAGCATGGACGCGACCAGCGCCGCAACGGAAATGAACGTGTAGGCGGTGGGAGAGGGCTTGATGATTTTGGTGATGGATTCGAGCACCAGGTTGATGCCGACGGCGCAAACGAGGACGGCGACAAACAGGCCGGCGAGGTATTCGTAGCGACCATGGCCATAAGGGTGACCTTCATCGGCCGGGCGACTGGCAAGCCGGAACCCGAGCAGGCTCACGATGTTGCTCGAGGCATCGGAGAGGTTGTTGAAGGCGTCGGCGACAAGCGACACGGAACCGGCGAGCAAGCCCGCGATGCCCTTGGCCAGGCACAGGGTGATGTTGAGGCCGATGCAGATGAGGCTTGCGGCAAAACCAGCATTGGTGCGGCAGGAGGTATCGACCGGCTCGCTTTCGCTGCCGGGAACAAGCGTATGTACCAGCTGATTTACAAATAGCATAACGGTCTTCCTCACAATCATGGTTAAGGGGATAGTGTAGCTCGAGCGGTCGCATTGCGTGCCAATGTTCAGAAAATGCAGTAATGGTCTACCTGCGCTAACGAGTGACGTGGGGCGGGCTGCCGGCGGATTTTCGCTGCCGCCCCTAAACGTTTGTCCTAGCGTCCAATTTTGGGCCACATGGGTATGGGCATGCGTCTGTTTGCTCGACATACTTAATGTCGACAGTCCCTGTGCAAAGGAGGACGTTTCCATGGACGAGATGTTTGCCATTAAATGCCAAAACTGCGGCGGTCCTATGTACTCGCACCAGGCAAAGCGCAGCTTTGAGTGTGCCTATTGCGGAACAGTCATTCCGTGGGAGGCCGATGCGGGGGAGCCCAAGAGCGCCCTGGGCATTCGCCATACGCCGCTGACGGTGGTGGACGGGCTGCTCAAGCTCACGCATGTCTCGCAGCTCGAGCGTCCGGAGGACCCGGACTGGTATTTCTTCAATTCGCACTGGCGCAATCAGTCGGTTCTGGAGCATCTGCTGTGGGAGGACCGCGGGACGGCGCAGGAGTTCCAAGAGGCGACGCACGTGAGCATTCCCTGCCCCTTCTGCGGTGCGTCCTTTGAGGGCGAGTCCACTCAGCGCGTGTTTGAGTGCCCGTCCTGCGGCAACAAGATCGGCGTGGCCGACTTGCTCAAACCCGGCACGTTTAGCAAGCGCCTGACCATGGGCGTGGGTGCCGAGTATGTGCCAGAGCAGGGCATTCCGTGTGAGATTTCACCGCAGCAGGCGCGTGCTAACGCTCTGCAGCTGGTGCGTCAATATCCAGATGCCTTTGCCGGGCACGACGTGGAAGACGCGATTCAAAACGACATGATGCTCTTCTATTTCCCCATGGCGCTGGCGGACCTGCGCATGATGGCGAGCTTCCCGGGCAAAGGCCTGAGCAAGGAGACCCTGGTGTACTACGAGGTGCTCGATTGGGCATACCCCAGGGCCAACTACCTGGACGTTCGCCTTATGGGCATCTTGGAACCGTGGGACTTTGCCAAGGTGGGGCCGTTCGATCCCGCCATGCAGGAGGGCGACTTCCGCGTCGTCTCCGTCGATGCGTCCACCAAGGATCAGGTGGTCATTGACAAGCTGGCGCTCGACGTTGCCGGCAACGATGCCGAGGCTGTACTGGGGCTCAATAAAAAGAGCATCCGCACCTGGGCGCGCAAGGCCCGCAAGCACAAGGACGGCCTAGTTATGGTGCCGGTGTACTTTGTCGACCGTCCGGCAACGGATAGCCGCGACGGCGAGCAGGTGCGCATCGCCGTAAACGGCCAGACGGGCCGCGCGGCCGCGGTGGTGTTTAGCGACAAGCGCGAGACGCATATTGTGGCGCCGCTCAGCCCGAGTCTGCATCTGTCCGGTGAGAGCACCGTGCACGCCACGCCCGTCGAGGTCAAATACGTTAAATCGCCGCTCCTGTACCAGATCGTGCGCCGTGGAGGCGGCGAGCAACCGCGCCAGGTTGCAGCCGCCGTCGAGGGTTCCTACCGAGAGGAGAAGCCCAAACGTCGCGGCCTGCTGGGTGCGCTATTTGGGAAGTAGGGGAGCGGTGCCGGTTGGCACCGTAACGTGATGGCCGGGGGTATGGGGCGGCTCTCAGGAGTGCGGGCTGCCGTCTGATTGTTTGAGGGTGCCAGATGTAAATAAACAGTGGAGCGGCTGCAAAAGAGCTGCCTCACTGGGTAAAATCAGGGTGTGCGGCGGAACCCGCTCCTCAGTCGGTCAACTTTGGAAGCGCGGGCAACGCAGGCGCTATCGTCTAAAGGGCCGGCTGCAACCGGCCCTTTTCTGTGGCAGCCAATGAACCCACATCAGACGAAGGCCGCGTCTTTGCCTGTCAGGTCACGCTCGCCAGCCACGGCTAGAATGTCGTTGCCGGCGTCCATGACCGGTATTGTTTCGTAGCAGCCGTCGCAACCGCGAGTGCGCCTGCGACGGCTGCGATGGTTTCGGTCGCAACGTGCTGCTACCCTTGCGTTTCGCCATTAGTCGCTTCGTTGATGGCGCGGTACTCGGCACTCAGCTCGCGCGCCAGCTCTTCCTTGCTTGGAAGATACGGCAGGTATTTGGCGGCAAACACTTGGTCGTTGTCTTCGGGCAGCGTGTACTCGACGATCGAATCGCTTTTGTCCGCGCAGAGCACGATGCCTATGGGCGGATTGTCGCCTTCGTTCATGAGCTCGCGCGTGTAGTAGTTCACATACATTTGCATCTGGCCCAGGTCCTGATGCGTAAGATCGTCCGTCTTAAGGTCGATGAGCACGAAGCAGCGCATCAGATAGTTGTAAAAAACAAGGTCAATATAGAAATGGCGCCCATCAAAGGTGATGCGCTTTTGGCGCGCCTCGAAAGCGAAGCCACGGCCAAGCTCCAGCAGGAACTTCTGAAGATGCGTGATGAGCGCCTGCTCTAGATCGCTCTCGCGAAACGCAGCATCGTCCGAGAAACCTAAAAACTCCAGTACATATGGGTCGCGGATGATATCCTCGGGGCGATGGGTCGGGGCGCTCTTTTTGATTTCCTGGGTGACGGCCTCTTTGTCTTTGCTGGCAAGTAGGTGCTCGCGGAACATGGTGTTGATCTGGCGTTCGAGCTGACGCGTGCTCCAGCGAGAATCGGCACATTCGTTCATGTACCATGTTCGAGCATCAGGGTCGGTTATACGCGATAACCTGCGGTAATGTGTCCAATTCAATTCGGAACGCAGCGCGTTCCGGATTGGGAACGCAAGATAAAACTGACGCATGTATCTTAAGCTTCTGGCGTTGAAGCCTCTGCCAAAATCCTTAGTCAATCTAACGGCAAGTTCGTGGATCAGTGCATCGCCATACTTGGCGCGCTCCTCTCCGCCCTGTTCATCAACAATACTCTTGCCGATCTCCCAATATGCCTCAACCATCGCAAAGTTAACAGCGGTATAGGCCTTGTCGCGAGCGGCGTTGAGAATCGAGGAGACCTGCTTGTAAAAACCTTCGGGCACGATTGCCGATTCTCCACGGTTTACCAGTTCGCCCATCACTGTCGCCCCGCTTTCCTCTTGTGGAATGCATCTTTATCGAATTTAGTTTAAAGCCTTGCGCGGACACGAATTGCTGTGCTGTCTGACATCATCGCATGGGGCCTTGCGGTGACTAAAATGTGGCCATAGAGACAGTTTTAGCGAACCCCACGGGAGTGACGCGTATGGACAACAACACCTTGCTGTTTCAGGACAAGGGTTCGGGTAGGTATAAAGACGTCAAGATCTACCCCAACTGTATTGAGGTGCTCAAGAAGGGCACTTTTGGTGGCAAGCACACCGAGATTGTCTACCTTAAGGACATCACGGGGGTTAACAGGATCAAGGGCCGCGACGTTTTCCTACGTAACAGGCTGCTGACCGCTTGCGTCTTTAGCCTGAGTAGCCGTGCGAAGGCCCAGGAATTTGTGAACGCGCTGAACATGGTGATGTAGCCGATAGCGGCGTTCGGGCCAAGGTAAAAATCGGGGGCACAGAACGGTGTTCTGCGCCCCCGATTGAGTCGATGTGTCTAAAAGGCCGGCTTGCCTATTCGCTAGCGCCTTCACTGTCTTCGCGGTCATTGGCAAGCATTGCCGCGCCGGCGACCGTTGTCGCCACGGCGGCGGCAGCGAGCCCGGCGGCAACGCCAGATCCGTCGCCCGTGTCGGCGAGTTTTCCGGTCGAGCCCTTGCTCTTGTTGCCGCCGCCGTTCTTGTCGGCGCCGTCTGCGTTGGAACCCGTGCCGCTGCCGGTGCCGCCTGCACTGCCCGAGGCCGCTACGGTAAAGCTTGCGGCTCCGTCGCTGGCGAGCGTGTAGTTCTGCGCCGCGTCGCCCAAGAGACCGTTCACGCGCACCCAGTACGTTCCTGCGGCAAATGTTTCGCCCTCGGCCATTGCTGTGCCCGGAGCGCCGTTCGCGCCGTGCATAAACTCGAGCTGGGCCGTGCAGGCATCGGTTTCGAGCTTGCCCTCGAGTGATGCCGCAATCTTGGCGCGCACGTCTTCGCCGGCCTTAAGGCCTTCGAGTCCCTCAAAATGGGGCGTCAGCGCGCGTGGATCGATATCGATGGGCACGGAGCCCCGCAGCTCCGTAACGGTCTCGTTGCCCAAGGCGTCGACATCCACATATTCGATGGCAAACGCATGGCCCGAAGCCGCCACGTTGAGTACGTTGCTGCTGTCGACGAGGCGGAAATGACCCTCGCCAACGGTCTTGCCGTCCTGGAGCGAGGCGTCGCTCAGCGAGTCGCCATATGTCATGTGCATGCGGGCTGGGAGGTAGCACGAAGCCGTCTGCTTGTGCTCCGTATCGTAATTGCGCTGATAGATGCTCCGGGCCAGCGCCGCATCAACAAAGTCGGATGCGATGATGCCAATGTGCTTGAGGTAATCTGACTTTGTATCCTCGATGCCGCTGGGATTGATGTACGGGCTCTTATACAGATGCTCGTTGACTACTCGTGCCGAGGTAAAAGGATTGCCTCCGTGCGACAAGCCCGTGCAGCTGGTGTAGTTGATAGACCAGCAACGCTCCAGGACTTTCTCCTTGGCCCCGTTATCGTCCTCGACATCTACCTCGTTGCGCGTGCGCCCGGTCGTTTCCTTCAGCGCATTATCGACCCAGCTGAGCTTGTCGGTTCCCGAGAGTTTGTACTTGTCCTGGGCGTATACCTTGGTGCAATAGGGCTCTTTGTCGCCTGTTTCCCCCGCGGCTTCAAAGCCCCGCGCGTCTTGGACGAGACACATAGTGGCGCTGTCGGAGTGAGCCTTGATCTTGTCATCCCATTCGGTAAGGTCGAGGCCCCACGTGTGGCCGCTTACACTGTTGCCGGCGAGCCTAAATCGACGCAGCAGAACGATCTTTCCGCGAACCTCGCCCAGCGTGGGGACATGGCTCGACGTGTAGAATAGATCGGGATTATCGCCCATAACCTTGGCGAAAGCCGTCGTAACACTGTCATCGGTAGCCTCGTCGTTGCCGCGCGATGCGAGCATGATAAGCGCTTCTCTCGGGTTTCGCTCAAAAACGTTTTAAAGTACCCGATGACATCGGAGAGATGCAGATAGTCCCCGTCTTTTTTGAATAGGTAGAAATCCCCGTGGCAGATGCCAGGGTTGTCGCCCTTTCCGAGCCGGATATCAAAATAGCGAATGCCTTCGAGCAACTGCGTGGGAATGTAATCCTGCTGGCATTTTACTTGCGAGGATTGGGGCTCGGTGTCGTTGTCCACGCTACAGGTGCCCGAATCGTGCGTACCCGGGATGCTCAGCTCGTCGAGGAACTTGTTGTCGTCGACGTATTTCATCCAACATGGCCCATCGACGTAGCTGCTGTACGTGATCCAGTCGAGGCTGCTAACCGTGGCATCGTTCTTTTTCATGTCGTAACCGATAAGTTCGAGCTCCCACGGAATGCTCTTACTCTTATGGCAGATCTTATTGTTGTCCTGGTCTTCGCCGTTCGATTCTATTGCCAGGTACTTAATGTCTTTTTTCTCGGTTTCTTTCTCGACCGTGCGGTCTCGGATGATATAGGTTCCGTTTGATTGCCGCTCGAACGCAAAAGCGCGGCTGGGCTTGTTGTCATACTCGCCGCTCCATACGTGGATGACCTTTCCGTCTTTGTCCGAGTCGCCATCGACCGACCAAATGCTGTAGCCCGTCTTTTTATGCTCTTCGAAATTGAGCAAGGTGCGGATAGCATACCAGTTTGTATCGTCATTCTTGGTCGTTACGTTCTCAAGGATGAGCTTGCTGGACGTGCCGTCATTAAACAGATGGCAGACGTTGCCGATGACGTTGCCGTCTTCGTTAACGCTTGCGGTACGAAAATAGCCCGCGGGGCGAAGGCGAATGACGAAATTGTCGAGGCTGTCCGACGGTGCGGGTGTGTTGTCTGCAAATGCCGCTCGCAGGGGAATGCCCGGCGCTGCGGTTTCGGGCAGGCTTGCAAGTGGCGACAACGCCGCGAGTCCAAGGCCCAACGTAAATGCTCGGCGGCTGATGGCGTGATGTTCGGTCATAACTTCTCCATTCGTAGAGTGCGGTTATGCGATAGTTTTGGTCACTATACTGCTCAGATGTTTAAAGATGCTGGTTTAATTGTCTGCGCGGCGTAATAAATCGGCGGGCGGACGTGTCGGGGTGTTTGTCGTTTTCGTACTGTTGCTACATTTGGAGCGGTTCCGGCGTCCGGCATCCTCGCGCTCGTCGGCTACCGGCATAAGAAAGGGAGGGTCGGTTTACCGGCCCTCCCTGAGTACGAAACGCTGGGGTACCGTCGCTTGTTTGCACTGCGACCGTGTTTCCCGTTGCGCTTGCCAGTCGTTTAGCGCTTGATCTCGATATCGTCGAGCTTGACGTCCATGGCCTCGGTCTTGGCCTCGGCGATGTCGTCGGCAAATTCCAGAGACTTCATCATGGTCTCGACGGCGTCCTTGTGTTCCTCGACGTTGTCGATACGCACGTACACACTGCCGCCGTCAACGTCGGTGAAGTATTCGGTCGTTACGCCGCCCGAGTGCGTGAAGTAGGCACTGCGCCAGGTCTTGCCGTTGTACTTAACGGGATCGCTCTCGGTCCATCCAGAGTTGGCCTTCCACTTTGCCTCGTAGTCGAACAGCTCGTCGGCGTTCTTGTCAGGATCGAAGACGGGGATGAAACGGTCGCTGGCGTGCTCGCTCTCGGTGAACTTAAACTGGGCCCTGTCGGCGGTGTCGCCTGCAACGTCCGTGATTTCGACTCCCTCGGGAACCTCGACCTTAAACCAAATGAAGTCGGTCCTCATATCCACGGCTGGCTTTTCTGCGCCGCCGCCACCGCCACTGCCGGTAGCGCCGCCGCTTCCGCCGCAACCCACCAGGGCAACCGCGGCAAAGAGACTGATGCAGAGGGTGAGAATCGCAAAGGCCTTCTTTTTCATGGTCGTGTCCTCCTCGATCTGTAACCGCCCATGGATTACCTGCCTTTACTGTACGCGTGGACGGCTCCTTCGGGTGGGCCATGTGTCCCATTCTGAGGGCCGGATTTGCGCCGTTAAGTGGCAATATGCGCGGGTCCAAAAGAGGGGAGGGCCGGTGCTGGCTCTCCCCGGGGTGAGGTGTCCGTTGTTTTAAAGGGGCGCGTGTACGCGGGCGTTGCCCCAACAGGTTCCTTGTTTATAGATATGTCCCAGTTTGTGACGTCCGGAAGTCTCGAAAGGTGGGCCATGTGTTCCATGTTTGCGGTGCCGACGCCTATCGTTCGTCATAGAAATCCGCGATGGCCAGGTGCGCTGACGCTTGAGTACTTATGGGCTAGACTTAGCACCATTATGTGATCGATGCGGTCGGTCGGCGGTTGCCACCCGACCGATGCATACGACTTGAAGGTGCATGCGTATGAGCCAAGAGATGATGGACAAGACCTGCCGCGGGTTTGCCGAGGCGCTGGCCGCGCGCGAGCCGGTTCCCGGCGGTGGCAGCGCGAGCGCCTTTGTGGGCGCGCTGGGCGCCTCGCTGTGCGGAATGGTTGCCCGCTACGGTGCGACAAACCCTGCGCTTGCCGATCGCGCAGACGATCTGACGCGCGCGTTTGCCCAGGCAGACGAGTTGGCGCAGGAGCTTGTGGGCCTGGTTGCCGAGGATGTTCGTGCATACGGCCAGGTATCTGCGGCATACGGTATTCCTCGTGATGATCCGGCTCGACCTGCGGCGATTCAGGATGCGCTGCATGTGGCCGCTATGCCGCCGTATCGCATTATGGATGCCTGCGGGCGTGCGCTGGCGCTACTCGAGGACATGGCCGACAAGGGTTCGCGTCAGCTGCTGTCCGATGTGGCGTGCGGCGCCGTATTCTGCCGCGCCGCCATGCAGGGCGCGAGCTTGACGCTCTTTGCGAACACCACGTCTATGAAGGATCGTGCACGCGCCGAGGAGCTCGAGACGGCGTGTGATGAGTTGCTCGACACATGGTTGCCGCGCGCCGATGCGCTGGCGCGCCGCGCCTCCGACGCTGCAAGAAAGAGTGGATAGCCATGGCTGAGCTACTGAAGGGTGCTCCCGTCGCCCGCGCTTTGACTGAGGAGCTCGCTGCCCGCTGCGCTGCGCTGCGCGAACGCGGTGTTGTTCCGACGCTTGCTATCGTGCGTGTGGGTGAACGCGAGGACGACCTATCCTACGAGCGCGGCGCCCTTAAACGCTGCGAAAAGGTTGGCATCGAGGCGCGTCGCGTGTTGCTTCCTGCCGGTGTTTCGCAAGACGAGCTGTTGACGGCCATCGAGGACATCAATGCCGACTCGGCTGTTCATGGCTGTCTGATGTTTCGCCCGCTGCCCGCCGGCCTTGACGAGAACGCCGTCGCCGCAACGCTCGATCCCGCCAAGGACGTTGACTCCATGACGCCGGCTTCGCTGCTCACCACGCTTTCGGGGCGCGGCGAGGGTTTTGCTCCCTGCACGGCCGAGGCAGTGTTAGCGTTGCTGGACCATTACGGTGTTGAGCTGGATGGAGCTAAGGTTGCTGTGGCCGGGCGTTCGCTGGTGATCGGGCGTCCTGTTGCCGCCATGCTTACGGCGCGCAATGCGACCGTGACGACGTGCCATACGCATACGCGCGACCTTGCTGCCGAGTGCCGTGCTGCCGACATTGTGGTTGCCGCCGTTGGACGCGCGCGTACGATTGGCGTGGATGCCGTTCGCGAGGACCAGACGATCATTGATGTGGGCATTAACTGGGATGAGGACGCTGGCAAGCTGGTCGGGGACGTCGATTTTGATGCTGTGGAGCCGGTTGTTGGTGCCATCACCCCCGTGCCGGGCGGCGTGGGCGCCGTGACAACGGCGATTCTCGCCAAACACGTGATCGAAGCGGCCGAGCGCGCGGTAAAATAGGCGTTTGGAGGCTGTTTAGGGGGTTGGTTAGATACCCTGTGGTCAAAAAATGCCAAATATGAGTACTGTTGCCAAGTTAGTCACATATGTTTGAGATCATTTTGGCTCTTTAGCGATAAGTAATATCGTTAAAGAGCCAATTTTATTGGACGTATGGGGAATTACTAGACTCAGTTTTTGGACAGGTGAGGATTCCCGGCGCCCGGAACAGTGCAATTTGCTGCCACTAAATTTGTGACAGTACTCATATTTGGCATTTTTTGACCACGGGGGCTGCCGAGGCCGTGGTTTCGCCCTTTCTGCGCCGAAGCGATACACTGTTGCCGTTTGATTTCTTCGCTCAAGGAGGATGCGCATGCCGTGCACAACGATTCTGGTCGGTAAAAACGCAAGCTACGACGGGTCGACCCTGGTCGCGCGTAACGAGGACTCGTCCAACGGGGTATTTGAGCCCAAGCGCATGCGCGTAGTGCATCCCGACGAGCAGCCGCGTGTCTACACGAGCGTCCTGAGCCACCTGACCGTTGAGCTGCCCGATAACCCCATGCGCTATACGAGCGTCCCCGATGTTGTCCCGGGCCACGGTATCTGGGCCGAGGCCGGTTTCAACGAGCTCAATGTTGGCATGTCCGCAACCGAGACGCTTACCACCAACGAGCGCGTCCGCGGCGCCGATCCGCTCGTGGACTACGTGCCCGCCAAGGGCAACGAGGGTGAGGACGGCTATGTGCCGGCGCAGCCCGGTGGCCTGGGCGAGGAGGACATGGTGACCCTGGTGCTGCCGTATGCCAAGTCCGCCCGCGACGGCGTGCGTATCTTGGGCGACCTGCTCGAGCGCTACGGCACCTACGAGAACAACGGTATCGCCTTTAGCGACGTGGACGAGATCTGGTGGCTCGAGACCATCGGCGGCCACCACTGGATTGCCAAGCGCGTGCCTGACGACGCCTATGTGACCATGCCCAACCAGCTGGGTATCGACAGCTTTGACCTGGATGACGCCGAGGGCACCCAGACCGACCACATGTGCTCGGCCGACCTGCGCTCCTGGATGGCCGAGTGGCATCTGGACCTGACGCTGGGCGTCGAGGGCGACGGTCCGGCGACGGTCTTTAACCCGCGCGAGGCCTTTGGCTCGCACAGCGACAGCGACCATGTCTACAACACGCCGCGCGCGTGGTACATGCAGCGCTGCCTCAACCCCAGCGACGTGTGGGATGGCCCCGACGCCGACTACACGCCCGAGAGCGACGATATCCCCTGGAGCCGCGTGCCCGAGCGCAAGGTGACCATCGAGGACATTAAGTACGTGCTTTCGAGCCACTACCAGGGCACGGAGTACGACTGCTACGGTAGCAAGGGCACGCCCGCCACGCGCGGCGCCTATCGCCCCATCGGCATCAACCGCAACAGCCAGCTCGCCGTGCTGCAGCTGCGCCCCTATGCGCAGCCGGCCTATCGCGCCGTGCAGTGGATGGCGTTTGGCTCCAACTCGTTTAACGCGCTGGTTCCGCTGTACGCCAACGTCGAGACCATGCCCGAGTACTATGCCGACACGCAGGCTCGCGTAACGTCCGAAAACTTCTACTGGGCCAACCGCCTGATCGGCGCCCTGGCCGACGTCCGTTTCCATGAGTGCGGCCGCGCTGTGGAGGACTATCAGGAGAAGGTCGGTGGCATGGGTCACAAGCAGATCCATGACGTCGACGCTGCCGTAGCCGCTCTGCCCGAGGCCGAGGTGCCTTCCGAGCTTGCACGCGCCAACGAGGCCTTTGCCGAGCGTGTTCGCGTGGAGACCGATGCCCTGCTGGGCAAGGTGCTCTTCACCACGAGCTGCGCCATGAAGAACTCTTTCGCGATGAACGACAACGTGAGGTAGGGATTTCTCGTCGATCGAATAGCGCTAAAACGCTTTGTCGCTTTCGCTCAATCTTGGGTACAAGAACGCCAATGCAGTTGTTTGTGATTGGAGACAACCATGGTTATGAAACTCGATCAGCTTGTTAACGGCGCCATTAACGTGGGCTTTGGCGCTGCCGCCGTTGCTGTCGAAGGCGGCAAGAAGGTCCTCGACGACCTTAATACCAAGGGCGAGCAGGTTCGCAAGGACGCCGGCACCCCCGATATCGCCCGTAGCGTGTCCGACATGTTCGAGCAGGCCGGCGGCACCATCTCCGACCTGACCGAGCGTCTGGGCATGCAGGGCGAGACCGCGGCCCAGCGCGTGCTCGACGAGCTCATTCTGGCTCGCGTCCGCGTTATGACCGCCCCTGAGCGCACGGCCTTCCTGGCCCATGTGCGCGACATCGTCGATTCGGTCGAGGACAACGTGACCTCGGTGCCCGTCGAGTCTGTTGAGCCCGACGATGCGAAGGATACCGAAGAGGCCGAGTAGCAGCGCAGATGGCAGATTCCACCACCGATTACAACAATCTAGATCCCTTGGGTGACGAGGCGGCGGTTGCCGACGAGGTCGAGGCCGCCGTTTCGGGCGCTCGCAAGAAGCCGCGCGCTGTCGATATGGTCCCCGAGGAGCCCGACGCGATGGCGCCGGATGAGGAATACCAACTCACGCCGGCGGGTCGCCGCGAGCGCATTGGGCAGATTGTTCGCTTGGTCAAAAAGTACCGTGTGTGGGATAACCTCACGCCGGTCCGCTTGCGCCGCCTGCTCGAGGAGCTCGGCCCCATGTTCGTCAAGATGGGGCAGATTCTGGCCAACCGGTCCGAGATTCTGCCGCAGCGCTTTTGCGATGAGCTGCGCCGTCTGCGTTCCGACGTGGAGCCGGTGCCGTACGAGGTGGTGCTTCGCTGCCTGGAGGAAGAATACGGCCTGCGCCTGGGGGAGATGTTCGATGCGATCGACCCCAACCCGCTTGGTAGCGCATCGCTCGCGCAGGTGCACCGCGCTCGTCTGGTGACGGGCGAGGACGTGGCCGTCAAGGTGCAGCGCCCCGGTGCGCAGCAGGTTATGGCACAGGATATCGATATCATCCGCTCGGTGGTGCGTATCGTTTCCAAGTTCGTCAACACCGATCAATTCGTTGACCTGCACGGCGTGGTCGAGGAGTTGTGGACCTCGTTTCGCGAGGAGACCAACTTTTTGGCCGAGGCCAAAAACCTCAACGACTTCTACGAGTTCCATAAGAGCGTTCATGGCGTGACGTGCCCTAAATCCTATCTGGACCTGTGCACCGAGCACGTGGTGGTTATGGACTACGTTGACGGCATTTCGATCGCCGATCCTGAACGCTTGGTGGCCGAGGGCTATGACTTGGAAAAGATCGGTGCCGCAATCGTCGAGGACTACTCGACGCAGGTGCTCGACGATGGCTTTTTCCATGCCGACCCGCATGCGGGAAACATCATTCTCAAGGACGGCATCGTTTACTTTATCGACTTGGGTATGGTCGGACGCATGTCGAGCCACGACCGCGGTATCGTCAAGGACATGATTTTCGCCGTGGCCGAGGGCGACGTGCCCAAGCTCAAGGATTCGCTCATGCGCTTCGCCGTGACGCGTGGCGACTCGGCCGAGCTTGACCATTCGGCCTTTTTGTCCGACTTGGACTTTATTGTTGCCGACTTTGCCGGGCTCGACCTTAAAGACCTGGATATCGGCGAGTTTTTGACCTCGCTGTTAAACCTCGCGCGCAAAAATGACGTTGAGCTGCCGAGCGTGGTGACGATGTTCGCCCGCGGCATGGTGACGCTCGAGGGCCTGTTGACCGAGTACATGCCCAACGTCAACATGATCCAGATCATCCAGACGCATATTAAAAACGAGAAAAGCACCTATGCGCGCATGCGCGAGATGAGCCGCGACTTTGCAGCGAGCAGTTATCGCGCGGCGAAGGGCTCGCTCGAGGCGGCCGAGTATCTGGGCTTGGCTTCGCGTATGCTTACGCGCGGCCAGCTTAAGGTAAACACGCAGATCATGAGCAGCGATAAGGCACTGCGACAGCTGGGCGGAATTATCGACCGCATGTCGATGGCTATCGTTATCGCCGGCCTGTTTATCGGCTCTTCGGTGGTTTACTACGCGCGCATCGAGCCTGTTGTGCTCGGTATTCCGGTCATCGGCTTTTTCGGCTACGTGAGCGCGCTGGTTTTGGCGCTCATGCTGGGCCGTAATATCTGGCGCAACAGTCACGGCGGCAAGCACTAGCGTAGCTGCGCGGTGCCGTGGGACAAAATTATCAGTAGTGTTTGTCCCAGGTGTGA
Organism: Collinsella sp.; assembly: GCA_018377855.1. Classification (GTDB taxonomy): domain Bacteria; phylum Actinomycetota; class Coriobacteriia; order Coriobacteriales; family Coriobacteriaceae; genus Collinsella. The sequence goes on along the minus strand of JAGZYM010000004.1, from coordinate 17,197 downwards.
TAGGTGCGTCAAGCGTGCTGCCGCAAGCGACCCTGGGACAAACACTACTGATATTTTTGTCCCACGGCACCCTTTCCGTGCCCAACTCTTTCCTATCGCAAACAATAGCTTTTACCTTGGGCTTCGCCTGTGTGCGAGGCCCTTTTGCGTGATACCATTTTGACGGTAATAATCGATGGCCTAGATGGTGGTGCGGAGACGCACGAATGCGCGGTTATCCTGCGCATTTGGGAGAATCGGGGTGCAAGTCCCCAGCTGTACCAGTAACCGTAATTCCTCTTGGCTCGGGATGCTCGCGTCGCAGATCGGACGACGTGCCCGAGTCGTTAAGGTTAAGTCGGATCGCCTCCCGTCTTGCATGCGGCTGCGGCTTTTGCCGCCGGTGTGCATAGGGCTCTGGAGGGAAGGGGGACCCCGATGGGGGAACTCGAGCGCAACATGCGCGATGACGTGGGGCAGTCTCAAGGCAACGCTCCAAGTACAGACAGTAGGAGACAAATGGATATGTTTGAGGACGAGCGCCAGCGCGTCTCGCATCGCCGTGGCGCGATTGCACGCGGTGTAGCCAAGCGCGGCCTGGTGGCATTCCTGGCCTTCGCGATGGCCTTTGGCACCACGCCGGCTCAGCTGTGGGCCGAGGGCGCCGAGGGCATTGCCGAGGCTGTGGCTCAGGCTGCGACGCCGGGCGAGGACGCAGCGCTTGCGGGCGGTACCGCTGAGCAGAGCGGCGCCGAGGTTTCGGATTCCGAGGGCGCGCCTGCAGCTAGTGCAGCCATAGCAGAGGCAGCAACTGGCGGCGAAGGCTCGGCGACGGGGGAGAGCCCTGCCACGAGCGAGCAGTCTTCGACGGCATCCGCTGGCCAAGCGGGATCTGCCGCCGCGGCTGCCGTTCAGACAGAGAACCCGACAGAAACCGGCGATGTCGCCAAGAAGCAGGTCGAGGTCTCGTTCTCGATTATCGGCACCGATGCTGACGGCAAGGCTCAGACCTGGGTGGCACCTACGCAGCTCAAGCTCGACGAGGGCGCGACGGCTGCGGATGCCTTCGTTAAGCTGCAGCAGAAGACGGGCTTTAAAGCGGATTACGAACCGAACACGGCATACGGCTTCTACCTCAAGAGCATCACATCTCCGAGCGATGGTCGCACGCTTGCCTACGATCCGACGACTTATGCCTTCTGGCAGCTGTTCGTCGACGGCGCGTCTTCCTCGGTTGGCGCGAGCAGCGTCAAGCTCACCCAGGGGCAGAAGATTGAGTTTGCCTATACGGCTGGTAGCTCGTCCCCTGTCGTTAAGGACCAGGTTGCCGCAAATGTGACCGTCATTGGTCGCGATGCCCAGGGCAAGACTCAGACTTGGGTCGATAACGCGCAGTATGTGGTGACGTCCGGCTCGAGCGCGCTTGACCTTACGAAGGTCGCGCTCGAGGCGAATGATATTGACGCCGTTGCTGCGGGCTCCTTCATTCTGAGCCTTAAGTACAACGGTGTTGAGCTGGGTACGCCCCAAGATTATTCGACCTATTGGCAGCTGTTTATCAACGGCAAGTCGAGTGACTATACGGCGGACAATGTCACCATCCATGCCGGCGATACCGTCACGTGGTTCTACGGTGGCTGGGGCGACCAGTTGCCGTCCGATTCTGTCCATGCTTCTGTTCAGGTTCTCGGTAAGGACAAGGACGGCAAGCAGCAGGTTTGGGCTTCGACGGGTCAGACGAGTCTCAAGGCGGGCTCTACTGCCAAGGATCTCCTTGAGCAGACCGGCCTTAAGCTCGATGCTAGCGAATCGTCTTGGGGCTGGTTCCTCAACGGTATTACTTCGCCGTTCGACAGTAAGTCCTATGGCTGGGATGCTGCGACCAAGAGCTATTGGCGCTTCTACGTAAATGGCAAGTTCGCCGACGTTGGCGCCGGTGCCTACAAGCTCCAGGAGGGTGACGCCGTCACCTTTATGTATGGTGCTGACGCCGATGCCCTCCCCGGTCAGGTGCTTGGATCCGCCGATGTTATCGGTCCCGATGTCAACGGCAACAATACTCGCTGGGGCTCGGCAAGCAGTGTTTCTTTGCCTGAAGGCTCTACTGCCCAGAACCTTATTGAGACGGTTCTGAAGGCCAAGGGCGTTACGTACAACGGCTCCCAGAGTGGCGAGTACTGGTTCCTCAATTCCATCAAATCGCCGTTCGAAGACAAGTCGTACGGTTATGATGCTGCGACCAATAAATATTGGCACCTGTATATCAATGGAGAGCCCTCCTTACTCTGCGCCAATCAGATTACGCTCAAGAGCGGCGATAAGGTCACGCTTGCCTATACCACCGACGATTCGCCCATGCCCGATCCCGACAAGGTTGTCGTGGACCCGAGTGCGACGACTCCTGATTGGGATGCCGAGTGGGCCGGCTACGGCAACAGTGGCAACGGTTCGACCGTAACGGATGCCAAGACGCCTGCGCAGGCCGCCGGTCTTAAGTGGGCCTTCGATTGGAAGGCCGAGTCTGGTCAGCAGTATGCCAACTGCAGCGAACCTGTCATCGCCAACGGCTTTGTGTACATCGCGACCGAGAACGAGCTCATCAAGATCGATTCGTCCACGGGCAAAAAGGTTGCCTCTGCGCCGCTTGCCTCCAAGGTGAGCTATACCTCTCGTCCGATCTATACCAATGGCCTTATCATCGTTCCGCTCAACGGCGGTGCGGTCCAGGCGATTACTGCAGACAAGCTGATCTGCAAGTGGCTGACGCCTGGTTTGACGGACTTGACGCAGAGCTCCTGCACCGTCGTTTCGGACGGCGAGTACGTCTATGTAGGCTCGGTCGATATTTCGTATGACGAGAATTACAACGCGACCTACGGCAACGGCTCCTTTGCGCGCATTAAGATTGCCACGGGCGAAGTTTCTTGGCAGAACATCGACCCTGCCGAGGGCTATTACTGGACTGGTGCGGCTTTGACGGATAAGTATGCCATCGTTCCTACGAGCGCGGGTACGCTTAAGTGCATTGATAAGACGACGGGCGATGTCGTTTCGACCATGAAGCTCGGCGCTGTCGCAAATGCCGATTGCATTGCCGATCCGTCCAATGGTTCGACCTTCTATCAGATGACGCACGACGGAAAGCTCCATGTGATTTCGCTTTCGGCGAAGGGCGTGCTGAGTGAACAGAAGACGGTTGATCTGGGCCTTACGAATAATCTGAGCGCCCCTGCGGTGTCTGGTGACAATCTGATTGTCGGCGGACAGACGGCTACTGGCTCTGCTCTGGTTCTCTATAACCTGAAGACGGGTAAGACCACGATGGTCGCTGCTGCCGACGGCAAGGCGCTGCCGGCTGGCCTCAACGGTATTGCTGCTACTCCGCTGGTGAGTGTTCAGGGCGGCAAGACCTATGTGTACTTCACCGTTAACAGCGCGGATAGCAAGGATTACGTCAACTACTCTGCTGGTGGTGGCGTGTATCGCTATACGCTCGGCGATGCAGAGGCGACGCAGATTTATGATGCGGCTGGCCATTACCAGTACTGTGACTCTCCGGTCATTGCCGATGCTTCTGGCAATCTCTACTACATTAATGATTCGGGCACGCTGTTTAAACTTGGAGCTGTCGAGTCTTGGACGGTTGCCTTTAACTCCAACGGCGGGTCTGCTTGCGACACTAAGTTTGTTGCTACGGCCGATGGCAAGCTGGTCAAGCCGGTCGATCCGACGCGCGATGGCTACACTTTCGGCGGTTGGTATACCGATGAGGCTTGCACGCAGGCGTATGACTTCAGTACGCCGGTGACGGCCGACCTGACGTTGTATGCCAAGTGGACCAAGAATGCCGTTAACCCTGGCGGTAATGGCGGTTCAGGCTCCAATGGCGGCAATGGCGGCGTTGGTTCGAATGGCGGCGGCGGTTCTAGTACCGGTACTGGTTCCGGCACTGGCGCTGGCGCTGGTTCTGGCTCCGGCTCGAAGGGCGGCGCTATTGCCCCGGGCCAGAAGCCGGTGACCAAGACGACGGTGTCGACCAAGACCGAGACCAGGGACAACAAGTCCGACAAGAAGGACTCCGATAAGTCCGATAAGAAGGACGAGAAGAAGTCTGACAAGAAGTCTGACAGGAAGTCTGACAGGAAGGACGGCAAGTCCGACAAGAAGTCCGACAAGAAGTCCGATTCCAAGTCCGATACGGGTGCTGTTTCCACGACCACTGCTAAGAAGTCCTCTAGTGCTTCCGAGCAGGAGACTGGCACCAATCCGCTCGCCATCGTTGGCATCGCCGCCGGCGTGATTGGCCTCGCGCTCATCGCCGTCTTCGTGCTGACCAAGCGCGGCAAGGGTGACGGTAATGCCCGATAAGCCCAAGGAGACCAGCGGGCAACAGCCCGACTCCTCGTTTATCCAGCTCGATGATCCAAAGCAAAAGGGCGCCGCTTCGGCGGCGTCCGCCTCTCGTCGCAAGGCGCTCCTTGGCGTTCTTGCTGCCGCGTGCACCATTCTGATCGTCGTCTCGCTGGGCTTCGTCCATCCTTCCGAGAGCGGCGCCTGGTCCATTGACTGGATCGTTCAGACCGTGACGGGGGAGAGCGTCGTCGCCAAGGACACCAAGGGGTCTGGCTCGTCTGCCGCTTCGGGCGAGGCCAGTTCCAAGGATTCCAAATCTTCGAATGATGCAAAAGACGAGCCCAAGGGTTCGAACGACGCCAAGGACGATTCCGAGTCTTCAAACAAGGAATCGGACAAAAACTCGGATAGCAAGAAGTCCGAGGACCGGGGCGGCAAGAAGTCTGGCGATAAATCCGCTGCCCAAAATACGGGAGCCGGTGATACTTCCAATGCGTCTGGCGGTGCTTCTTCGGGCGGTGGCCAGTCGTCTGATGGAGCCTCGTCCTCTAATGGTGGAAACGCCTCCTCGGGCAGCCAAAGCGGCTCACAGGAGTCCAGCTACGTTACGGTGACGGTTTCGGTCACATCGAGCGCTGTGGGCAATCCTGTGTCCTCTGGCGGCACCTTTACCTTTAACGAAGGCGCCACCGTTTACGATGCCCTGTGCGCGCTAGGCCTTTCTGTCAACGCACACGGCTCGTCGTACGGCACGTATGTTTCCGCGATTGGTGGTTTGGCCGAGAAACAGTACGGCGGCACGAGCGGCTGGATGTACTCCGTCAACGGCACAACGCCCATGACGGCCTGCAGTAACTACGTTCTCTCCAATGACGACAACGTCGTTTGGTATTACGTAACGGGCTAGAGGCCTCGACATAGCGCGCCAGACGGGCGGTTCGGGCCAACATCCGGACCGCCCGTTTTTCATGCGAATGGGACTGGGTCGCCGGGTCTCTCTGCAAACAAAAAACCGGTTGGAACGGGAATTCCAACCGGTTATACATTCAAGCAAATAGTGAATCGACTACGACCGTGCGCCCTCGAGGAAGAAGCGACGGCTGAAGTAGTTGTACCAGGTGACAAGGAACGTGGCGATGGCCTTCATGGCTTGGTAGCCGATGCTCAAAAACGTGACGCCCACAAACATATACAGGTCGTTGAGGCCCAGGCCGATCACCGACAGGATGGTGAAGATCGTGAACTCGCGCTTGCGGCTCATGCCTTCGCGGTGGTCGAACACGTACTTCATGCTGAGCCAGTAGTTGACCACGACGGACGTGATAAACGAAACCGTGGTGCTCATCAAAAAGTCGAGGTGGAACAGCTCGACGAGCGCAATGAGCATGCCCCAGTCGATGCCAAAGGAGATAAGACCCACGACAGCAAACTTGAGGAACTGCTTGGTATGAGGTTGTGCCAGCGCCTTGCGCACGTAATCACATCCAATGCGTTGATGAATCGAGCAGAGGATACTTTAGAGCTTTTACAAGGGAAACGTAAGGTCTTTGCCAAGAACTATATGAACTCGCCAAATTTTCAAGAGCTAATCCGCAAACGTTGAAAATTTGCCCGTAAACGAGCGGCACCCACGGACGATACTGCGCTGAGTGCACGTCGTCCGTGGGCGCCGTAATGCTGCAGGGGTTTCGAGCTACTTGGTCTCGTCGCCCTCCAGGAAGATTTTTCGGGTCACAAAGTTGTAGACCATGACAAGCGCGGTGGCGCAGATCTTGGCGATATTGGCCTCGAGTCCCAGGCCGGCGTTGAGCGCCAGCACGATGCCGTCGTTGAGCACCAAACCGATCACGGACAGCACGACAAAGATGATGAACTCGCGGCGGCGGCTCATGCCTTCCTTGTGCGCAAACACGTACTTCATGCTTGCGAGGTAGTTAAAGATGAGTGAGATGATAAAGCCGCTGGTGTTGGCGATTAGGATGTTGAGGCCCAGACCGTAGTGGAGCAGATTCATAATGCCAAAGTCGATAACCGTGGCAATGACACCGACGACGCCAAATTTCATGATCTGCGCAAGGAGCTTTTGCATGGTACCTGCCTTAGGGTGGCGCGGGGACGCCGTGGGGATGACAAACTCAGCAAGTTTAGCCAATCCCCGCGGGTGGGGCTAGACGCGCTCTTCGATAGCACCGTTTCTATATGCATCGAGCAGCTGGCGCAGATCCTGGATCTGGCTGCGAATCTTGGCGCCAGTATCGGTGTCGCTCACCATGCGGCGACGGTCTGCTTGGTCAAAACGGTTGGTCTCGCTTTCGATGTCCACGTTGCGCGTGAGTGCCTCGGCAACCGTCGTAAAGGCCCGGTGCGACTTGAGGCGGCAGCCGCGCGAGCTCGAGATGAGCGTATAGCCGGCGATGCCCGTCTTGGGATGGTAAGCGCGGCAGAAGCCGCCATCGATGACCAGCAGCTTGCCCTCGGCGCGGATGGGCTGCTCGCCCTTGGTGGTTTTAACGGGCGTGTGGCCGTTGATGATGTGGCCGGTCGGCGAGCATGCCATGGGCGCGACGCCAAACTCGCGCATGATATCATCGCAGACCGAGGGCGACTTGGTAAGCGTAAAGTACGGGTCCATCGGCTCGACCCAGGTGCTCTTATCGGCGATATAGGCGCGCTCAAAGGTACGCACCAGGCGTCCGCTGGCGGGTGAATTGAAGCCAATCCACAGGTACCACATCCAGTCGAGGGCATCGCGGTCGCCCACGCGCCACGCGCGGCGGGCGATGTGGTCGCAAAAATCGAGATAATCGCGGCCAGCGTGCCAGGTGCCCAGGCAGTTCATGCTGCTAAAGGTGCCGTCTTCGTTGAGCGGAACGCAGCCGTGGAAGAGCAGGTTGCCGTTGGCGACCTTGTACATCGAGCCGTGGGTGTAGAGGAAATCGATATGGCGATGCAGGTGATCGGCGGTTACAAACTCGGACACGAGCTTGTCGATGATGTGCTGCTCCTGAGACGTGAGCGTGTAGGGGTCCGCCGGGTCGACGGTGGGGAAGTCGTTGGTCGTGAGCGGCCACACGCTGCCGTCGGCGAGCGTGACCGTGCCGGTGTCGTGGTCGATCTTGTCGAGTAACAGGCGGTCGGTCATATCGAACTCGGGGTGGCGCTGGATAATCTGGCCCTCGAGCTTAAAGAGCAGCACGTTGATGGCCTTGATCAGCGGGGTGATGGACTCACCGGCGGTGTAGGTGGCATCGGCAAAGGCGACAAGCTCACGCAGCGAGATGCCGTAGTCGTTCTCCAGGATCTCGTAGTTGTCGTAGCGTAGGTTGTTGCGCAACACCGTGGCGATGCAGGCGGGCTCACCGGCCGCAGCGCCCATCCACAGCAGGTCGTGGTTGCCCCACTGGATGTCGAGTGAATGGTAGGTGAGCAGACGGTCCATAATTATGGCCGCGCCGCCGCCGCGGTCGAAGATGTCGCCCACCAGGTGCAAGTGGTCGACGGCCAGGCGCTTGATGAGCGAGGCGAGCGACTCGATAAAGTCGTCGGCGCTTGCGGTCTCCAGAATGGACTCCACGATGCGCTCGTGATAGCGCACGCGATAGTTGTTCTCGTCTGGATGCGTGTGCAGCAACTCGTCGATGATGTAGGCGTAGTCGCGCGGGATGGCCTTACGCACCTTGGAGCGCGTGTAGCGGCTTGAAAGTGAGCGAGCGACCATGATGAGCTGGTCAAGCATCGTCTTGTACCAGGTTGGCGAGTCCTCGCGCCGGCTGCGGACCAGGTCGATCTTCTCGCGCGGGTAGTAGATGAGCGTACACAGCTCGCCCTTTTCGTCAAAGGAGAGCGTGTCGCCAAAGATCTCGTCGACATGTTCGCGCACGACGCCCGAGCAGTTGTTGAGGATGTGCATAAAGGCTTCGTACTCACCATGCACGTCGCTCATAAAATGCTCGGTGCCCTTGGGTAGGTTGAGGATGGCCGAGAGGTTGATAATTTCGGTAAATGCGGATTGTTCGGTGGGGAACTGTCTCGACAGCAGGCGCAGATACTTGAAGTCTTGCGGGTTGCGATCGAATGCGACCATGAAACACCTTCCGATGGGGCTGGTAAAACTGATAAACAGCGTCAAACGTTTACCAGTATGCGCCGCTTTTGTTTCGATTTTGCGCCAGCGGCTGAATTGTCGGCTGAACGGTTTGGTAAATCGATTTAGTGAAGGTAGATGTGTTGGTCGGGTGGAGACGACAGAGGGTGTTTTCTCAGATATTTATGCGTCGGGTCGGTGGAGACGATGGTGGTAAAGATGTTCACTATTTTTGGTTCGATTTGGTAAATAGTGGACATATGTACCGCATGTAGGCTCACTGTGCGATAATTTGCGCAGCAATGAGTAAGGAGCCTCATATGAGTGATTTTGTCCTGACCTGTGAATCCGCCGCCGATCGAACCCGTGAGTTCTTTGCGTCGCGCAATATCCCTGTCGTGTGTTTTCATTACGAGATCGACGATGTTGTCTATACGGACGATCTGTATCAGTCGATTACGCCGGACGAGTTTTTTGCCCAGATTGCCGCGGGCGCCATGCCCAAGACGTCTCAGGTGAGCGTGGGTGAGTACGAGGAGTTTTGGGAGCCGTTTGTTGCCGAGGGTAAAGACGTGCTGCACCTGACGTTGTCGTCGGGTATTTCGGGCACGTATGGATCGGCCTGCGTCGCGGCGCAGATGCTTGCGGATCGCTATCCCGAGGGCGGCAAGGTGCGCGTCATCGATTCGCTGGCGGCGTCTTCGGGCTTTGGCCTGTTGTTGGAATATGCCGCCGATGTGCGCGATAGCGGGGCTTCACTCGACGAGACGGCTGCCTGGATCGAGGAGCACAAGCTCAACCTGCACCACTGGTTCTTCTCGACCGATCTGTCGAGCTACCTGCGCGGCGGTCGCATTTCGGCCGCGAGCGCGATCATCGGCACGGCGCTTAAGATTTGCCCGCTTATGACGGTCGATTGCGAAGGTAAGCTGTCGCCACGTGAGAAGATTCGCACTAAGAAGCGCGCGATTTCCGAGATGGCTAAGACCATGATGGCACACGTGCTGGACGGTGCGGATTATTCGGGTAAGTGCATCATGTCGCACTCGGCGTGCCGCGAGGATGCCGAGGCAGTTGCGGCGCTGATTGAGGAACAGGTTCCGCAGCTTAAAGGCAAGATTGAGATCAATGACATCGGTACTCTGATTGGCTCGCATACCGGACCTGGTACGGTGGCGCTCTTCTTTATGGGCGACAAGCGCGTGGATTAATTTGCCCCATCACATCGCTGCATGATTGCTCAAACGAAAACGGCCCGCCTCACGTTTGTGGGGCGGGCCTTGCTGTTGGGGTTAGCGTTTCTTTCCGCGGAAGAAGAAGCCGTGCAGTGACGGCTTGAGGCCGCGGTTGGCGCGATGCTCCTCGACGCGCTCGTGGATCGAAGCGACGCGCTCGATGACTTCGTCGGGAATCGGCACGTCGGGATTCATGTTCTCGACTTGGCTGACCTCGGCGGCGGAGACCTGGTCGATAATGGGCACATCGTCGTGCGAGATGACAGGTGTGGCGTCTTCCTTCATCTTGCGATAACGCTGCATCATGTCGGTCTGCAGCTGCTGGGCCGAAGGCGGCGTCCAGATGATGGCGTTGGCGCCGGCGGCGATGGTCTCGCGAATGCTCTCGGGCGTCTTGCCGCCCGGCGCGATAAGCGGCAGGTTGGGATAGTGCTCGCGCAGCTCGCGCAGGACCTGGGGCGTGTTTTTGCCGGCGGCGATGTTGAGAATCTTGGCTCCGGCGCGCACCTTGGCGTGAGCATCGTCGTCGCAGCGAACGACCGTGGCGATGACGGGGATGTCGGCGATATTGGTGATGTGCTCGACCATCTCGGCAGTGGCGGGGGAGTTGACCACGCAGCCCGCTGCGCCCTGCATCTCGGAGACAGCTGCCATCTGCACGGAGCGCTTACCGGTCGTAGTTCCGCCGCCTACGCCCACAAAGACCGGGCACTCGGCGACGGTCAGCAGCGCTTGCGTAATGGCGGGCTGCGGCGTGAAAGGGTAGACCGCAAAAACGGCATCGGCGTTGGAGTTGCGGATAACCGCGACATCGGTAGTGTAAATGAGCGACTTGATGCGGCGGCCGAAGAGCGTGAAGCCGCTGGCCTCCTCGATCTCGTCGGGCATGCGAAGAGCAGCCTTGCGCAGACGTCCGTCGATGGGCAGGGGCTCCATGGGGAGCAGTCCGTTGGGGGTCACGGCTACCTGGGGCTCGGTGAACTCGTCTGCGAGCTCGACCTCGGAGAAATCGACCGAGGCGACGATGTCCTCGTGAACCTCGGCGGGTACATCGATGGGAGCTTGGTCGTTTACCGCGGCAGGCGTGTCGAAGGAGCTGGTGCCGACAAAGGCGTCGACGCGTTCGTTTAGGTCGTTGAGGGTATCCATGGAGGCTCGATTCTATGCGATGGTGGCCGGCGCGATGCAGCCGGAATTGCGAATGCTAAATCGTTTGACGAGTTGATTTTTCCCCGCCGCACCATCCGTTAGACCGAAGGGCGGGAGAACGTGAAGGAGCTGTGGTGGCGAGGATCGAGGTGCTATCTTGAAAGCCCCGTTTAAAAGAGAGGTGACGCGGTATGGAATTGACAGCAATGTTTGGCTCGATCGGCCTGTGTGTGGCCGCAATCGTTGCCGCCGCGGTCATCTACTTTGTGGTCACGGCCATTAAGGGCAAAAGGGCCGAACGCAAGGAGCGCGCGATGCTTAAACAGCATCGCGACCAGCAGGGCAAACGCGCACAGAGATAGCTTGTTGAGTTTTGGATCCGTGCGCTAGCTGCGTTTTCGGATCAGGGCAATGTAGAAGCCCTCAAAGTCGCGGCTAGGCGGAATGGTGAGCGTGCCGGGCAGGCCGTTGACGATGGCCGATACCTGACCCGCGGCAATGGCTTCGGTCAGAGCGTTGGACTCGATGCGCGGCTCCTCACCAGCTTCCTGGGTGCGTCGTGCTTCACTTTCGCTTGGCGTGCCGTCGAGGGGGATGAGCTCGCAGTCCATATGCTTGTCGAGGGCCTCTTGCAGGGCGTCCTCGTTTTCCTGCGGCAAGATCGAACAAGTCGAATAGACGAGCGTGCCGCCCGGTTTGAGGGCCCCCATGGCGCGGTCCAGAAGTGCTCGCTGCGAGCGGGCGCACTTGCTCAGCAACTGCTCGGTGAGGCCGCGCAGGCTTTTCTCGTTGCCACTGATGACGGTGCCCGTGCCGGTGCAGGGAGCGTCGAGCAGGATGCGGTCAAAGCGGAAGAACTCGTCGAGCTCGCGTGCGTCGATGCGCATGACGGGCACGTTTTTGGCACCCTGGCGATGGAGGTTCGACTCGAGCTTTTCGGCGCGGGGAATGCTCATCTCACAGGCGGTGAGGTGCGCCTGTCCCTGGGTGAGGGCGGCGATCTGCGTCGTCTTGCCGCCGGGGGCTGCGCACATGTCCAGGATGTCCTCGCCTGCCTGGGCGCCCAGGACCAACGGCGGCATCATGGATGACAGGCTCTGCAGGTAGATTTTGCCGTCGCGGTAGATGTCGAGATCCCACAGATCTGAAACCTGGGCCTCGGGCAGGATAAAGGCGTCCGGATACCAGGTAACGGTTTGGTGGGCGATGCAGGCGGCATCGAGCGCCGCAGCGATGTCCTCGGCGGTCGCCTTGAGCGTGTTGGCGCGCAGCGTGACCGGGCGTGTGGCCGCGGCGCCGAAGCCCTCGATCATGAGCTTGGCATCGGCGGGCGCATAGGCGCCGGCGACCGTGTCGACCATAAAGCGCGGCAGGTCGGCGGCGCAGGGAAGGGCGGCAAGCTGGTCGGAAAGCTCGGTAGCAGCAAACTGCCTGAGCTTGAGCTCGGCCTTGACCTGCTTTTTCTGCTTACGACGACGCGGCTTGGACATCCGTCTTTCCTTCCCGTCCCAAATTGACTACTTTCCGGGCACGCCGCTGCTGGCGTGCTTTAGTACTGGCTCTCGTGCTTGCTAAAGAAGTCGAAGCGCGGGGGCAGCGGCTTCACGCGGTGCTCGCCGGGCTTCTCGCCCAGGCTCTCCACAAACTCATCCGTGGAGGCAAAGATGTTATCCCAGCTAAAGAAGGCGACCGGGTCAACGTCGAAGTACTCGCAGATGAGCTCGCAGCCGGCCGGCACGATGCCGTGCATGAGCACGGTCGCTACGCGCAGCTCGGTAAAGGCGTCGACGAGGGCCTGCGTCATGGCGGCGTTGGCCGGCTCGCCCTCGAGCTTGTTGGCGGCCTTGGAGGCATCGCTCCAGCGCTTGTTGGCGGCGCGCAGGTAGTCGTCGCACACAGCGAGCGCTCGGTGCGTCTCGAACTTGTACATGGCCTGCTCAAAGGCGAGGGCTGCCTGCTGGGCGGCTTCGACCACGGTGTCAGAAGCGGCACCGGCGGGGATGCAACCGTTGCGATAGGGACTCTCGTCGCCCTCCTTGACGGCGACGCCGTAGAAGCAGCTGCGGGCCAGGCGGTTGAACACGCCGGTCAGCAGCGCGCTCTCCTTAAGGGCGGGGTCGATAACGCGCTTTTCGTCGCAGGCGCGCACCTCGTTGCCGTCCTTGTCCTTGCCGGTCACGCGCGTGTCGTATGCCTTGGGGCTAAAGCTCACCGGCTTCTCGGACAGGCCGAGCGACAGCCAATGCGCGCGCATCTGCTCGCAGGTGTAGTGGTTGAGCAGGTCGTCTGCCGTCGGGGGAGGAGTCTGCGAGGACGAGCTTGCCTTTTTGCCCATGTAGAGCAGGTGGTAGCAGGCGCTGACGGTGCTCTGCGTGAGGTTCCAACCCAGGGCCTCCCACATGGCGGTCTGCGCGATGCAATAGAAGTAGATGTTGTCCTGGCCAATGAACTGGTAGATCTGTGCGTCATCCGAGCACCACCAGTCGCGCCAGTCGAGCGAGCTGTGCTGGTAGGTGGGCGCGGGGACCTGCGTGGAATCGGCGGCGGGCTCGCCCATGAGGGCGGCATCCTGGGCGGCGACGCCCTCGGTCACGCCGGCGGCCTTGGCATCGCGTGCGAGCACGGTGCGCGTATAGCTGATGGGAGCCCACAGGCTCTCGGGCCAGCACCAGCAGGTGACGTCGGAGACGCCATCGACCTCGGGCACCGGAACGCCCCAGTCGATGTTGCCGGTGATGCGGAAGGGTACGAGCGCCTTGCCGCTGCGGAAGCGCACGCCGCCGTTGGCGAGCACCGCGTGGGCATCGTCGCGCTCCTTCCAGCTGGGGAAGGTGACGGTAAAGCTGCTCTTGTTGCCCTCGGGCTCCAGCACGGTGTGCTCGGGAAGCTGATCCTCGACGGCATCGAAGGCCTCGCGGAACTTGTTCTGGATGTAGAGCTGGGCCGGCAGCAGCCACTCTTCCATGGTCTTGGAGACCACGGAGCGAACCTGCGGGTTCTGGGCGAGCTTGGCGGTATAGGTTTTCATAAAGTCGAGGTAGGCCGGCAGGTCGAAGTAGAGGTTGTCGACCGGGCGCAGCTCGGGCACCTCGCCGGTGAGCTGGCTTTTGGGCGCGATGAGCTCCTCGGGCTCAAACTGGTGACCCAGGTCGCACTCGTCGGCATAAGCCTTCTCGGACTTGCAGCCCTGGATGGGGCAGCGGCCGATCACCTGGCGGCCGTTGAGGAACGTGCCGGCCTTGGCGTCGTAGAACTGCAGCGTGGAGCGCTTGGAGATGGTGCCCTGTTCGTGCAGACGCTCGATAATCTCGGCGGTCACCTCGTTGTGAATCTGCGCAGCCGGCTCAAGGCCCGAGCCGCCGTAGATATCGCAGCTGATGTTGTAGTTGTTGAGGGTCGCGGCCTGGCGGGAGTGATTGGACTCGACATACTCGGCGATGGACTTGTCGTAGCCCTCGTTCTCCTTGAGCTTGCGGTAGCTCTCCATGATGGGCGAGCCATAGCAGTCGGTGCCCGAGGTGAAGATGACGTTCTCGCGGCCCAGACGGTCGCGCAGGAAGCGGGCGAAGAAGTCGGCCGGGACAAAGACGCCACCGACGTGGCCAAAGTGAAGGCCCTTGTTGCCGTAGGGCTCGCCGGCGGTAACGATGGCGCGGCGAGGCCAGCTGGGACGGTCGTTCATGGAGTATTTGGATGCCATGGGACTCCTTCGCATATGGTGAGAGCGCGGCCGGGCGCAAGGCCTGGCGACGCGGTGGTCAATTCGTGCATATCGTTCGACATTATCGCACATGCGGACGGGTACGTGGCAGGGGCGCTATCCTAAGATGCTATGAATGAGATTTCCAACATACATGCGTTTGAAGACGAGGAATTTCTGCACGCTTGCTTCGTGTGGGGGATGGTCGTAGTCGGCGTGTTTGCCGTGTGCCTGGTGCCGGTGTTTATGCTGCTGGGCGGGCCTGCAGACTTGGATGCGGCTGACGCGGGCGGCTGGATGGCTGTCGTGGGCTGGATAGTCGGCTTGGCTGCGATCTCAATGGCGTCGTTCGCCGTGCACGAGCTGGTGCACGGTGTGTTTTTTAAGCTGCTGGCGCCTGCGGGCGCGCAGGTGACCTTTGGGGCGAATCGCGAGACGGCGATGATCTATGCCTGCGCCGAGGGCGTTGTGTATTCGCGCCGGCGGTACATGGCGGTTTGCCTGGCACCGACGGCTGTTGTGACGACAACGCTTGCCCTGGGGTTTGCGTTTTCGGGCTATCCGCTGCTGTGCTATCTGGCGGCCGGCTTGCATTTGTCAGGCTGTGTGGGCGACTGGTATTACGTGCGGACCATTTTGCGCGACCGCCGCATTGTCGCCTGCGAGGACACGTCCTTCGGCGTGCGCTTTTTCGGGTGAGGAGATGTCGATGAAGCCGTTGTTGTTGCACGCCTGCTGTGCGCCGTGCTCTCTTGAGCCGGTCCGCCTGCTGCGCGAGGAAGGGTTTGAGCCCACAATCTGCTGGACCAACCCCAATATTCAGCCGCACGATGAATGGCAGCGGCGTTTGGACGAGCTGCGCCGGTGGTGTGCCGATGGCGACATCGAGCTTATCGAGGCGGGGGAGGACCGTGAGCGCTGGGAGGCCGGCGTGGCACCGCTGGGTGCCGATCGGCCCCGTCGCTGTCGTGCGTGCTATGCCCTGCGCTTGGCCGAGGCGTGCCGCGTGGCCCAGGAGCGTGGGTTTGAGTTTGTGGGTACGACGCTCGCCGTCTCGCCGTATCAGTTGTTCGAAACCTGCAATGATGTGTTGGAGCGTCTGGCTGCCGCCCGCGGTCTCACTCCGGTGATTCGCGATTTTCGTCCGTATTACCCCGAGGCGACACGCCGTTCGCGCGAGCTGGGCATGTATCGGCAGAACTACTGTGGTTGCCGCTTCTCGGCTGTCGAGGCGGCCATGGACCGCGCCCGCATCCGCGACGAGCGCAAAGCGTCCAAAATGTAGTTCATTTGGGACGTCAGCCTGCTAGGATGTAGAGCGGACTTTAGCTATATAAGGAGTATCCGACGTGTCTATGCGTACCGATGATTTTGACTACAACCTTCCTGAGGAACTGATCGCCCAGGCTCCAGCCGAGCCGCGCGACTCCTGCCGCCTGCTGGTGGTGGATCGCAAGGGCTCCCAGGCGGGAACGCCGCTGGAGCACGGCGGTACCGTTGAGCACCGCATCTTCCGCGACATCATCGACTATATCGAGCCGGGCGACGTGCTCGTCATCAATCAGACGCGCGTGATGCCGGCCCGTCTGATCGGTCGTAAAACGGGATCGGGCGGCGTGGTCGAGACCCTGCTGCTCAAGCGCCGCGAGGACGTGGATCCGCTGGGCCATGTTTGGGAGTGCTTGGTCAAGCCGGGCAAGCGCCTGAAGCCCGGTGCTCATATTGAGTATCGCGCCGGTGGCGCCCATGCGCCCGAGGGGGCTCCCGTGGTGCTGACGGCCGAGGTTGTCGACTTTGTCACCGATAGCCGCGGCGGCCGCCTGGTACGCTTTGAGCCGGCCGGTTGCAATGCCGCCGGCGAGCCGCGCACGCTCGACGAGGCCATCCATGCTGCCGGCCACGTGCCGCTGCCGCCCTACATTACCGATTACGAGGGCGATCCCGAGAAGTACCAGACCGTCTACGCCATGAAGGAGGAGCACTCGGCCGCTGCTCCCACGGCGGGTCTGCATTTTACTCCCGAGCTCATGGCTGCCATCGAGGCCAAGGGTGCCAAGTTTGCCGCCGTCGAGCTCGAGGTGGGTATCGATACCTTCCGTCTGGTGGAGGAGGACGACCCCGCGCAGCACGTGATGCACACCGAGCGCTACCACGTGTCGCAGGAGGTTGTCGACGCCGTGCATAAGGCGAAGGCCGAGGGCCATCGTGTGATCGCCGTCGGCACTACCGCAGTGCGCTCGCTCGAGAGCGCGTTTGACGCGGACGCGCCGGTGTCCGATCCGGCTGTGACGGCGCGCTATTTTGAGGGCCGCGAGGACGGGGCCGACACGCTCGGCCGCGGCGACATCGTGGTGCGCGAGAACGCGACAACGCAGCTCTACCTTATGCCCGGCTCGACCTATCACGTGGTCGACGCGCTGATCACGAACTTCCACGTGCCGCGCTCCACGCTCATGATGCTCGTAAGCGCACTTGCCACCCGCGACCAGATCATGGATGCCTACGCCGCTGCTATCGAAGAACGCTACCGCTTCTTCAGCTTTGGTGACGCCATGCTCATCTTGTAGGTTACGGCGTTTTACAAACGCCGTAACCGGTCGACGCTGCGCGGGCCGCATTTGGACAATCTGACGTTCAACTTCAAGGGCGCGACCAGAAGGTCAGCGCCCTTTCGTTTCACGTCACCTTGCCTCAAAT
>JAGZYM010000020.1:0-38767 GCA_018377855.1 Collinsella sp. | reverse complement strand
AGCGTGCGCGGGCCCTCCCGACGGGAAACGAAAAAGCCCGGTTTTAAACCGGGCTCAAACGAACATGCCTATTGACAATGGCTTTCTCATATTAGAAAAGGACCCCTTTGCAGAGGTCCTAAACAATTCAAGGTGGCGGGGAAGGGAATCGAACCCCTGACACGAGGATTTTCAGTCCTCTGCTCTACCAACTGAGCTACCCAGCCATTTGAGGTGTGCCTTGTTTCAAGGCTTGATTAGTATAACCAAGGACGCGTTCCGGTCAACCGAGAATTTTAAAAAAGTTTTTGAGCACAGCCTCGGTTCTATAAATCGGCACGTCAGAGGCATCAGCCGGCAGCAAGAAGTTTTTCGCTCAGTCCCTTAAGCCGGCACGCGTTGGAGAGCAGGGGTCGAAACAATGATTGAAGGACGCTCTAGTGCGGCCCAGGCGCATGGGTGGGAGCACATGTGCCAAGGACGAACGTTTTCGTAGCGCGCGAGGATATTGCCGTCGCGATCGATGAAGGCGATGTCGATGGGATAGGCCATAAAACACGTATGGACCGAAGAGCAGCGTGGAAACGCCATGACGAGCGGCAGGCCGTTGGCGGCAACCGGACGCCGTCCCAGCATGCCGCGCAGGCGCACGACAAACGACTCCGCCACCGCAAACTCGGCCGGCGTCCAACCCAGCCTATTGAGTGCCCGCGCGTAGGCGATGTAGGACGAGACCACGGTCACATGACCACCCCCGGACGCCATGGATCGACCGTCACCGCGCGCTCGTGCGACAACGTTGTCGGCGCCCCCAGCGGAACGCCAGCGATGCTGAGAGAAGTCGGCCACGGCTCATAGTGCATGGTGCAGGTGTAGGTCCTAAACGTACCGGATAGGGAGAGCAGGCCACCATCCGATGCCTCCGCGCCTTGCTCGCTCGACACTTCGATCTGCAAGTCATAGCCTTCCATGGCATTCAGAATTTGAGTCTGAACCGTCGCCGAGGCATCGGCAGAGCTTTCGTCGCCCTCCCCCTCCGACGCCACGGCGTGCGCCAACACGATGTCGGGTACCACGCGGTCGAAGCGCGCAACAGCGCTGGCAAAGATCATGACGTTGTACACGATGAGTGCCAGCACCAGCAAAACGGGCGTAACCACTGCCATCTCCACCGTCGCTTGGGCGCGCTCCTCGCGCAGACGCATGCGGATACTCATTACGACCCACCGCCCAGAGCGCCAACCAGCGTGGCGACATCGACGGTGAGTGGGATGGAGCCGCCGCCGGGCAGAGGAATCTCCGCAAGCGTGAACACCGTACCGCTAATGGTGCGTTCGACTTGATATTCCAACGCCTCGCAAAGCGCCTTGGGATCGGTCACGCCCAACGGAATACTTCGCAGCTTGTCTTGCGCTTGAGAGAGACCAGCAATGTCAGACCCCGGACTCTTAATGACGTTGGCGGAATCGGTCAACACTGGCTTTCGCAGGCGCAAGTCGCACGGTTCCAGACCCAACGCCGCCATGGACGCCAAAACGGTATCGCCGAGCCACGATGCGATGGAACCCAACGCGCCGCTGCCCCCTCCTAGGCCTTTAATCATCTCGTCCATAAGTTCGTCGGCCGAACCTTGGATATCACCGTATCCTACGAGCAGCCGTCCCCAAACATCCATGACGCCGTCGAGCACGCCGGCAACGCCGCCCGAGCGTTCCTTCAATGTCGAGAAAAATCGCGAAAGCACGTTGTTTTGCGCCGTCGCTTCATCGGGTGCCAACACCGCGGCAGAGATAGCACCGCGATCGCCGAGCCTGACTGCCGTGTTAAACGAAGAGTTGAGCTCATCGGGGCTCGAAATGGCACCCGAAACCGCAAGGGCAACCACGCCATTTCGCCCGGGCGGGGCGATACGCGGACGCTCGCCCGAAAGCGCTCTAATGGCCTCGTCAAACGCATTACCCGCACGGTCAGCCTCGTCCTCGGTCTGGCGCATGAGCTCGAGCTCTTTGTTGCGGCATTCGACGTAGTCTTCCAGAGCGTCTTTGAATCGATCAAAGTGGTACTCGAAGCCGTTTTCGATAGAAGTCGAAGGAGCCGCAACGGCGCCGAGCGACGAAACGCCAAAATGGCATCTGTTGCATCTGTCCTGCCCGTCATAATCAGCAACCGAGGCCAGCCCGCCTGGCGCCCCCTTCTTATAGTTGGGGCAACTCGTTCCGTAATGCAGATACATCTTGCCATCGATGGCACTGGTTGGCCACGCCGTATCGGAATAGAGTTCCGTCGCTCGCACCTCGTCAGTGTTGCGCGGCAACAGCGGGATATAGGAAGTGACCTCATCTCCGCCCTCGGTTACATATGCACGATTGACCTCTGTACTCGCATAGGTGTAAAACGCCTTGCGCGCCGCCGACTCCGCCTTCATCTCGACGCTTGAGCCCTGAGGCGCCTCGTTTGCAAGGCGCAAGCGGTAATAGGCCTTCGCGCGATCGAGCGCCACTTGCGGCTCCCATGTGACACTCGAGGCATAGTGCGGATTCTCAATATCCGAAAGCTTCGCCAAGCTCTTCGCGCGTTCCCACATGCACGAACAGCTTCCGACTGCGCCTCTGTCCGATCCACCGCAGTCGGCAAGCCAGGCGCGTTCCTTGGCCTTTGACGTTTTCTCGGACGCTTTCTTCAGTTCCTTGGCAGCATAGTCAAGGTCTTTTGAGGTGCTCTCGATGGCATCGGTCGAGATCTCCGACCCCTCGAGCGCAGCGAAGTCCGACTCGGATGTCCTAGGCACGGCAAGCGCCGTACCGGTATAGGTCACACTATCGGTATCCTGCGCCGACACCGCCTGCGTGGCACGCGCGGCGATCAGATACGGCAGAGCCGTCTCGATTTTCTGTAAGCCTTCCGATGCGCTTTTGGCAAACTTGTTGCGCGTTTTAATGATCTCAATCCCGGTGTCGACCATATTGCCGGCAACTGATTCGGCACCCGGGATGAGGATGGCGACCAGGCCCGTCCCGATCGTGGCAAACCCCGCCAGGCCCAAACTCAAGATGCTCGCATCAACCACCGTGGCAGCCGTGTGATAGGACGACACTACGTTGGCACCCGCCAGCGCGCCGCTATCGGCCGCCACCTGGGTATCCCCGGCACGCGACATGCTCCATATCGCCGCGGTCGACGAAAACAACAACGTGAGCACCACTAGGATGACCACGGCAGAAGAAAGCGTGGTGTAGGCACCGTCTTCGATAAACAGGTCGATACCGGCGCGGCCCATAAAGCCGCCTCGCTTGCGATGGCAGCTCGGACGGCGCGTCAAAACGCATCTAGACCAGAAACGCTTAATCCCATGTAGCAATCCACGAATCATAATCTCCCTCCAGCCATTCGGGACGTGATTGATACGAGACATCGACCTTGAGCTCAACGTAGCCACCCTCGGCGGTACCACCCATAGCCCGCGCAAACGCACCGATCACAGGCAACGGCTTGACCTCGCCGGAAACGGACACGGCCGAGACGCCACCCGCACCGGCCCGGCCAAGCTCGATATCCCACGACAACGGCCCGCCGGCATGAAAGATCGAAACGTTGGGCACTGCGGCAAGCCGGCGGCGGGTGAACTCCTTAAGATCGTCGTCCTCCGCCGTCGTCGTGGTCATGAGCCGCGCGGTCTCGGCGGCGGCAGACTCCATGACCGCGCGCGTATAGAGCAGGCACACCGGCTGCAGTGCCAACAGAACGAGTGTCAGAAACGTCGGCAGTAGGAATGCCGCCTCGACCGTAGACTGCGCCCGGTCCTCGCGCGCAACATCAATACAGCACGATGTCCTTAGCACCCGCAGCAGCTTCGACAACCGATGTCGAGGTGACGCCGTGAGATGCCGCCCGCTCGACCAGCGCCGCCAAGCGCCCATCGGCACCGGCACGCCAAAGCCCCGCGATTGCCAGCACGATGGAAAGCAGCGCCACCGTGACGATGGCGTATTCCACAGTCGCTTGGGCAACCTCTTCACGCAGAACGCCATGCATTTCACGACCCCTCCTTTGAGCTTATTGTTTGCGGGACCAGGCGCACGGCGCGCAGACGACACGAAGCATCGCCAGTATCCGCGGCAACCGTCACCATATCGACCCAGCCGCGCCCATCACGCACGATGGCGCCCCATACGTTGCCCTTAATATCGAGATAGCCGCTCAGGGCGAGCTGGGCCGTTGGCACCTCGCGGTAGGCGCGTAACATATCCGCCGCTGCCTCGGTCATCGATCGGTCCTCGGACCATGCAAGCCGGACCGCAATCGCGTTGTCCTCAGGCGAATCCGTCGCAGTGCCAGACCGCTTGTCGAGCGTCCGCAGAAAGGTTTGCGCCGTGACAGCGACATCCGAATCGTCCGCATCTCGCATCTCATCTTTTTGAGACGCCACCGCCGAATCTGAGCCCGAATCGA
Organism: Collinsella sp.; assembly: GCA_018377855.1. Classification (GTDB taxonomy): domain Bacteria; phylum Actinomycetota; class Coriobacteriia; order Coriobacteriales; family Coriobacteriaceae; genus Collinsella. The sequence continues at coordinate 34,339 of JAGZYM010000020.1, read as the reverse complement.
AGGCGGCCCCAGGACGCTGCTGCCGCGCGGCGTTAAGCCCCCAAAGCACCGCCGCTATCGCCACGGTCAGGCAAGCAAACACCAGCAGCACCCCGATGGGGCGCTCGCCCTCTACAGGCTGTTGATGCCCTCGCTGATCGCATCCCATAGCTCTTTAACCTTGCCCTTAAATGCGACGATGGCGATAATCGCGATCACCACGAGCACGCCGACCAAGATGGCATACTCGGTGGTACCCTGTGCACTCTCCTCCTGCAGTAGCTCCTTGGCGCGCTGACGAACATGTGCCGCCCGGCAAAACGCCCAGCCCTGGACCTTGCCAGCAGCGTCAGTCATCGTGTTCATGTATTCCTCCCTACATCATCCCGCCTGCTCCCAGCAGCGGGCCCAATATGGACAGAAGCAACGCCGGCAAGATGAGCGTGCCGGTGGGAATCAGCAGCTTGACGGGCGCACGCTCAATCTCGCGCTCGACCGCGGCGCGATGAGCCGCACGGATCTCGCGACTTTGAGCGGTCAGCGTCTCGGCAAGTGGGGCACCCAGGGCGAGTGCCTGCCCCACCGTAATGGCAAAGGTCTCGAGCGCTCGCACGTCCAGGTCGCGCGCGGCGGCCAACAACTCGTCCTCACGCGTGCCCACGCCCACCTGCCACGCCATGCAGGCCCGCTCAAGGCGAAGAGCCAGCACTGACCGGCGGTTGGCGCAGAAAATCTCAAGCGCCGCATCAAACGAAAGACCGGCCGAAAGACCCAAGCGCACAACATCGATCATCTCGGACACTTCGCCGAGCGAAACTCGCGCCGGGCCGCCCGCTCCAACCGCGCCCTTCACTCGCGCGGTCAGGGCATCGACCACCGAGCGACCCGCGGCAGCGACCAGCACCGCCTCGCGCTTGCAGGCCCCTGCGATCTTGCGCGCATCCGCCCGATCCAAACCCGTCGCGACAAATACACTCAGGGCGCACAGGCAAGCCGCAACTGCAACTGGGGCGCTCATAGCTCCACCCTCATAATGCGCCGGATAACCACCAGGGCAACGGCGTTGAGGGCAAGACCCAGCACCACAGCGCCCGCGCCGGCAGGCGTCGCAAGACCGCGACGAAAATCTGCCGAAAGCAGCGCCAACACCGCGCACATGCCCGCCGGCATCGCCGCGACCATATGCGCCGACATGCGAGCCTGCGACGTCTTGACATCCAGGCGGCGCTTGAGCTCAATGCGCTCCCCTACCATGCTCGACGCCTCGGACAGTAAGTCGGCAAGCGGAGCGCCAGTGCGCTGTGACACCTTAAGCGCCAAGGTCACAAGCGAAAGACCGGGGGCGTCGATGCGCACGAGCAAGTCATCGAGCGCGTCGGTCGCCGAGATGCCGCAATCGATCGCCGCCGCCACCCGCAAAAACTCGGTATGTACCGGTTCTTGCGCATGAGCGCCCACAAAGCGCATGCCCTGGGCCAGCGAATGTCCCGAGGCAAGCGACATGGAAAGTGCGGTAAACGCCTCGGGCATGGCCTCTTCTGCATCGTGTTGCTCGCGCCGGCTCTCAAAGCCATCCCGGGCGGCGCCAACGGCAAACGGAGCAACAAGTCCCAAGGCAAATCCGAGGGGCGATAACGACACTATCGTTAGTAAAACGCAGCAGACACCGCTCGATAGCAGCAGAAACGCCAAACGCCCCGAAGCATCTTCGATCACGAGGCCAAGGCGATGCGCCGGAGCCAGCGATGCCCACGAACGGGCGATCTTTTTCAGCAGATCGTTTTCCACCAGCTCACGCGGCAGCTTCTCTGCCGCCGTCTCGAGCGCCTGACGCGCCAGCTCCGCCGGCGGCACCTGCGGCACACGAGGTTCCGCCCCGCACGCCGTCGCAACAGAAAACCCTGCCAAACCCCCTACGACGAGGGGCACAGCGACCTCCATTCGTCCACCTCCTCTTGTGTGAGCGTCCCCGACCGCAGGCCTTCTGCAATAAACGGCGGCTCGCGGTCAAGCGTCCAGGTGCGCTCGGCGGCATCGAAAGTCACATAGCGCTCGAGCTCTACGCCGCCCGACGCGGCGCGGCGCACCCCCGAATACGAGGAGACGAAACGCCTGCCATCGGCGTGGCGCTCGGACATCACGATGCCGTCGAGCGCCATGGCAATCTGCTCCTCGATGAGCTCGCTCGGCAGATCGATGCCATAACGTGCAAGCAGCGTCAGACGCACCACGGTCTCCTGCTCGGAACCCGCATGAAGCGTGGTGAGCGACCCATCGTGGCCCGTGTTCATGGCCTGCAACATGTCGCAGCACTCGGCACCGCGCACCTCGCCCACCACGATGCGGTCGGGGCGCATGCGCAGGGCATTGGTCACCAGGTCGCGGATCGTCACCGCGCCCTCACCCTCAATCGAAGCCTCGCGCGCCTCTAGGCGCACCACGTGCGGATGATGCGCAAACTTGAGCTCGGCAGAATCCTCGATCGTCACGATGCGCTCGCCGGTGGAAATCTCGCATGACAACGCGTTGAGCAGGGTGGTCTTACCAGATCCCGTGCCTCCCGCAACCGCCAGGTCCTGTCGCAGCGACACCGCGCACGACAGCAGCTGCGCATACCAAAGCGGCAGCGACCCCAGCCCCACAAGCTCGTCCAGCGAGCAGATGCGGTCCGAGAACTTTCGGATGGTGAGAATCGGTCCGTCAATCGCCACAGGCGGAATCACCGCGTTGACGCGATAGCCCGTTTTGAGGCGGGCGTTGACGATGGGGCTGCGCTCGTCGATACGGCGGCCAAGTGGCGAGATGATGCGGTCGATAAGCACACGGATCTGCTCATCATCCTCAAACGCATGCTCGATGGGGTGCAAGACGCCGCCGCGTTCAAAGAAAGCCGAGCGGCAGCCGTTAATCATGATCTCGGTAACGGTGTCGTCCTCGATGAGCGGCTGCAACGGCCCCAAGCCCACCACGTCATCCAAAATCTCGTCGATGATGGTCTCGCGCTCGGGCGTCGCGAGATCGGTCGGCTCCTCAACATTGAGCGCCGCCTCCACCGCGGGACGCAATTCCGAGCGGGCAAGTGCCGGGTCGATATAGGCGCTGATACGCGCCACTTCGTCGTAACCCATGCGGTCCATCACGGCGCGCTTGGTGCGTCGTTTCACCGCGCGGCGACGCCCCGCATCTACAGGCGCTGCCGCCGCTGCAGCGCCGGCAGCCTTAATCCTCGTTTGCAGACTCATCGCTGATCACCCTCGCGCGACCAGGGAAGGCGGATACGCGGGCGCTCGGTACGCGTTGCACGGTCGTCGACCATATCGCTCCAAGGGCCGACGGCGCACCCCAGTTCCACGAGCATCTCGCGCGTAGCCTCGCGCACGCTGTTCGCAAAAGCGCTGGTCTGCCCCACTGCCTCGTCAGCGCGTCCAAACGCCATGAGCGCGGCGAGATCCTGCCCGCCATCGGCGATACGAATCTTGGAGCTCAACGCACAGGCAATCTCAAAGCGCATGGCGACGTCCTCGTCTGCTCCGCGCGCACCGAACCGGTTGAACACGGCGCTCATGCGCGTGCGCGGCACACCTACTCGACTCGCCAGTTCAATGACGCGCGACGCCGACGTCGCGGACGACACCGCAGCATCGCCAACGACCAGGCAACGGTCGCTCGCCGCCACCGCAGCCGCCACGGCGTCGCCCCAAAAGACCGAGGTATCGATAAAGACCACGTCGGATTCGCGACGCAAAACATCAAGCAGTAGCTCCACCGGACGTGCCATGAGCTCGGCTTGCTCGGGCGCCGCAACGGGACCCCAGAGCGTAACGCCCGGCGCCACGCGCATCGATGTGGCTACGATATCCGGCTCGGTGAGCGCGCCCGCCGCCGGCTCGATAAGTGCCGCCATATCGCGCGGAGCATCGACGCCTAACAAGTCGTAAAGGTTTCCAAACATCAGGTCCAGGTCGAGCACGGCGGCACGCAAGCCCAACAGCGACGATGTGTGTGCCATGGTGGCAACGATCGTCGACTTGCCGCAACCACCCGAACCCGAAATGGCGCAGATGACCGGAGCTCGATGCTGCGGAGCGGCAGCGTCTGCCGGCGGCATCGGAGGCGGCGGGGCGGGCGTCGGCGACAGCGTCCCCGTCTCCCCCGCCGCAACCACACGCTGCGTCCAAGCCGGCATGGCAGCTTGTTCGGTCTGCAAGGCAGGCTCGTTCTGTGCAATCTGCTCATGCTGCATCAGCGACAACTCGCCGCACCCGGCAAAGCCCTCAACTTCGTCGAGTTCATCCGCCAGATTCACGCCGTGCACGTATCCCATATCTACAGCCGGGGAGTCGCCAGCATGCTGTGCCGGCCCTCCAGCGTCATCGTATACAAGGGGGTTCCGGGGGCGCCGACCATGCTCGGCTTCCGCTTTTCCATAATCATCAACACGCGGGCCTCTTGTAGCGCGAGGCGCCCCGGGTTCCCTATCAACAAAAGCATCGGGCTCAATCGTCATGCGCCGATCGGAATCAACCGCTCCCTCGCCCGCGCGCCCGTTGCCGCATATACTGTGCGCAGCGATGACCTCGGTCGCCCCCGCGCGAAACAGTCCCTCGATATCCGACGGATCGAGCGCTTCTATCAACACGACCACGCGACTCACGCGGCCTTCGGCCGTCAGGCGCGCAACAGTCTTGCGCACATCTTCGATATCAAACAGAGACGCCGCGATGATGGCAGCCCCGCGGCGCGACGGAAACGCCCGAGCCATGGAAATCAGCCCGTCCAGGTCACCCACGCGAAGCACCTGTGCACCCGCATCACGGCCCTCGACTTCCTGCTGCAACAGCCCGTAATCGCCGCACGCGCAGCACGCAAGCCAGATCGCCTTCATCACTCGTCGCCTCCGCTCTTTTTGCCGCGCGCCGTGGCGGGAATCGTCAAGCTGACCGTTCCCTTGCCCGAGGCTCCCAGCAGCTCCTTGACGTCTTCGGGGTCAGCCGCCAGCGTCACCCATTCGATCTTGCCCTCGCGCGTGGCACCGGAATTCTCACTGGTATCGATCACGTGCGCGCCGCACAGTCGATCGGTTACGCCATCTTTTTGCACGTACACGTCCACATAGCTGCCCACGCCCGTGGCACCGCCGACCGAGTGCTCGGCATCGACCGCCACCGAAACGGCGACCTTGCCCTTAGGCACCTCGAGCTTGTGGCTCTCGGCCTTGGTGTAGACATTGCAGATCACGGCGTTTTTGGGAATACGCGAAGTCGTCACGTCGCCGCGCACCTGGCGCAGCTCGGTCGCCGCGTCACGCGGCAGCAGGCTCGTCAGCCATTCCTGGGTTATGACATTGGTCTCATCGAGGGTCTCGCCCACATCGATATCGCGCGCCGCGACGCATACCTCGACGCGATCGCCACCGTACTTGGCCAAGGTCTCAGCCTGGACCTGTTCGGCTTGTGAGCGGATCGACGAGCCGTAAACCATGCAGAGCAGAGCAGCGAGCACGCCCGCGACCAGACTGATGGCGATGCGCTTGCTCTTGTTCACGGCCGCTCCTCTCATGGCAGTGCCGGGCGAATGCCCGTACCACCATTGTCTGGGCGGTCAGAGTGCAAAGCGGCGCAATCGCAATCTTGATTTTCGATGTCAAACCAATCGCTGACCAAAAACTGACCAGCCCGTCAAGCTCGTGGCAAGGTTTTGGTCAGCACGTCAGCAAACTGCATGTTTCGAGGCTTTTCCGCAGCAAAAAAGCCGTCTCCCGAACAGTTGGGAGACGGCTGTCATAGGAAAAATCAATTACAGATGAACATCGGGATCGAGTATTTGAGCGCTCACGCGCATGGATGACGCCAGGTTTTGGAACGTTTCCAGCCGCAGGCTGTCGATCTGCCCGGCGTCCTCGGCCTCGCGAACGGCGCAGCCCGGCTCATGGGTATGTGTGCAATCGCCAAACCGGCACGCGCGCGATGCCTCGACAATCTCGGGGAAGGCGCGCGCCAGACCCCGCTCGTGACCCACGAGCGGTAGACTGCGCAGGCCCGGGGCATCGGCGATCACGCCGGCGTCGCCCGGCAGCGCCACCATCACGCGCGCGACGGTTGTGTGACGGCCCTGGTCGTCGCGTTCGCGCACACCGCCGGTCGCCAACGTATCGTGGCCCAGCAGTGCATTGAGCAGCGTCGACTTGCCGGCACCCGACTCGCCCAGAATCATGGCGCAGCTCCCGGCGGGCACGCAGGCACGGACCTCGTCCAGGCCGCGGCCCTCGGCAGAGGACGTCACGATCACGCTCACGTCCGGACCCACCAGGCGGCGCACGCGGTCCAGATCGCGCTCGAGCTCCTCGGCATCGCAGCGGTCAGCTTTGGTGAGCACCACCACCGGCTCGGCATCGCAGTCGAGCGCCAACACCAGCGAGCGCGCCACGCGGTCGAGCAGCACCTCACCGGCACCGAGCGCCTGCACGATTAGCACGGTATCCACGTTGGAGCAGAGCACCTGGCGCTCTCCACGGGCACGGCCGCGCCAACGCTCAAAGCTCGTACGACGCGGCAGCACGCACTCAATCACGCCCATATCGTGCCCGGGAGCGCGGCGCACCGCCACACGGTCGCCCACGGCAGGCAACAGGACCTCGTCCTCGCCGCGCGACTTGGCAAACCCCACGGCATGCTCGGCGCGAAAGGTGTCGTCGGCAGTGGCCACCAGCGGAAACCCGCGATCCAGGCGAATAACGGCACCCAGCTGCATCTGCTCGGGCTCCTCGGCATGTGCGCAGAAATCATCAAAGGCAGTCTGCTGGGCTTCATCGACCGGCAGGTCATCAAACGCCGGAACGTCCTGCAGCGCATCGAGCCCCGGTACGCTCGCCAACAACTCCTCGGCAGACGCGGGGGCCTCGGTCGCAAGCTTCCGACGACGATCGCGCTTAGCCCGCGCCCCCGTCGTCTTTTTCTTCGCTTTAGCCTTAGCCTTGCCCACAAGCGCCTCCCAGCACCATAAATCACAACTGAGCAGGTATTTTAAATCAAAAAGAGCTGGCCGGGCAAAGCCCGACCAGCTCACAAACTTTCCCTCAGCCCTTTTCATCCGCACGGGAGAAAAGCCAGCAAGGATACCGCAGGGCCCGCCCGCCGGGAGGGGTTTCCTAAGGGCACATCCCGCAGCCGCAAAGCGGCGAGGACGTGCCCGTGGAAACCCCGCAGGCGGTCGGGCCCGGACAGGTACGTTACTCCTTCTCGACCGCGCGCATGATCGCCTTGTAGATCTCCATAAGCGGGATGATCAGGAAGGCCAGACCCAGCGCGGCAAGAACGCCCTTGAGCTCAAGCGTCACAGGGCCGAAGAACATCTCGGCAAGCGTCGGCTGCACGGTCACGATCACCGTCAGCACCAGTGCCAGCGCGGCGGAAGCCCACAGCCACTTGTTCTGCTTCTTCATGGTGAACAGCGACGCACGACGGCTGCGCATATTGAAGCAGTGGAAAATCTCGACCATGTTGAGCGTGATGAACGCCATCATCACGCCTTCCTCGTCGGCATTGCCGGCGATCATATCGGCGATGTGGATGTAGCCCATGTCAAAGTACACGCCCACAAAGAAGCTCGCCAGCACCAGCACGGTGATGATCAGGCCCTGGACCACGCAGTCCAGACCCATATGTCCGGCAAAGACGCCGTCCTTGGCGTTGCGCGGCTTGCGCTTCATGATGTCGCCCTCGGCATCCTCCATGCCCAGCGCGAGCGCGGGGAAGCAGTCGGTGACCAGGTTCACCCACAGCAGCTGCACCGGCTGAAAGATGGTAAAGCCGATGAGCGTGGCGATAAACACCGAGAACACCTCGGCAAGGTTGGCCGAAAGCAGGAACTGGATGACCTTGCGGATGTTGTCGTAGATGCGACGGCCCTCTTCGCAGGCACCGATGATGGTGGCGAAGTTATCGTCGGCGAGCACCATATCAGCGACGTTCTTGGTGACGTCGGTGCCAGTGATGCCCATACCGACGCCGATGTCGGCGCGCTTGATGGACGGGGCATCGTTGACGCCGTCGCCCGTCATGGCAACGATCTGGTCACGTGACTTCCAAGCCTCGACGATGCGGGTCTTGTGCTCGGGCTGGACGCGGGCGTACACGCCGTAGTCCTCGATGTGCGCGTCGAGCTCCTCGTCGCTCATGCGGTCGAGGTCGGCGCCGGTGATGGCCTGGCTGCGATCGGCGACGATGCCCAGCTGCTTGGCGATGGCCACGGCGGTGTCGATGTGGTCGCCCGTGATCATGACGGTGCGGATACCGGCATCGTGCGCCTCGCGGATAGCATCGGCTACCTCGGGACGGACCGGGTCGATCATGCCGGACAGGCCGCAGAAGACCAGGTCATGCTCGAGCGCAGCGGGGCTGCAGTCGGCGGGAACCTCGGTGTAGGTGCGGCTCGCCAGCGCCAGCACGCGCAGGGCCTCGTCGGCCATGGCCTTGTTGGCTGCCACGAGCTCGGCGCGGCGCTCCTCAGTCAGCGGAACGACCTTCTCACCGTCATAGATATGGGTGCACAGGCCAATCACCACGTCGGGCGCGCCCTTGGTGTACTGCTCGTACTCGCCGTCCAGGGTCTCGACGACCACGGACATCATCTTACGGCCCGAGTCGAACGGGGCCTCGCCCACGCGCGGGTGCTCGGCAGTCAGGCCAGTAAGACCAGCCTTGCCGGCATCGTTGACGAGTGCGCACTCGGTCGGCTCGCCCACGGCCTCGCCCAGCTCCTCGTCCCACTGGGCATCGGAGCACAGCGCCATGCCGGCCAAGAACTTTTCCTTGGGCGCAGCGAGCTCGTGCTTGACGACGGTCATCTTGTTCTGGGTAAGCGTGCCGGTCTTGTCCGAGCAGATGGTCTGCGTGCAGCCGAGCGTCTCGACAGCAGAAAGCTTGCGGATGATTGCCTGGCGCTTGGCCATCTTGGTCACGCCGAGCGAAAGGACGATGGTCACGACGGCGACCAGGCCCTCGGGGATGGCGGCGACGGCGAGCGAGACGGCGACCATAAAGGTGTCGAGCAGGGCAGTCGGGTCGGTAAGGACGTTACCCACGCCGTGACGGATGATGTCGACGCCAAAGATCACGACGCAGATGACGATAACCATGATGGTAAGGATGCGGCTGAGCTCGGCGAGCTTCACCTGCAACGGCGTGAGCTCTTCCTTGGCCTCGGCCAGGGCGCCGGCGATCTTGCCCATCTCGGTGTTCATGCCGGTGCCGACCACGACGGCGCGACCGCGGCCGTACACCACGGTGGAGCCCATGTAGCACATGTTCTTGCGGTCGCCGAGCGGCACGTCGTCGGTGCCCGCGGCAAGCTCAATCACGTTGGCATGCTTCTCGACCGGCACGGACTCGCCGGTCAGTGCGGCCTCTTCGATCTTCATCGTGGCGCTCTCGAGGACGCGGCAGTCGGCCGGGACCGAGTCGCCCGCCTCGAGCATGATCACGTCACCGGGCACGAGCTCGACGCTCGGCAGGTGTACGAGCTTGCCGTCGCGCAGCACCTTGGACTGCGCCGCGCTCATTTTCTGCAGGGCCTCGAGGGCCTCCTCGCTCTTGGCCTCCTGGACCACGCCCAGCACCGAGTTGACGATAACGACGAACATGATAATGGCGACGTCGGCAAAATCGGGCTCGCCCTTGACCATGCCCGTAAGTGCGCTGATAACGGCGGCAACGATCAGCATGATGACCATGGGGTCGGCCATCTGCTCAAAGAAACGCTTCCATAGCGGCGTCTTCTCAGCTTCCTCGAGCTTGTTAGGGCCTGTCTTGGCAAGGCGCGACGACGCCTCGTCGTTGCTCAGGCCGAGGTTCTCATCGACACCTTGGTCGCTGAGCACCTCCGCCGCGGCGGACAGGTATTCCTTTTGCATATAGAGTCCCCTCCTGGGATTCGGGCCACTCAGCAGATTGATGCCCGATCATAATTCCCAGGAGAAGGGCAAGGGCTCATCAAGGCTGCCGTGCTGAGCGGCAGTTGATAGTGGAGCTATGGTACCCCAAAGCGACGCGTCTAGCCAAAACATTCCATCTGGAAACACGGCACAGGCGCAACGATGCAGACAGTGTGATGCTCAAGATTGATAAAACGTTTTTTCTTCGGCGCATCATCGAACTAAAATATCGCCCAGATAGCAGCGGTTAGAACGGTTGGTAAAGTTTTTGCATATACCGTTTTTCCGCAAAAAATGAACTTCTAATTCGGCATACGGTCGATTTTTTGGGGTATTCGGTCGGCATTTCGTTATAATCATCTCAGTTTTATTTCTTATGGTTTATCTATCAGCGCAAGACGATGTCAGATGGAGGTCTGAATGTACAAGCGCACCAAGATTGTATGCACCATGGGTCCCGCCTGCGATAGCGACGAGACCATCCGCGAGATGATCAAGGCGGGCATGAACGTCGCCCGTTTTAACTTCTCGCACGGATCCTACGACGAGCACCACGGTCGCATCGAGCGCGTCCGTCGTATTTCCAAGGAGCTCGGTCTGCCCGTCGGCATCCTGCTCGACACCAAGGGCCCCGAGGTCCGCACCGGCCTTTTGGTCGACGGCAAGAAGGTTGCCGTCAAGACCGGCGACAAGATCGTCGTCACCGCTCAGCCCACGTCCGAGGATTTCCATGGCACCGCTGAGCACATCTCCCTCGACTACCTGGCTCTGCCCTCCGAGGTCGAGAAGGGCTCCCTCATCCTGATCGATGACGGCCTGGTTGCCCTCGAGGTCGAGTCCGTCGACGGCCAGGACATGACCTGCGTCGTTAAGAACGACGGCCTGATCGGCGAGCGCAAGGGCGTCAACATGCCCAACGTCAACATCTCGCTGCCCGCCATCACCGAGCGCGATCGTCAGGACATCCTCTTTGGCCTGACCGAGAACATCGACTACATCGCCGCTTCCTTCATCCGTGACGGCGAGTCCGTCCGCGGCATCCGCGAGCTTTGCCGCGAGAACGGTGGCGAGCACGTGACGATCTTCCCGAAGATCGAGTGCGCCCTGGGCGTCGAGAACTTCGACGAGATCCTCGAGGCTTCCGACGGTATCATGGTCGCCCGTGGCGACCTGGGCATCGAGATCAAGCCCGAGCTCGTTCCCCACATCCAGAAGGAGATCATCGCCAAGTGCAACGCGGCCTACAAGCCCGTTATCACCGCTACGCAGATGCTCGACTCCATGCAGCAGAACCCGCGCCCGACGCGCGCCGAGGTTGCCGACGTCGCTAACGCCATCTACGACGGCACCGACGCCGTTATGCTTTCCGGCGAGTCCGCTGCCGGTAAGTACCCGGTCGAGGCCGTCAAGATGCAGGCCAGCATTGCTCTCGAGACCGAGAAGTACCTCCCGGCTCACGCTCCGCTCGAGGTTCCGGCCGATGCTCACGGCACCCGCGTTGTCAACAACGTTGTGGGTATGTCCGCTGTGAACATGGCCACCACCGTTGGCGCCAAGTGCATCACCGTGCCGACGACCACCGGTCGTACCGCTCGCCTGATCTCGCACTTCCGTCCCAACATGCCGATCTGCGCGTTCTCCCGCCACGAGTGGGCCGTCCAGCAGATGATCATGTACTGGGGCGTTATCCCGCACCAGGCCGAGATTACCCAGGGCACCGTCAACGGCACGATCGTCAAGGCGATCGAGACCGCTAAGGAGCTCGGCTACGTCAAGACTGGCGATTTGACCGTCGCTACCGCCGGCGATCCCCGTATGAGCGTCCAACTCGAGGACAAGGTTTCCTCGACCAACGTCGCTTACGTCGCTCAGGTGCGCTAAATCGCACTTGCAAGCAGATTTGCATTGCAAAGGGCCCGGAAGGCTTCGCCTTCCGGGCCCTTTTTCTGTGCGCTAAAGCCGGGGCACGGCAAAACACGCGCCCATTTCTTTACCAAAAGCGCGAAATCCGCCCTTCAAGGCCCAGAACTAGGACTCCTGGCTCCAAAAGTGTTCGCCCGGCGGCAAACCCACACCCCGTGCAGAGCTGCTATATCGTTTTAGCAAGGTCAAGATCAGCCACGTTTTCGGAAGTATGCGGCAAATTCTGAGACCTCCGAGCACACCCCGTTTTTTCGCAACAAAATGCCTGATAAACTAGCCTCAAAAGCCAGGTCTGCTCACAGGGTTCAGATTTTGCCGCATACTTCCGAATTGACGCTGGCACTCCTTAATCCATAGGCACGCTTTTCAGCCAGGAGGGCATCGTGGATCTGACGCTATGCGGCCAAACTGCTTTTAACTATCACCGCATCCCGCCGCAAATACTGGGTCTTTACCCTGCCATTAGCCTTGGCAATATGGATCGCAGATGTTGCGGCCTCAGAAGTCATGCGGTTGTAAAAGACCTGCTTCACGCACCGCTTCACAGGCTTGTATTCACCCGGGCACAATCCGGGTCGCGAAGCCTGTTTAAATCGCATCTCCTGACCCAAGAGCCACCTCCTGGGTCGTTTAGGCAGACTGAGCATGGATTTGATGTCACGTCGCCCGAGTTTACGCTGCTCAACCTTGCTGCGAAGGTCTCACGCAACCAGTTACTCATGGCTTGCTACGAGATGTGCGGCTCCTTTGCAGTGTTTAAGCCCTGCGAGCGAACGCAGCAACAACTCGATGAATCTATTTCGCTTAAGCTCATTCCACCCAACTGCGGCTGGGAGCGAGTTAACGACACCAAGGGCAATGACACCAACCTGTGGAAGCGCCAACCGCTCCTCAGCGCGGCGGATATCGCCGCGTTCGCTAAGCAGGCCGCAGGCCTGCGCGGCGTTAAGCAGCTCCGCTGGGCGGCCGAGCACATGACGGGGCAGACCGCCTCGCCTTTCGAAGTCCAAACATCCATACTCGTCTCACTCCCCCGTGACGAGGGCGGCCTGGGTATCGGCATCACCAACAACGTGCGCATCCCACTCAGCGACGCCGCGCGCTCGCTGTATGACAAAACCTGCTGCTACGCCGATATCCTCATCGAGAGCGCCACCGACAGCATGGGCGTCATTTTGGAATGCCAAGGCCGCTCCGCCCACGATGGCGAAGCCGCAAGCCTCTCCGATGCCGAACGCACCACCGCGCTCACCAGCATGGGCTACGATGTCATACAAATTACCTACGACCAGATCAAGGACAAGAAGAGCTTTAACAACATCGCCGAGCTCATTCATAAAAAGGCGGGGCTCCCCTACATCCCAAAGACCGATCAGGAACGTACCGCTGAAAATGCCCTGCGACGGGAGCTGTTGGTCGATTGGGTTGAACTGTTCACCGTTAAGCCGGCCGGCTAGCAGCTAGCGATCAGGGGGACTGCGGGAATGTCAGAAGCGGCAACGCGAGCCGCAAATCCTGCCTCGGTCAGCTCGATGACCTCGGTAAACGTTGCATCGAAAAACTCCTCGGTTAGCAGGCGATACGGCGGATGATCGGGCTCGCCGGGGTTTTCGCGCACGATCTCGTGCATAACGCCGATGGTCTTGAGCACATACTCCTTATGGATGGGATACTGCCCAAAACGCGTCGCCGCAGTATACAGGCGATCGGTCGCGCGCGGAATCGAAACGATGCCGAGCGTCTTGCCAAACCAGTCAAAGTCGCCTTGCTTTTTAATGCGGAACTCCTCGCACGGCTTGCCGCCGTGCGCCTCCAGGTACTGATTCACGCGCGTATTCCATACGGTATCGGCCACCAGATGCGACCAGACACCCAGTGTCAAATCGAGCAACGACTGCGCCACATCTTCGGATGCAAGCGAGAACTCACGAGCGCCGGGACCGACAACCGGCTCGGCATCCCTGTAGCGCTGGGGATAGTGCACGCGATTCAGTCGCTCGCGCTCCTCGATAATCGAGGTCGCCGCGGCTGGCGCACCGGTGGGCGAACTTTTAAGCAACGGTGCCACATAGGTATCCCAGAACTCATGCTCACGAGGCTTAGGGATAGGCTCGGGCTTTGCAAAGTGCGTAATGCGGTACGGGATGGGATCGGCGATGCCAGGGACCATATAGCCCACGAAGATATCCGGAACCACGCAGCCAAACAAAAAGGCATTGCGGTCGCGCACGCTATTGGCAAGCGCACCGGTGCGCTCCAGCAAACGCTCCGTCTGAGCGATATGAATGTTCCAGCTTGGCATAGCCACCCCCATAAAAAACCTGGATAACTATACCATCACGGCAAAGCCGCGCGGACGGCTACGCACGCTCTACGCAGCAACTAGTCCGTAGCACCGCTTTCGGTTCCATACGACGACGAAGACGCCTCGACCACATGGTGATATCGATCGATATAGATTGCACGGGCACCCAGGCGTCGCACCAAATCCTGGTGATGCGTGCTCATCAAGACCGTCTTACCCGCCGCGACATAAGCCAGCAAGAAATTGACCACGATGTCGCATGAATCCTCGTCGAGCCCATTGGTAGGCTCGTCGAGGACCAAGATATCCGGGTTCATCGACACCACCGCAGCCAGCGCAACACGCTTCTTTTGCCCGCCCGAGAGCTGATAGGGAGAGGCGTCGGCAAGGTCGGCAACCTGGAACAGCCCCATGGCATCGCGCACGCGGCGCTCGAGCTCGTCTGCCGGCAGACCCATCTGCGCGGGACCAAAAGCAACTTCCTCGCCCACCGTGGCGCAGAACAGCTGGGCATCGGCGTTTTGGAATACGAAGCCCACGCGCTGATGAAAACGCTGAGCGGCCGCGGAATCCTTTAGAAACGCCGCATCAATCACATGCCCGTCAAACAGGTATGCCCCTGTGTCCGCGAGTTCAAGGCCGTTAATAAGGCGCATAATCGTCGTCTTACCGCAGCCGTTGGGACCGAGCAGGGCAACGAGTTCACCACAATCGACCTGCAGCGACACACCATCGACAACCGTATGCCCCGCATAGGAAAACACCACGTCGCGAAACTCGATGAGCGGCGTGGTCTCGGCGCCAGCAGAACCGCTCGCGCCCATCGCGCCATTTGTATCGTTTGCCAAAACGTCGCCCTTCCCCATTTGCATCCCCAGCCGGAACCAGCAGCGCCTACAGCACGGCGCACAACACTGCCAGCAGCGCCACGCCGGCCGCATAGACCGCATCGCGCCAGCCAAGCCCGGCGCGCGCGGGCGCCGGATACACACCGGCAAACCCACGGCAGAGCATGGCCTCGTCCATCGCATGGCTGCATTCCATCGCCTTGATAAACGTCATGCCCATGATACCCGCGACCGAGTCGGTGCGCGAAAACCCCTCAGGCGCGCGACCCACACTGCGCAGCATGACCGATTCGGTCAGATCGTGCGCCGTTCGGCCCAGCACCTCGATGTGCTTGAGCGCCATATCAAACGTAAAGATGACCTCGTCGGGCAGATGTAGCGTCTTGAGCGCCGCCGACATGCGGCTCCATGTGAGGGTCCACGAAACGCCCAGCACGAGCGTCACGTTAATGAACGTCTTGAGCGCAATCTTGAGCATGGCGCCCGCGGCAGAAGCGTCCAGCAGCAAGGCGGGCAGCGCCAGAACCACCGCGAGCCCCGCAGCGCCAAGCGCCGGCACAAAGGTTGCCCGCAGCCCGCGTACGGGGCGCACGGCAACGAGCACCAGCGCGATAGCCGCCATCAACATGAGGTACAGCGGGCTCTGCGTCAGACACACGCACAGGACGCAAACGAACATCCCCACCAGGCGCACCGGAGCCGAAACGCAAGAAAGGGCGCGGTCGACCATCGACCCGCCCTCGTGCGCGCCGCCGCCCAGGCGAACCCGCTCGAGCAAGCTCGCCAGGTGCAGGACATTCTTTTGCATCACACGATGTCGAGCCCTCGCGGGCTCGTAACGCTGCTCGACCGCAAGCCAGCTAGGCAGCTCGGCTATTGCCATGAGCACCGCTTTCCTTGACCGTCAGCGAGACCAGGCGGAATGCAATGGTAAGCACCGCCACGCCAATCACGCCCGAAAGAATATACATCGCGGCCTGGCCGGCAAAGCCAAGGCCCTGCTCCTCGGAATAGGCCTGCAGATAATCGCCCGTGGGCAGGGCATCGGCAAAGGTCGGGGTATCGAGGCCGACCGAAGCCTGCAGGCTGTCGTCGCCAGCCTCCTGAACGGCGGTCGCGGCGCCCTCGGCGTCCCACTCGCCCCATGCGTCACCGGTGGCCAGCAGGCCCAGCGGCGTGGCCACGACAAGCACAGCGACCAGGATGAGCGTGGGGACCAGCGAGGTCTTCTTGGCGGTTGCGCCCTCGGACTCCAGCAGGCCGTCGGAAGCCTCGGGCCCGACGATAACGATCGGCGCCGTCTTCTTAATGAAACCGTAGATTGCGGCCGTCGCCACGCCCTCGACGACACCGGCGACCAGCATATGCGGGATCAACATGGCCGGAATAGCCACAGACAACGGGAAGGGGCAGTACAGCGGCGCGCCCGAAGCGTTGGTAAAGAGCATCGGCTGAATGCCAAACTCGATGGCAGCGCACAGGGCAGCCACGCACAAGCCGATCCAGCCGCTCACGATGGCCGAAACCGAGGTGCCCCAGCTCTTGTCGTGAAAACGGCTGTTAAGCGCGCGGAACACGATGGCTGCGGCAAACGGCAACACGAAGGCCATGTTAAAGCAGTTAGCGCCAAAGGACAGGATGCCGCCGTCGCCAAACAGCAGCGCTTGCAGCGCCAGCGCGACCGAAACCGCGATAGCCGCGGCCTCGGGGCCCAGCAGCAGCGCGATGAGTGCGCCACCAACGGCGTGGCCAGTGGTGCCGCCGGGCAGCGGCACGTTGAACATCATAAGCAAGAAGGAAAATGCGGCGCAGATGCCCAGGAAAGCCATGTGCTCGCGATCGAGCGTGGCGCGCACCTTCTTGATACAGTGAGCCCAGACGGGCACCATCGCCACCGCCATGACGGCATCGGTCTGCGGGGACAGATAATTATCTGGAATGTGCATGTACGCCTCCCGGTTATCGGCGCACGGAATTGCAACGCCGCTTGAATCACCTTTCCAGTGTTACGTAATGTCAGATTCGTAACACGCCGCGGGCTATCATAGCAAAACGGCGCACTGCCGACAAAGCAGCACGCCGTTATGTAATGCGCGTGTCATATATGCAGGCTCAACGGTGCCTTATACCGAAAACAGCAGTCACGTAGGACTCGGCAGCAGCCACCGCTGACCCATACCCCAGCGCAGGACCTAGCCGCGGACCTCGCCGTTTACGCCCTTGCACACCTTGGTGACGATCTTCTGGTGCGCTTTTTCGACCTCTTCGCTGGTGAGCGTATGGTCGTCGGAGCGATACGTAAGCGCAAAGGCCATGGACTTCTTGCCCGCACCGATACGGATGGGATCGCGGTAGACATCGAACAGGCGCACGCCCTCGAGCAGCTTGCCGCCGGCACTCGTAATACGACGCTCAAGATCCTCGCAGGTCACAGTGTTGTCGACTACGATAGCAAGGTCGTGCTCAACGGCCGGGTACTGCGAGAACTCACGGTAGTTCTCCTGGTTGCGGGCGCCCTTGATCAGCTTGTCCAGGTCGAGCTCAAAGGCAACGACGACCTCGTCAATGCCCATAGTCTCGCGCGCCTCGGGGTGGATCTCGCCAACCCAGCCCAGCACGGTACCGCCCGAGAGTACCTCGGCAGCACGACCCGGTTGCAGGAAGGCATAGCTCTCGCCCTCGACGGGACGGAAGCGAACCTTCTCGATGCGCAGCTGGGCAAGCAGCTCCTCAACGATGCCCTTGCCAAAGAAGAAACGCAGCTTGCGGTACTTCATGTTCCAAGACCGCTCGCTCCACTGGCCCGAGAGCACGCCCGCCACGGACTTGGTCTCCTTGGGCAGGCTGGCGTTCTCGCGACCGTGGAACAAGCTGCCGACCTCGTACAGATGCACGTTGGGCGTGCCGTGGGCCTCGTTGTAGGCCACAGACTGCAACAGGCCTGGCAACAGCGAGCGGCGCATCTCGGTCTGCTCGGCTACCAGCGGGTTCATGAGCACCACGGGGCAACCGCGACCCTCGGTGGACATACCGATCTTCTCCAGGTCGCCCGGGGCGGCAAAGCCAAAAGTCGTGGTCTCGTTGAGGCCGCAGGCGCGCAGGATCTCGCCGACCTTACGAGTGAGCTTCTGCTCGCGGGTCAGACCGCCGATGTGGTTCTTGGCAGCCGGAATGGTCGCCGTCACGCGGCCCATGCCCCATAGGCGCAAGACCTCCTCGATCAGGTCGATCTCACGCGGCAGGTCGGGACGGAAGCTCGGCGGCGTGACCATAAAGTCCTCGCCGTCGCGCTCGACGGTGCAGCCCAGGCGGGTGAGCGAACGCTCGATAAAGTCGGGCTCGATGTCGGCACCGCAGATGGCACGCACGCGGGCCAGGCGCAGCTTAATGCTGTCGATGGTCTTGGGCGCGGGGAACACGTCCACATAGCCGGGAGCAACCTCGCCGCCGGCGATCTCCTCGATCAGCGCGCAGGTAACGTTGGCGACATCCACGCAGCCGGTCTCGTCGACCTGGCGCTCAAAGCGAATGGAGGCGTCGGAGATCAGCGACAGATCGCGGCTGGTGTGCGAGGTGCGACCGGCGTTGAAGCAGGCGCTCTCGACCATCACGTCGACGGTGTCGTCCTCGATCTCGGAATCCATGCCGCCCATTACGCCGGCCAGCGCCACGGGACGCTCGCCGTCGGTGATGAGGCCCATACCGGCGTCGAGCACGCGCTCCTCGCCGTCGAGCGTCGTGAACTTCTCGTCCTGCTGGGCGGCGCGAACCACCACACGACGGTGGCCATCGCGCTCGGCAAAGGTGTCCAGGTCAAAGGCGTGCAGCGGCTGACCGGTGAGCATCATCACATAGTTGGTGATGTCGACGATGTTGTTGTGCGGGCGCACGCCCAAGGCGTTAAGGCGCTTGACCATCCAGTCGGGCGACGGGCCGACCTTGACGTTGCGCACGATGCGGGCAACGTAGCGGTCGCACAGGCCCTCGTCGGCAATCTCGACCGAAAGCTCGTCGTCGGTCGCGCGGCCGGTCTCGGCCTTGATGGCGGGCAGCTCAACGTGGAAATCGCGGTCGAAGATGGCGCCGGTCTCGCGGGCCATGCCGATCATGGACAGGCAATCGGGACGGTTGGGCGTGATCTCGCAGTCGAGCACGGTTTCGCTCGAGCCCACGTACTCGGCAAACGGCATGCCGCAGGGCGTATCCTCGGGCAGGATCATGATGCCGGAGTGGTCGCCGCCCAAGCCGAGCTCGCGCGCGGAGCAGTTCATGCCCATGGACACGACGCCGCGAAGCTTGCTCTTCTTGATCTTGACGTCGCCGGGCAGGACAGCGCCGATCATGGCCGTGACGATGTGGTCGCCGGCCTCGAAGTTCTGCGCGCCGCAGACGATCTGCAGCGGAGCGGGATTGCCGTCGGCGTCGAGATTCTTGTCGCCCACATCGACCGAGCACACATACATGTGGTCGCTATCGGGGTGCGGGATCTTGGTGAGCACCTTGGCGGTCACCACGTGGTCGAAGGACTCGCCCACGGTGTCGATCGCCTCGACCTCGGTGCCGGTACGGATATATTCGTCCGAAAGGGTCTTGGGATCCTCCGGAATATCGATCATGGTCTTGAGCCAGTCGTAAGAAACGCGCATGTAGCTCTCCTAGTTCTTAATCTCCGCAAAGGGAGGAATATCAAATGAAGACGTTCGCCTTAGGGTTGTCCAGGTGCCCCAGGTTGGCGTGAAAGAGGAGCGACGCGTACTAAAGGTACGCGAGCGACGGTTTGAACGCCAAGATGGGGTGCCTGGGCAAGCCTAAAATTGGTTCAGGAAGCGCATATCACCTGTCATGAGCGTTCGCAGGTCGGGCAGGTCGTAGCGCAGTGCCGCGACGCGCTCGGCGCCAATACCAAAGGCGAAGCCGGTGTACTTCTCGGGGTCGATGCCGCAGTTGATCAGGACGTTGGGGTCGACCATGCCGCAGCCCAGGATCTCGATCCAGCCGCTGTGCTTGCAGAAGTTGCAGCCCTTGCCGCCGCACACGTGGCAGCTCACGTCCACCTCGCAGGAAGGCTCGGTGAAGGGGAAGAAGTGCGGGCGATAGCGCGTCTTGCGGTCCTCGCCAAACATGCACTTAACAAAGTAGTCGAGCGTGCCCTTAAGGTCGCCAAAGGTGATGCCCTCGTCGACGACCAGGCCCTCGATCTGGTTGAACTGCGGCAGGTGGCAGGCGTCGGCCGTGTCGGGACGGTAGACGGTGCCCGGGCAGATCATGTAGATGGGCGGCTTTTGCGACTCCATGGTGTGGATCTGCACGCCCGAGGTCTGGGTGCGCAGCAGCACATCGGACTCGCCGTGGGCGTGAGCCTCGGGGTGCGCGACGCTGCCGGGGTTGTTGTCGACCACGTAGAAGGTATCGCGGGCCGAGCGGCTCGGGTGATCCATGGGGGCGTTGAGCGCGGTGAAGTTGTAATAGGAGGTGTCGACCATGGGGCCAGACTCGACGGTGTAGCCGATGCCGCAGAAGATGTCCTCGGCCTCCTCGATGATCTGCTTGATCAGGTGCTGGTGGCCGATCTGCGGACGGATACCCGGTAGCGTGATGTCGACGGCCTCGTGCTCGAGCGCGTGCTTGAGGGCGGCGGCCTTCATCTCGGTGGTGCGCTCGTCGAGCATGCCCTCGATCAGCTGGCGCATCTCGTTGGCGCGCTTGCCCATCACGGGACGATCCTCGGGGGCGAGCTTGCCCATCATGCGCATCAGGCCGGTGATGCGGCCCTTGCGGCCGAGCAGCTCAACGCGCGCGGCCTCGAGCTTTGCGGCGTCGTCGGCGCCTGCGACGAGCTCCTTGGCCTCTTCCTCGAGTTTGACCAGATCATCAATCAGACTCATGTCTTCCCTTTCGTCTCTCGCGCTCCCCGCTTGCCGAGGCGGCTGCCGCCGTCTGACGTTGCGAAAACGCGGCCCGGTTCGGTAACAAAAAACCGTCCTCGGGCATGTGCATTGCCCAAGGACGGTTGAATTCCGCGGTACCACCTTGTTTGACCCGGCGGATGTCTGGCCCGCCGCGCCCACTCTTTGCCCCTTGTCGCGAGGCTCACGGCTTCCCTACTGGAGACATCGCCGCCGCCGGCCGCGTGCCCGTTGAGGTCGCTGCTCGGGAGTGAACGCTTGGCCCTTGCCACCGCAGGAAGGCTTACAGCCCATGACCTTCCCTCTCTTGCCAGCGACGCGGCGGGCAAAACCCTCTCCGTCAACGCATTGGGCTACAGGATACCACATTGTTTGGGTGTATCGCCGCGTTCTGTTTTGTTCGCGCTGGGTACAAGGCAGGTAGCTGTGCAAACTGGCCGTGTGCCCATCCGTGGCGCTCGGCTCGCGAGATCAAGGATATGGTATGGGAAAGAAACTCGATAAGAAGGCCCAGCCCGCAGCGGGCAAGACGCCCAAAGGCATGAAGCTCGATAAGGCCGTCAAAAAATTCCGCAAGCTCGAGGGCAAGCTGTGGACCCGCGAGTACCTGCTCAAGATCGCCGAGTTCGATGGCGCGACCATTACCCCCGCCAACGGCGCCGCAGCGCGCGCCGACGCCATGGGCACCCTTGCTGGCGAGCATCACAAGCTGCTGACCAGCAAAAAGTCTGTCGAACTTGTGCGCTCGCTGGCACGCGAGACCGTCGCCGACGGCAAGATCGACGACCCGCAGCTGCTCGACGAGATCCGCGTGCTCGGCCGCGACCAGCGCGAAGCGAGCGTCATCCCCACCGAGGAGGCCGAGGCCTGGACCAGGCTCACCTGCGAGGCCGACGCCGTGTGGCACAAGGCCAAGACGGCCAATGACTGGGCGAGCTTTGAGCCCTATGTGGATAGAATCGTCGCCCAACTTAAGCATCAGGCCGAGCTCATGGACCCCAAGCGCGACCCATACGATGTTTGGCTCGACCAGTACGAGCGCGGCCTTTCCGCCAAGAGCTTCGATGCGTTTTGCGATGAGGTCAAGGCGACGGTCGTGCCGCTCGTGCATGCCATCGGCGAGCGCGGCCAGCAGCCCGCTGCCGACTTTTTGCACGCCCGCGTGCCCGAGGCCGCCCAGCGCGCCATGAGCTTCGACCTTATGAAGCTCGTCGGCCTGGACCTGAACGACACCACGCTTGCCTTTACCGAGCACCCGTTTAGCGAGGGCTTTGCCGTGGGCGACGCGCGCATCGCGACGCACATCTACGAGAACGACTGCATCTCCAACGTCTACAGCATCATCCACGAGGCGGGCCACGCCATGTACGAGCTGGGCGTCAATCCTGCCTATGCGCGCACCTGTCTTGAAGGTGGCACCTCCATGGGCATCCACGAGAGCCAGAGCCGCTTTTTCGAGAACACCGTGGGTCGCAGCCGCGCCTTTATGGGCCCGCTGCTCGAGGTACTGCGCCGTCACGCGCCCGAGGTCTACGGCGACGTTGACGAGGACACGCTCTACCGCGCCGTGAACATCGCGCAGCCGTCGTTGATCCGCACCGAGGCGGACGAGCTCACCTATCCGCTGCACGTTATGGTGCGCTACGAGATCGAGCGCATGCTGTTTGCCGGCGAGGCCACGGCCAAGGACATCCCCGCGCTTTGGAATCGCTTTATGGACGAGTACCTGGGCATTCCCGTTCCCGACGACACGCACGGCTGCCTGCAGGATACGCACTGGAGCGGTGGCTCGTTTGGTTACTTCCCCACCTATGCGCTGGGTAGCGCCTACGACGCCATGTTTGTGCCGGCCATGTGCCGCGATGGCGTCGACCTTACCGGTACCTGTGCGAGCGGCGATTTGGCGCCCGTCCGTGCCTGGCTGGGCGAGCACATTTGGCAGTGGGGCCGCGCCAAAGACGCGCCGGAACTCATCAAGGGCGCCTGCGGCATGGACTTTGACGCCCGTTACTACTGCAGCTACCTGCAGGACAAGTTCACCACGCTCTACGAGCTGTAAGGCATAACCGACACGCCAACGCAAAGGGGGCGCCGCGGAACCAATCCGCGGCGCCCCCTTTCCACCTAGTTGTTTAAGAACGTCCCCAATGACTACCTTACAGAGCTTCCAGCGCGGCGGCGATGCGCTTCATGGCGGCATCGGCAGATGCTTGGTCGGGCGCCTCGGCCAGCACGCGGATAACCGACTCGGTTCCGCTCTTGCGCACCAGCACGCGGCCCTCGCCCGCCAGCGACGCCTCGGCCTCGGCGATGGCGTTCTGCACGCCCATGTTCTCGAGCGCAGCGTCCTTGTCCGCCACGCGCACGGCCACCTGCGCCTGCGGCAGCAACTTGCACGGAGCCGTGAGCTGCGAGAGCGTCTCGCGCTCGGCACGAATCACTTCCATCACGCGCAGCGAAGTCATAATGCCGTCGCCCGTGCGCTCGATATCGCCAAAGATCGTATGGCCCGTCTGCTCGCCGCCCAGGCTGTAGCCGCCCTCGCGCATCTTGGCATACACGTGACGGTCGCCCACGCCGCTGGTCACGGCGCTCAGGCCGGCAAGCTCCAGCGACTTGACAAGGCCAAAGTTACTGGCAATCGTCGGCACCACGGTACCGCCCGAGAGGCGCCCGTGCTTGTTCAGATACACGCCGCACACGTACAGGATCTGGTCGCCGTCGACCACGCGCCCGCGCTCGTCCACGGCCAGGCAGCGGTCGGCATCGCCGTCGTAGGCAAAGCCCACGTCCAGGCCCTGCTCCACCACATGGCGCTGCAGACGCTCCATATGCGTGGAGCCGCAGTCGACGTTGATGTTAAAGCCATCGGGCGCGGCATTGATCACGCGCACGTCGGCACCGAGCGCGTCAAACACCGGCTTGGCCACCGAGGAAGCCGAGCCGTTGGCGCAGTCGATACCGATCTTGACGCCCTGCAGCGAAAAGTTCGCACTTGCAATGAGCGAAGCAATGTAGCGGTTGCGGCCCTGCATGTAGTCCACCGTGGCACCGATGTGGTTGCCCGTGGCCAACGGAACTTCGCTCTTGCCATCGATGTAGTCCTCGATGAGCTCCAGTACGTCCTCGTCCATCTTAAAACCGTCGCTATTGACGAGCTTAATGCCGTTATCGCAAAACGGGTTGTGGCTCGCGCTGATCATGATGCCGCAATCGAAGCAGCCCTCCACGGTCTGATGCGCCACGCCCGGCGTCGGGATCACGTGCAGCATATAGGCGTCCGCACCGCTCGCGACCAGACCGCTCACCAGCGCCGCCTCGAACATATAACTCGAGCGACGTGTGTCCTTGCCCACGATGACGCGTGCCTTAGCACTGCGGTTGGCGCCGTAATACCAGCCCACAAAACGGCCAATCTTATAAGCGTGCTCTACCGTCAGCCCAACGTTGGCCTCACCGCGAAAGCCGTCGGTGCCAAAGTACTTCATGCGCTCTCCTTACAAAATAGGGGCGGACAGATTGCCTGTCCGCCCCAAAATGGTACTCGATTATCTGCGCTACCAGAAAAACCCTACGCCGACGCGCTGTCGCGAGCCGCCTGGCATGTAGGGGTCTGACGCAGCGTAAGCGGCTTGTCCCCCGCCTCGGCCGACGTGGTCAGCGTATACGTGATCGTCGTCGTCTCGCCAGCATGCAGGTCAACGGTGCCCGAATAGAAGGGGATTCCATACCACGTAGCGGCACCAAGACCAAACTGGGTACCCTCAACCGTAAGGTCACTGATGTTGCCACCCGTCGGGGCAAACAACGAGACATTCAGACGCTCGTCGTCACGCGCGGCATCGGGTGCGCTCGCCGCAACGTAGTCGGGCAGCTTGCCAGCCTCCTCCTGCGTCATGATGTTCGTCAGGGTAACGGTGATGCGATAGGAGCACGTGCCGTCGCCGTTCTTCACGCCCTGACCAATCTGAGTGTCGGCGTTCAGATACCAGTCGAGCTTGGAGAAGCTCAGGTTGTTAAAGTAAACGCCGGCAACGGGATCGGCACTCGGATCATCCGGATCGGGCAGCGAAGCGTCAATGCCCGTCTCTTTGATGGCATTCTGCTCATCATCGTTTCTCATCCACGCGATCAGGCGGCCCTCTTCGGCACCGCGCTCAACGGCGCTGACAAGCTTCGTAACATCGACATCGCCGATACCGCCAAGGATCTTGTCGAAGGCAGCGCTGGCGACGGATGCAAAGATGCCGTCCGACTCCTCGACCGGATAGTTCCAGTACACATCGTGCATGAGGACCTTTGCGGCGTTGGTGCCGTCGACAACCGTTCCGTCGGGCAGTGACACGTTACCGACCAGGCCCAGCAGATACTGCAGGAACACCGGGTCGATACCGATGACGCCATCAACGTCCTGTCCATACTGGGACTTCCACAGCGCGGCGACACGCTGCGAGTTGCGGGGCCAATCAGGCGAATAGGTATTGCCCGAGTTGTACAGGTTGCTGTGGTTGCCGAACAGCGCCTCATCCTCTTCGTCGACGCTCTCGACTGCCTCATCCTCGCTGAGTCCAATGCGGGGAACAAACTCGCCAATCGACATCTGGCCGTCAGTGACCGAAATCAGGCCCTGCGAACCGCCAAAGCCGCCGCAAGCACGAATCTCGACGTTGTTCATGGCGTACATAAGGTAGTTGCGCGTCTGGCCGTTGGCGCCGAGCATCTGGGGAAGGACGGGGGCGACCTTCTCCGCCGCGTCAACCGCACCGTTGAGGGTGGCAAAGCCGTCCTTGGCCTTATCGACCAGCTCGGTCACCTGGGAAATATGAGTATCGCCAATGCCCTGGACCTTCTCGTTGGCGCTCTTGAACACCTTCGAGCTGCTGGAAAGCGAATCGGCGACCGCCTGCAGCGCGGACACGTTAATCATGCCGTCCTGGAACAGCTTGCCGGGCGTGGCCTGCGAAAGGTTGTCGGCCATGGGAACCAGCGCGTTGCTCGAGACATCGGACAGGGCGTCGATCATGGTGCGGGCTGCGTTGATGTCACTGCCATACACCGGGATAAACGATGCCGCCGTCCACAGCGGGCTCGAGGTCTCCGCCTTCATGCTGTCGCAGAGCTCATCGATCTTCTTCGCGTCGTCAGGCAGCGTCGAAAAATCGCCCGACGTGACCTTGTCCTTAAGGCCACCGACGATCTCGACAGCCTCCTTCGCTTCGCTCTTTACGGTCTTTGCCGAGTTAAGCAGCATAAAGCCGCTTGCGCCAAGCGCAACGAGAAGCACCGCGACTACAACGGCAATAATGGCGCCGGTGTGACGCTTTTTGCGCTCGCCCTTGCGATGGCGATGACGGACCAGACCGTCAGAGGTCGAACTCGGCGAAGCGTCGCCACCGTAGTTCAAGCCAAAATCGTAATAATCTTCCTTGGAACCCGAGCCCGCAAACTCGGCACCGTTATCATCCAGGCGGGCGAACGTGCCAGTCTCGGAGGCGCCGGTGTAAATCGTGCCAAGGTTACCCGTAAGCCCCGCGCCACCGGCAGAGGGAGTATTGTTGGCGGCCTTGTCGGCATTAACGTTGCCGGCGGCATTCGCGGCGTTGGCAGCACCTGCGTTGTTCGCGGGTACCGAAGGAGCCCCGCTCGGCTGCGACGTGGAGGTTGCACCACCCGCAAAGACATTCCCTCTTGCACGGCCGGTCTTTTTTGCCTTTTGAGACTGCTCGTACAGAGCGGTAAACATCGCTGTCTCGCCCGGGGACACGCGCTTACCGGAACCGCCCTGTCCAGCGCCGCCCGGCGTGCCGGCCTTACCAGCCCCGTTCGGACGCGGCGGAACTGCAGGACGGCCGCTATCGCTGCCCTTAAAGTGATTACCAGCCATAAAGAAATCCTCGCAATTGAGTCGCAATGAAAAAGTCCATAGCGTTACTAGTTTATGGCATTTTGAGCATCGACAGCTAAACTCCAGACACGGACATCAATTGGCGAAAATGCGGCACAACACCTTTTCCGTCTTGGCAGCGGCGCCAGCTACACCGTGAGGAACATCATCACGATGATCATGGCAAAGCCGATAAGGTCGGTCGGCAAAAACACCGTGCCCAGCATAACGGCGCTGGTGATGGTCGCCGAGACGGGCTCCACGGTTCCGATGAGACTCGCACGCACCGAGCCGATGTCCTTAACGCCCTGCATATAGAGCATGTAAGCAAAAAACGAGCCGATAACCACGAACACCGCGAGCGCCTCGATGCCGGCAGCGTCGAGCGCCGGCATATGCGCCCAGGGCTGCACGAAGACGCACGAGACCACGCCCGCCGTGAGCATTGCCGAGCCCGTGACGATGGGGCTGCCGTATTCGGGCAGGATCTTGGCGGGAATCACCGCCATACACGCGGCGCTGACCGCACACATAAGACCTGCTGCCAGGCCAAGCGGCGAGATATTCAGGCTGGTGGGATCGCCGCCGGTGGCGATTAAAAAGGTTCCACCCAGAGCCAGGCCAATGCCGATGACTTCGCGAGTACGCGGCATACGGCGATCGGTCACGCAGGCGTAGCCCATGATGATAACGAGCTGCAGGCACTGGAGCACCGTCGCGGTTCCGGCGTTCGTCAGGCGCACGGCCGAAAGATAGCAAAACTGGTTGAACAGCAGGCCAAAAGCGGTAAAGAGCAGCAGCTGCTTGCGATCAGCGGGCGTCGTCCAAAGCTTGACCAGGCGTGCGCGGTCGCGCGTGACAACCACAGCCATAAAGAGCAGGCCGGCGAGAACCTGACGCACGCTCATAAGCCACAGCGTATCGACATGGTAGGTATCGAACAAAAAACTCGCGCTGGTGCCCGAGAAGCCCCAAAACGAACCGCCCACCAGCGTAGCCAAGACGCCCGTGATCATCTTGCGCGTCGAAGCGCTGTTCAGGCGGTCGCGCCATGCGCGACGGGTGTTGCGGCTGAGCTCGTCGGTGCCCTCGGGCACATCAATGTTCGATATATCGGTCATCGGCACCGAAGCCCCTGCGCCTTCGACCTGCTCGACACACTCTTTGCTCATTCCACTCCCCCGAAACAGCCTGGAAACAATTCGGCTTACCTTACCACGGCGAAGGCACCAGCCGGAGGCTTGTCCGCTTATCGGTAGGACAATTCCGCAGGCGTCTTTCCATAGCTCGATACCGCAATGGCCCTGCATTAGTCGACAGCCAAATCGCGGCAGCAGACTCTTTTGAAATGGATACGACAAAGCCCCCGAATTCCACAATGTAAGCGATTTTTAAAAATGTTCTTGCCACCGAGTTCAGGCTCCGTTATATTATCCCTTGCGCGCTTGCGCACCCTTGATCGGGCGTTTAGCTCAGGGGGAGAGCGCTTCCCTGACACGGAAGAGGTCAGAAGTTCAAATCTTCTAACGCCCACCAAATGTTCGCAGCTCAGAGGCTATGCCCTCTGGGCTGTTTTGTTTTATGTCGCTAAATCCGCCGGCAGTTCCAACCGCCCAACTAGCCAAAAGCCGACCATCTACTTGCCGATCTATCCATCGGCATAACCAATCAGTCCGCACCGCAACTTCTCAGCAAAACGCCGCGATGTCTGTGCCCTGCGGTATCCTTGAGCCACTTGCACCTGCAGCACCAAGGAGCCGCCATGCGCACCGAGCTCGATGTCCCCTTTTCGCACAAAGAAGAAGCCAAGGCGCTGGGCGCCAAATGGGACCGGACCAAGAAGATCTGGTATGTACCCAGCGGCGTCAACCCCGAACCCTTTGCCGAGTGGCTGCCCGGTGTTGATCGATCCGACCCCTCAGCGCCGTATATATATCTAGTACTGGGCAAGCGCGAGTGCTGGAAGTGTCACAAAGAGACCTCGGTCGCGGCCTTCGGCATTCCCTATCGAGCCGATAACGACGAGAGCATCGTCATCGCGCACGCGCCCAACGAAGCCGGGCACATTGCCATCGACACGGCCAACGCCAACGCACTCGCCATCGTGCCCGCTCTTGGCTGCGTGCCGGGCGAGATCCGCGACTACCTTCATAAGCGCTGCGGCTACAAGCCCGTAGGCGCGCGAGCCTCCAAAGCCCCGTCGCTCGGCAACACGTGCACCAGTTGCGACGCGCTGCAAGGCAGCCGCTATCTGTTCGAGGAGCCCTCGTCCCCGTTTGCCCTCACTGCCATCAACAAGCTGCCGGCACTGGAGTTTATACGCGTCGAAGTTGCCGGCGTCTTTGGCGTCCCGGCCACGCGTACCGACTTTGACCAGGCGCTCTTTACCTGGGCACGCGACCATCACGCCGAGTTCCACAAGCAACTCGGTGAGGGGATTTATTTGTAGAGGCAAAAGACACTCACAGCCAACTCCTCCGCATCACCTATCCCTCGTCGCCGGCGTCGTACACGATATCGAGGCCACAAACAGGGCATTTCTCCGGATACACCGGCATATGAACGCCTGTCCGTTTTCTCACTTCGTCGCTGAGTCTGTCGCGCGCATCGATAAACCGAATGTCGAGACACGGTATTTGCGAGCCGCAGCAAGGGCAGGTGACGACAAACGACCCGCAATCAACCTCTACGCTCGGAAACATATTGTTGTCTATAAGGGCACACGGCAGTTTTCCGTACTTCCCCATCGCAATATCGCCTCGCCAGCTCATACACGCTCCCCTCTCGCTATACAAATCAGGAAGAGCATGCACCGGCGGGCGGGCGCGAGATTGCATCGCCACGCGATCCGATCAAACAACACGATCGTCAAAGAATGCCAAAGCCAAATACGCTAATACGGCAGAAGCCCCGCCTTTTCACGCTTCTTTTCCGAGCGATCGAACTCAATGCGATGGGCCTCAAGAAACACCGTATTGGGTCGCCACTGACGCTCATTCGGCTGCCTTAGCGTCGCACCCGCAAAGGAAGCGTAGTCGGTCTTATCCAGCAGGTACGATCCGCACAGCCGATATTCGCCGCAAACAGGCTCAAACGAAATCAGGTGAGCATCAAATAGGGAATGAAGGTCGCGCCGAAGCAGAATGCCGTTGCTGGCAACCTGCGATTTGGGTCCCGAGTAATTCTCGATATGTGCAGCCTCCAGAGCTTCGCTGACGCCGCAGTCCGACACCGCGCAACGGCCGTCATAGGCGGCAACGAGCTGCTTGCGGAACCATTGCTGCCCCAATCGCTCGCGCCTTAACGCATAGCGGACCTTTTCGTCGTCGGTCGCACCCTGTGTCCGGCAAACTCAATATCGACGGGTATGTGCTTCAGATAACTCATGTCGGGCGCAAAACGAGGGTCCGGTCCGCCTTTATGAACAGGACCGTGCAGAACAAACCATCCGTTTTCGGGCTCGAACCGCTCAACAAACGCAAGGCCGAGCACCTTATAGCCCACCTCGGTTGCAAAT
The DNA here is from genome assembly GCA_018377855.1 of Collinsella sp. Classification (GTDB taxonomy): domain Bacteria; phylum Actinomycetota; class Coriobacteriia; order Coriobacteriales; family Coriobacteriaceae; genus Collinsella. Next base: position 4,046 of record JAGZYM010000020.1, on the reverse strand, counting down.
ATGACTCCGACCGGGACGCCACATTCCATGCAGTTGAGCATTTTACGGTTGTAATTCTGATCTCGAAAACCAACGGTACCCGGCGCTTGAACCGAGTACTTAATGACCCACGTACCATCGTCCAAATAAAGCGGAGGCACATCAGTGTAGAAGCTCTTTTTAGAGTTATGGACCGAAAGCGCAAAGATCTTATTGGGATCTTGCTTCACCCGATCCTGGCCCGGCCAGAAGATCCCTGAATCCCGCGTTACGGGAAAGAAATCCGAGCCAATTCTCAAACGATACTGATACTGAGGGCTATCTTCCTTGGTGTGATGCGGAAGGCTGGTCCAAACGCCGCCGCGCTGCTCCTCACCCAGAAACCACTCCCATGCCTCAACGTATTCGGAAGGCACGAGACTGCAGGCGCGGTCATAGCTTGGTCCATCCATCAACGGAACAGCAAGGTCAATGTCGTTCATCGCCAGCACCTACAACCATACGAACGCGAGTCATGCCCCTCAATAATATGGCCGAGAGTCAATTATTACGAGATCTCATTCCGCGATCGGCGCATCGTTGATGCTCTCGGTTTGCCGCTGGCGCGCTTGTACCCCGCTGCCCACTCCCCTGTATACTGGTGTAGCACGTGTTTCATCCGGGCTTGTTGGGCCGGATTGTTCATGGGAGGGTCTTATGGCTGCTTCGAATCCGCCTAAGGGGAGCGTTTCTTCTTCGTCCATCAAGCCGGTTACGCGCAAGGCCGTGCGTTGCCAGCGCGAGGTCGCTTGGCTTGTCACGCAGGCGGCGGGCAGGCTTGTGGCGACCACTCAGGACGTCAATGCGCCTACGCCGAGCTTTGTGTTAGCGGCGGCGCTGGATTTTGTGCGCCAATTGGAGCTTGCCGCGCAGGACGCCAGCGGCCACCTCGACTACCAGAATGTTATGGCGCCCGACCTGCAAACGTTCTGCCGCATGGCCAAGTTGCCCGCCGCACCCAATGCGCTTTCGGACGCAGGCTACATGTTTACGCTTTCGGGCGCGGACCTTATCCGCGACATCTATGCATACTGCAGCGAGCTCGCCGAGCGCCGCGTCTTTGACGCGGCTGAAGTCAAACCGGGAAATGTCATCAAGCTGGTTCTTAGGCTGTTCCTGATGGACGAGTTCTGGGCCATGCCGGCGTAAGCCGAGCCTTTAGCATCACCGTCGACTGGGCGACAACCGCTTTAACTTAGCGGGCGCCAATTGAGGGTCGATTATTGGGTCGCCTCGTCCACTAACGCATTTATTCCACGCGCTCTGACAGTCGATACTTGCGGTTGCGGCTCGTCGCCGGCGCCGTGGGCTCAAGCTCGCCTTGAGCAATGAGCGCGTTGACGCGCGACCTAACCTGGGAAATTGTAAGCCCCGTGTGTTCTGCCAGTTCACGTGTTCCCAGTTCGCCGTTGCGCTTGAGTGCCGCCACAATTAAGTCCCCGCCATGATCGATTTGCTCAACCTTCGCTCGGTAGAGGACAACCTTAAACCGGTCGAAACCCGGGCAAAACAATGGCTCGGCCAGACCTTGCGCACGCATGGCATCGAGCATCATTGGAATGCCCGACCCGTTGCCTTCGGCAGGAGAGCCCGCACCGTCGGGCAATGGGACAAGCGACATGAGCTTCACAAGCGTCGCATTGCGACATCGGGAGCTGCCGTCAAACAGGTTCTCACGAGTCTTTCCTCCGTATAGGCCGCCGGGGTTCGTCACCTCGATACGGTCATCAAAAACGTCGACAGCAATCGATTGTCCACAGAACCGATCTCCGTATTCTCGGTGGATTACGGCGTTGGCGATTGCCTCGCGCAGAACCTCCTCGGGAATCTCCAGCGAATCGGTGCGCGAGACGCCCTGAACGGTCGAGGTGCGACGCAAATTCTTGGCAACTGCCGTAACAGCGTCCGAGATCATCTCGCCCAACGTTCCCTCGCAGATTGCGCGATCCATGAACCTCAGTGGCCCCGCCGTGCCCTTCTGAGTTCCCGCATGGACAGCCACGTCAATGAAGAGCTTGGGATAAAACTGCTGAGGATAGATGCCCGCAGCCAGGAGCCCGGCCTTAGTCACATTACCCCGGGAGTCGAGGAAATTCAGGCGCCCCAGCTTTGTTTTCTTGTCCGTCGCACCGCGCATAGCTCGGGGCGTCAGCGAGAAAGCACGCTCTATCGTGCGGTCGACCAGCGTCTCGTCGAGATCGTCCGCGCCCGCGCCCGCCACCGCGTCGCGATCGCTCGGAGTCGCTCGACCGTATGACGCCAATGCGAGCACCTCGGTCGACGAAAGCGGGACATCTTTGTCATCGATGCGCTTGTAGCTGCCGCCCTGGGCGCCGCGTTCTATTACATAGCAGGGCTTGCTCGACGGGTCGAGCTCCTCAATCGTGATGACCAGAACCACGGTGCCCTGGAGCTCCACGCGTTCAATGGTGTATTTGGGCGGATTGGCCAGTTTTCCGCGACCGCCGGCATCACCCATGCCCGCTGCGAATTGGTTGAGCACCTTCTCGGTCTCAAAGTTCTCAACCGGGACAAAGCCCGCGCGCTCGCTCACGCCGAGCACGATAATTCCGCCAGCGGTATTCGCGAATGCGCTAACCGTTTCCCACACGTCGCGGGAAAGCGTCGTGGCGCTCTCCTTGACCTCGACGTTAAGATCGTCCGAGCCCATGCGTCTTAAAGACTCGAGCAGACCGGTCAGCTCGTTTTCGTTCATCTGCATGTCCTTTCGCTCGGCCCGGCGGAGAATGCCGCAAATAGATTTCCTTCGTCTCTCAGTTATCTCTCGTAATCATCTTTCATCTCTCACTTATCTCTCATATTAGAGATAAGTGAGAGATGAAAGATAAGATGTCTGCCATCTGTTTCATTTAAACATGTTTTTGCTGGTAGAACAATTAGTATTGAGACAATATCATGATTGCTTGTCTCTTTGCTGCTCAGTTATCTCTCGTCTTTCTGTTATCTCTCGTATTAGTGACGAATGAGAGATGAGAGATACGTGAGTGATGGACGAACGTGGATTTTTGGACGGTCGGAAAATCCCTCAAACAAAAAAACGGGGCCGGCCTTACGCCGAGCCCCGTTTTCAAACGGTCAGTTTGTTGTCCAACACGCGAGCATATCGGCCAGCATTAAGCCGCCGCGAACACTCCCAAGCCCGTTCCGATAATGCAGATCGCAAAGATGCCCAAGATGATCCAAATGGTCTTGACGCCCTTTTTGTACAGGGCGACGCAGGCAAAGGTTGCCAGCAAGGGCAGCAGACCGGGGAAGATCGAATCGAACAGATCCTGCAGGACAATCTCCGAACCACCCACGTCAAAGGTCAAAGCAGTGGACAGTGAGACCTGTGCCGCAATCATGGCGCCGATAACGGTCATTCCGAGGACACCGGCAGCATGCGTCATGCGAGACATAAGGTTGTTCTCTTCGGACTGCTGCAGGAACTTGGTTCCCAGGTCGTATCCCAGATGGGCGGCGACGATACGCGTTGCAAAGTTAATCACGGAGTAGAGAAGGAAGACGGAGACGGGAGGGGCGAGCGCGACGGCAGTTGCCGTGCCCGTACCCGTAATGACGGCAAACGCGCAGCCAAGCACGCCGAAGGCATAGACCTCGGGAGGAACCGCCGCGCCGACCATGATGGCGCCCATGAACATGGACTCCAAAGCAGCGCCGACGATAACTCCCTGCTGGACATCGCCAAGGATCAAGCCGACAAACAGGCTCGTAAACAGCGGACGACCAAGCATCGTAATGCCAAATGCTTGCTCGTCCATAGACGCCATAATGCGACCAGCGCAACTAGGAGGTACTGGGCAACTATTCTGATTAACCCCAGAAATAAGCCTGCAGGCGAGACGTTCAGAACAGCTCGCCTGCAGGCAACAGCAGCAATTTGAAAGGATTAGTAGTTCATCTGGTGATAGTAGCGACGCGTGGTGAGCGGGTGGTTGCGGACGTGCTCGAGATGGCAGCTCAGGCGCTCGGTGATGGTGTAGGTGACCATCGGGGAGACGATCTTG
>JAGZYM010000019.1:0-40500 GCA_018377855.1 Collinsella sp. | reverse complement strand
CGCCACGGTTGGATTAGACACTCACCATTGTCGGCCTAATCCGCGGTCTTTCATGCAGCAGGGGCTCTCAATGTTTTTATGTCCTGCTCATATCGTCTGGTACTGATCAGCCGAGATCTCATTCCACTCAACAGGGCATGTATAAGATTGACCATTTGAATAATTGACCGAAATGCTGGACGGAAGCGCGGGAGCAATACCAGCTGCAGTCCATACCCATGAGCCATTACTGGTTGAACGGGGAACGTACACCTTGAGCACACCACTCACTTTGTACGGCTCCGCGAGCGTAATCCAATTGCCGTTCACGCTGACACCGTCAATCTGGCCGGTGATGGGACCTTCGGATTCTTCTGTCACCGTATCAAATGCCGCCTGCGACTTTTCGTCCCAATTAACATAAGCCGAGGTCTCGGTGCCATCCGAAAGCTTTACCTTTACGTACGATGTTTGGCCGTAGTAATCCGCGCCGACGTATTTTTCCACAATCGGGTTGGCGTCGATCGACTCAACGGTAACGCCGCTTTCGTTGCTCGTCTTTGTGGCATCGGGGGCGTTTACTGCCGCCGGATCTACCACTGCCGGGTCCGCCGTAACAGCTTCGACAACCACGCGCTGCTTGACCGTCTGCGTGGTACCGTCGACGGTACCCTCAAACTCATACGAGCCGGCAGGCAGCTGCGCCAGAGTTGCCGGAGCATCAGCGCCGTTCAACTTCCAGGTGACGTTTTCCTGCTTGGTGGTACCGCTCTCGTAGGTTGCCGTTACAGTCTGGGGCAGCGTGGCGTCGGAACCCTCAGCAACATGTAGCTCGTTCAGGCTGGCAAAAGAGGCGATCTTGTCTTCACTCTGGTCTTGCGAGGTTGCCTGACCGGTGTCCGCAGACGTGGCAGCCGCACCCGTCGCATCGCTTTGCTCGGCAACGACTTGGGTAGTATCACCCTGCATCATCTCGGCGAACGCCTGCGGCGGCACCGAGCCGACCGTCATCGTCAGAGCCAAACCCGCGGTAATGGCCGCGTTGACATGCCTTCTGTTCATGTTTCCTCCCGACACGCTCAACGGACCAAACAGCACTGGTCCGATTGGCAAGTTAAGTTGGGCGTATCCTTCGCCGATGGAGGTTTGCAATATGCTACAGGTTAAGCGGCATAAATGGCTTCGTAAACGGGCACCCCAGGGCAGCTAATTTGAGTTGCGGTGATATACGGACTGTTTGAGGCTTCTGGCTTGTAAAACAGTCCGTATTTCACCGCAACTGCTGAGGGGATGGGTTAGCGGAGCAGGCCGGCTACTTCGCCAGCTAGGGTGATGGTGCCGGCTGCTACGAAGGGCTCGCCCGCGGCCTTGAAAGCTGCAAGGGCCTCGGAAACGCTGGGGTATACGCCGGCGAGCTTATCGGCATCAACGAGGGCAGCAAGCTCCTCTGCCGGCAGGGCGCGATCGGAATCGGTCTGGGTCACGACCACACGGGGGAACGCCGGAACAAGTACGTCGACGATACCCGCCACGTCCTTGTCTGCCAGCGCGGCGCACAGCAACGTTGGGCGATTCTCTACGCACGGGTCGATCTCGTCCAGTGCGCTCACAAAGTTCTCGCAGCTCTGGGGGTTATGACAGGCATCGATCAGCTTGAGCGGATTGGTCCCCAGCACGTCAAAACGACCCGGCGTGGGGCAACCCATAAGCGATGCATCCAACGCATCGTGATCGAGCTCGCGACCCAGATACCCCTCGCAAAGCATAATCGCGCACGCTGCATTCTGCGGCTGATACGCCGGCTTAACCATGCTCGTCGTATAGATCGCACGCGGCGTGGTGCAGCTGAACTCCACCGTATCGCCAACATGCGCCGGCACCTTAGTCGTGGCGTGGCTCACCACGAGTGGCACCACACCGCACTCGCGGCAGCGGGTATCCATCACGCGCTGAACGCTCGCCTCGTGCGTGCCCTCGCCCAAAACAACCAAGCGCCCGGGTTTGATAACCGCAGCCTTCTCCCCCGCAATGGCCTCGAGCGTGTCGCCCAAAATACGTGTGTGATCGAGCCCAATGCCCGTAATGGCAACGGCGACGGAATCGGTCGCACTCGTGGCGTCCCAACGTCCGCCCATGCCGACCTCGAGCACGGCAACATCCACCGCGGCCTCGGCAAACACGACAAGTGCGGCAGCCGTCAGCAGGTCAAACGGTGTGATGGAATAGGCACGCTCCCCCGCCGCCACACGACGGGCATTCACGCGATGTCCCGCCTCAACAGCAGCAGAAACGCCACGGGCAAAGGCCTCGTCGCTCACAACGCGCCCATCAACCTCCATGCGCTCGGGATAGCGCACCAGCTGCGGCGATGTATACAGCGCGGTCTTGAGCCCCTCACCACGAAGAATGGCAGCCGAAAAACGCGTAGTCGAAGTCTTGCCATTGGTGCCGGCAACCTGAATGCAATCGAAATACTCGTCCGGACGCCCCAGCTCATCGAGCATATCGACAACCGTCTCAAGCAGAGGACCAGCATCCCCAGAAATCCGTCCCGTATCAGCAGCAAGCCCCACAGCCTCATCAAACGAAAGCAGCTCAAACGAGAAAGGAACGACATACGACCCAGAACGCTTAGCCATAACCCAAAGTCTCCAATTACAGAAAAAAGAGGCCCATCAAAAAAAAATAATGAGCCCCTCGCGTTGACAATATCAGCCTTTACCCGCTTGCAGCAAGATCAAGGCCACAACCCAGTGGCCCCAACCTATCAGTTGCAAACAACCACGTAAACGAACTGGGAGCGGCCCGATGCTTTGCTCGCCGCAAGTTCCGCACGCAAAGGACAGCACTTAATGTGCTGTCCGTCTTGCGCAGGACTGTCCGCAGCGGAGAGCAAAGCATCGGGACGCGCCCCCAAGTTAGACCTACGAGAAGTCAGCAACCTGAGCAGTCAGCGCCACCAGAATCTCCTTGAGCTCAGCTGCACGGCCCCTCTTCTTCTGGACCACCGCGGGCGCGGCCTTAGCCACAAAGCCCTCGTTAGCGAGCGTCTTCTCGCAGCCGGCGAGCTCCTTCTGGGCCGCGGCGATCTCCTTCTCCAGGCGTGCCTTCTCGGCCGAAAGGTCAACCTTGCCCTCGAGCACCACAAAGACCTCTACGCCGCTGTCGACCACGGCGATGCTCGCAGCCGGCTTCTCAACGTCGGTGCCCATAACCAGCGAAGACGTGTTGGCCAGCGGCTCGATGGTCGAACGCAGGCTCTCGAGCTTCTCAATATCCTCGGCACCGGCGCGCACGACCACGTCGAGCTCGGCCTTGGGGCTTAAGCGATAACGCGAACGGGTGGCACGGGCGGCAGACACGACGGCACGGCACAGCTCAAACGCGCGCTCGGCGTCCTCGTCGACATACTTGGCGTAGTCGGCGGGCTCGGGCCACTTGGCGATCATGAGCGCCTCGGCGCGGTCAACGTTGCCCTCGGCGTCCAGATCGAGCACGCTCGCCGGCATGTTGTCCCAGATCTCCTCGGTAACAAACGGCATGAGCGGGTGCATCAGGCGAATGGAGGTGTCGAGCACAAAGATCAGGTTGCGCTGCGCCTGCAGACGACCCTCGCCCTTCAGGCGGGCCTTGGTGACCTCGACGTACCAGTCGCAGACCTCGTTCCAGAAGAACTGCTGCACGCCGCGGGCCATGTCGCCAAAGGTGTAGTTCTCAATACCCTCGGTGACCATCTTGACGGCCTTGGCCAAGCGGCTGAACATCCAGGCGTCGGCCGGCGTCTCCACGACGGGCTCGCCGGGCGTATAGCCCTCCATGTTCATAAGCAGGAAGCGGCTGGCGTTCCAGATCTTAGTCACAAACGACTTGGCCTGGTCGGTGCGCGGGCTGTCGATGAGCTTCTTGGTCTTCTTATCGATGTTCGCGTCGAACTTGACGTCCTGATTGTTGGTGCACAGTGTGAGCAGGTTATAACGCATGGCATCGGCACCGTACATGCCAATGAGGTCCATAGGGTCAACGCCGTTGCCCTTGGACTTGGACATGCGGCTGCCGTCCTTGGCCAGGATCGTCGGATAGATGACGACGTCCTTAAACGGCACCTCGTCCAAGAAGTACAGCGAGCTCATGACCATGCGGGCGACCCACAGCGCGATGATGTCGCGCGCGGTGACCAGCGCCGTCGTGGGGTGATGGCCCTCGAGCAGCTCCGGCTTTTGCGGCCAGCCCTGCGTGGCAAAGGTCCACAGCTGCGAGCTAAACCAGGTATCCAACACGTTCTCGTCCTGATGCACGTGATGGCCGCCGCACTTGGGGCACACGTCGGTGTCCTCGGTGAGGGCGTCCTCCCAGCCGCAGTCCTCGCAGTAGAACACGGGGATGCGGTGGCCCCACCACAGCTGGCGGCTGATACACCAGTCCTTGAGGTTCTCCATCCAGGTGGTGTAGGTCTGCGTCCAGCGCGCGGGGTGGAAGGTGACCTTGCCGGAGTTGACGGCGTCGAGCGCCGGCCCCTTGAGCTTGTCGACAGCGACGAACCACTGCTCGGACAGCCACGGCTCCAGAGCGGCGTCGCAACGGTAGCAGTGCATGACGGAGTGGTCGTGCTCCTCGACGTGGTCGAGCAGGTCGTGCTCCTCAAACCACTTGATGACGGCCTCGCGACACTCGTCGCGCGTCATGCCGGTGAACTCGCCATAACCTTCGACGACCACCGCGTGCTCATCGAAGATATTGATCTGCGGCAGGTCGTGGGCCTGACCCATGGCGTAGTCGTTGGGGTCGTGGGCAGGGGTGACCTTGACGAAGCCGGAGCCGAAGTTGGCGTCGACGTGCCAATCCTCAAAGATGGGGATCTCGCGATTGACGATCGGCAGCATGACGGTCTTGCCCACGAAGGCGGCCTTCTCGGGGTCCTTCGGGGAGACGGCAACGCCCGTGTCGCCGAGCATGGTCTCGGGGCGCGTGGTAGCGACGACGATGTAGTCCTGGCCGTTGACCGGCTCGGTCAGCGGATAGCGCAGGTGCCACAGATGGCCCTTCTCGTCCTTGTACTCGGCCTCATCGTCCGAGATGGCGGTGGTGCAGTTGGGGCACCAGTTAACGATGCGCTTACCGCGGTAGATCAGGCCGTCGTGATACCAGTCGCAGAAGACCTTGCGAACAGCCTGGGCGTAATCCTCGTCCATGGTGAAGCGTTCGTTATCAAAGTCGACGGAGCAGCCCATGCGCTTGATCTGCTCAACGATGATGCCACCGTACTCGTGGGTCCAGTCCCAGCAGGCGTCGACAAACTTGTCGCGGCCGATCTCCAGACGGCTGATGCCCTCGCTCTTGAGCTTCTTATCGACCTTGGTCTGTGTGGCGATACCGGCGTGGTCGGTGCCGAGCACCCAGCGCGTGGACTTGCCGCGCATGCGGGCCATACGGATGATGGCGTCCTGGATGGAGTCGTCGGTGGCGTGACCCATGTGGAGCTTGCCGGTCACGTTGGGAGGCGGAATGGTGACGGTGCAGTCGCCCACGCCCTCACGGCGCTTATAGTAGCCGCCGTCAAGCCACTTCTGCAGGATCGCCGGCTCGTTGGTCGACGGATCGTAGTTCTTGGGCATCTCTTCCATATATCTCTCCCTTGCCCGTCGGGGAGGAATGTAGGCCCGATTTTCGCTCGGTCAAGTCCTGGGCTCGCTCGAAGACCACATTAAGTGGTCTTCGGCTCGTGCGGAATCTACGAAAATCGGGCCTACATTCCTCCCCTTAGGTATCGATTACTTCAGTCTGATATGACTTCGCTGAGGCTTAAACAAACACACAGAATAACACAGGTAGTTGGGGTTATTGCGTATATATAAAATAGCCTCCGACCGCGGGTGGTCGGAGGCTATTTGCAAACACGTTTTAGGCTGGTTTAGCCGTAGATGCGCTGGGGCTGTTCGGTGCCCTTAACGGAGGCTTCGGTTACGACAACCTTGGCTACGCCTTCCTCGCTGGGAAGGTCGAACATCGTCTGCTGCAGCACGTCCTCGCAGATGGAGCGCAGGCCGCGGGCGCCGGTCTTGCGGGCGAGCGCCATGCGGGCAATCTCGTGCAGGGCCGCGTCCTCAAACTCGAGCTCAACGTCCTCGAGCTGGAACATCTTGCGGTACTGGCGCACCACGGCGTTCTTGGGCTCGGTCAGGATCGACACCAGGTCGTCCTCGTCGAGCGCCTGCGTCTGGGTGACGACGGGCGTACGGCCCACGAACTCGGGGATCATGCCAAAGGCGTTGAGGTCCTGCGGGAGCACCTGGCGTAGCAGGTCGTTCTCGTCGACCGAGGTGGGACCTGCGATCTCGGAGTTAAAGCCCACGCCCTTGTTGCCCACACGGTCGGCGATGATCTTGTCCAGACCCACAAAGGCACCGCCGCAAATGAACAGGATGTTTGTCGTGTCGATCTGCAACAGTTCCTGCTGGGGATGCTTACGGCCGCCGGTGGGCGGAACGCTTGCCACCGTGCCCTCAAGAATCTTAAGCAGTGCCTGCTGAACGCCCTCGCCCGAGACATCGCGGGTGATGGAAAGGTTCTCGGCCTTGCGGGCGATCTTGTCGATCTCGTCCACGTAGATGATGCCAACCTGCGCGCGCTCGATATCGCCATCGGCAGCGTTGATGAGCTTGAGCAGGATGTTCTCCACGTCCTCGCCAACGTAACCGGCCTCGGTGAGCGCAGTGGCGTCGGCGATGGCAAACGGCACCTCGAGGATACGCGCGAGCGTCTGGGCGAGCAGGGTCTTACCGGTACCGGTGGGACCGAGCAGCAGGATATTGGACTTGGCGAGCTCCACCTCGTCCATATCGTCGTCGAACTGCGAGTCCAAGCCGTCGTCAAAGGCAGACACCGCGGCGCCGCCCTCGATCACGCGGCGATAGTGGTTGTACACGGCAACCGACATGGCGCGCTTGGCGTCCTCCTGGCCCATTACATAGGCCGAAAGCTCGTCATAGATCTCGTGCGGCGTCGGCAGGCGTGTGATGACCTGGCGGTCGTCCTCGAGCTCAAAGCCCTCGGTCTCGGGGTCCACGGCGGGCTGGGATGCAGCCTGGCCGTGGTCGTTGAGGAAGCCCGGCAGCTTGCCGTTGCGGGCAGCGTCCATAAAGTCCGAAGCCAGCGACTCCTCAAGAATCTCGGAGCAGGCAGCAACGCACTCGTCGCAAATGAAGATGTTGGTCGGGCCCTTCACCAGGCGGCGAACCTGACCCTGCTCTTTTCCGCAGAAGGAGCAGCGAATGGGGTTGCCGTTCTCGTCGAAGCCGTCCTGCATGTTACCGGCCATCCTAGGCGTCCTTCGCGGCGAGGTCACGCGAGGTGACAATGCGGTCGATCAGGCCGTAGTCGAGGGCCTCGGCAGCCGTGAGGTAGTTATCGCGCTCGGTATCGGCCTGGACCTTCTCGATGGGCTGGCCCGAGGCGTCGGACAAGATCTGGTTGAGCTCGCGGCGAGTCTTCTTGATCTCCTCGGCCACGATCTCGATCTCGGTCTGCTGACCCTGGGCACCGCCGCTGGGCTGGTGAATCATGACCTTGGAGTGCGGCAGGCAGAAGCGCTTCCCCTTGGCGCCGGCCGAAAGCAGCACGGCGGCCATGGACGCGGCCATACCGACGCAAATGGTCGAGACCTGCGGCTTGATGAAGTTCATAGTGTCAAGAATCGCCAGGCCGGAGTAGACCTCGCCACCGGGCGAATTGATGTAGAGCGAGATATCCTTCTCGGCATCCTGGCTCTCAAGATGCAGCAGCTGGGCAACGACCAGGTTGGCGCTGACGGAGTTGATCTCCTCGCCCAAGAAGATGATGCGGTCGTTGAGCAGGCGCGAATAGATATCGTAGCTGCGCTCGCCGCGCGGCGTCTGCTCGATAACGTATGGCACGAGGGCGGAATCGAACTTGGCGATCATACGCATCTCCATTTCTCTCTTGCGGACCAAATTGGTTCTAGATAAACGTACGGTGCCCGCATGCTATGCATTGGCTGGCACCGTACGAAGCAACCGGATAACCGGTGTATAACTTTACCCCATCACGGGCGCACGCATGCGCTCGCGGGCAAGGTGGCGAGAATTACTCGGCGTCCTTGGCGGTCTCGTCGACCTCGGTCACCTTGGCGTTCTCGACCAGGTGGTCGACGGCCTTGGAGCGACGGATGGACTCGCGGACGGCAGGCATGCGGCCATCGGCGATGAACTCGGCCTTGGAAGCCTCGACGTCCTTGACGCCAGCCTTCTCGAACTCGGCGTTGACGTCGTCCTCGGTAACCTCAATCTTGAGCTCGCGGGCGAGGGCGTCCAGAGCCAGGGACTCACGGGCAACGTCGTTGGCCTGCTTGTGCAGGTCGCCGATGAACTGCTCCATGGTCAGACCGGAAGCGGGCAGCCAGGTGTCCAGGGTCATGCCGCGGGCAGCGAGGTTGGACAGGAAGTTCTGGCCAAGCTCCTCAAAGACGGACTGCTCGTAGTCGGCGTCCATCTCGTCGAGCTGCAGGCGCTCGGCGAGAGCGGAGACGCAACGGTTCTCCTTCTCGGCCGGGAGGCGGGAAGCCTTGTCCTGCTCGATCTCGATCTTGATGGCGTCGCGCATAGCGTCGATGCTGTCGAAGCCGAAGTCGGACTTGACGAGCTCGTCGGTGAGCTCGGGGGTGTTGCGGACCTTGATGCCCTTGACGGTGACCTCGACAGTGTGGGTCTCGGCCTCCTCGCCCTCCTCGACCTCGTCGGTCCAGGTGACGGTCTTGACGTCGTCAACGTTAGCGCCGATCAGGGCCTCGTTGAACTCCTTGGGGTTGCTGTCGCTACCGGCGATGAGCATGCGGCCCTCGGCGGCAAAGTTGTCGGCGTTCTCGACGGCCTTGAGGTCGACGGTCACATAGTCGTCAGCCTCGACGGCGCGACCCTCGACGTCCTCGAAGGTGGCACGGTAGTTGAGGAGCATCTCGACCTGGTTGTTAATCTCGGACTCGGTGACCTCCGCAGGGGGCATCTCGATCTCGACGGCGTCGAAGGAGGAGAGCTCAGCGGCGGGACGCAGGGAGAACTCGACGGTGTAGGTGTAGTCCTCGTGATCCTTGGCGAGGTCGAGCTCCTTGTAGTCACCGTTCTTGGTGGGGACGATGTCCAGCTCGTTGAGGACGGCGGGCTCGTTGGCGGCGATCAGGTCGTTGGTGGCCTGAGCGAGGGTAGCCTCGGCGCCAAGAGCGGAGTCGATGACCGGACGGGGAGCCTTGCCGGCGCGGAAGCCCGGGAAGCGGTACTTCTTGGCGGTGTCCTTGTAGGCCTTCTTGATCGCGGCGTCGACGTCGGCGGCCGGGATGGTGACCGTAGCGGTGAGCTTGGCGTCCTTGACGTCAGAAGCGGTGATGTTCAACACGTTCCTCCTCATACTGCCCAGCTTATCTGAGGTGCTGGTACCTTTATGCAACAAAGTGTCGCGACGGCCAGGGCCGACGCAGGTGCGATGGTGCGGGCGAAAGGACTCGAACCTTCACGGGAATCCCACCAGAACCTAAATCTGGCGCGTCTACCAATTCCGCCACGCCCGCATGAGCGCACAGACTAGGAATGATAGCAGATACGAACGGCAAGCGCACGCACACCTTTTACAAGCTCACGACCTCACCACGAGTGCAAAAGGCGGGACGAGTTGCCCCGCCCCGCCCATTACGACTTGTTCGCTGACCCGCTACTCCCCCAGCAGGGCCTTCTCGGGCGTGATCGGCAGCGAGCGCACCTGGTGGCCGGTGGCGTGCGCCACGGCCGAGGCAACGGCGGCGAGCGGCGTGTTGATGACGACCTCGCCGATCGACTTGGCGCCAAACGGGCCCGTCGGCTCGTAGCTCGGCTCAAAGGCCACGCGAATGCTGCCGATATCCAGGCGCGTGGGCAGCTTGTAGCTCATAAAGTTGCCGGTGCGCAGGCGACCGCGGTCGTCATGCTCGACGATCTCGTAGAGCGCGTGACCGATACCCTGGGCAATGCCGCCCTCGGCCTGGACGCGCGCGAGCGCCTCGTTGATCACGGTGCCGCAGTCCACAGCCGCCGCATAGTCCACCACGGTCACCTTGCCGGTGGCCTTGTCGACCTCGACCTCGGCAATGCCGGCCATAAACGGCGGGGGCGAAACGGGCAGACAGGCAGAGGCGTGCGAGGTGAGCGCGTCGCCGCCCGCGATGTTCTTGACGCACAGGTTGGCAAAGTCGCGCAGCGTGAGGTAGCGGTTCTGCTCACGCGCGGCACGCTCGTCGGACAGGCGCACGTACTGACCATCAAAGACAACATCGGCGGCGTCCACGTCCCACATCTGGGCGGCCTTGGCGCAGATCTTCTCGCGCAGCTCCGTCGCGGCGTTCTTGGCTGCCAGACCCGTCACGTACGTGCCCGAGCTCGCGTACGAGCCGGCGTCGAACGGCGACACGTCGGTGTCCACGCCGCGCACCACAATGAGCGAGCTTTCAACGCCCAGCTCCTCGGCGGCAATCTGCGCCAGGATCGTATCGACGCCCATGCCGTTATCGGTGGCGCCGGTGCCGATGGTAATGAAGCCGTCCTCTTCCAGGCGCATGTCGATGCCGGCGATATCTACGTTGGAAATGCCCGAGCCCTGCATGGTGAGCGCGCAGCCCAGAGCACGCACGCGGTCGCCTAGGTCGACGGCCAGCGGCTTGTCGCGCCAGCCGATCATGTCCATCGCGCGCAGCAGGCAGCGGTCGAGCGCGCAGGCGTTGAGCTTCTCGTTGTAGTACTGCGGCATGATCTCACCCTCGCGCACGATGTTCTTAAGGCGCAGGTCGGCGGGGTCCATGTGCAGCATGTCGGCGAGCTCGTTGACGGCGCTCTCGACGGCAAACTGGCCCTGGGTGGCACCGTAGCCGCGATACGCGCCGCCGCGGTTGGTATTGGTGTAGACGGCGTCCCAGCTAAAGCGGCTCGCCTTCACATGGTTGTAGATGGGCAGGCTCTTGTGGCCCGAAAGGCCGATCGTCGTGGTAGCGTGCTCGCCGTACGCGCCGGCGTTGGACAGCGTGTGCAAATCGATGGCCGTGATGGTGCCGTCGTTCATGGCGCCCAGCTTGACGGTCATCTGCATCTGGTGGCGCGAGTTGCCCGCGGTGATGGTCTCCTCACGGGTGTAGCAGCAGTAGCTCGGACGGCCGGTCTGCTGCGTCACAAACGCCACGAAGATCTCGCAGCAGCCCGTCTGCTTGGAGCCAAAGCCGCCGCCGATGCGCGGCTTAATGACCTGTACCTGCGACTGCGGGATATCGAGCGACTGTGCGACCATGCGGCGCACGTGGAAGGGCACCTGCGTGGAGGTGGTCACCGAGATACGCCCGAACGCGTCGGTCGTCGCGAAGGCGCGGAAGGTCTCCATGGGTGCGGTCTGCGTGGCCTGGCTGGTGTAGGTGCGGGTGAAGACGATGTCGCTCTGGGCGAAGGCCTCGTCCAAGTCGCCAAAGTCGCTGGTACCGCTGCATACCAAGTTGCGCGGGACGTCGCCGCCCTGCGGGAACATAAAGGTCACGTCGCCCTCGGGGTGGACCACGATGTCATTATCAAGCGCCTGGGTAAAGTCGAGCAGGGGCTCGAGTACCTCGTAGTCGACCTTGATGAGCTTGAGCGCCTTGTCGGCGGCCTCCTCGGTCTCGGCGGCGACGATCGCCACCTCCTCGTTTTGGTAGCGCACGAGGTTCTCGAGGATCAGGCGGTCGTAAGGACTCGGCTGCGGATAGCTCTGGCCAGCGATGGTAAAGCGGCGCTTGGGCACGTCCTCATAGGTGTAGACGCCCACGACGCCGGGCACCTTCAGGGCGCGCGACGTATCGATGGAGCGGATCTTGGCGCGCGCATACGGGCTGCGCTTGAGTTTGACGATGAGCGCGCCGGCGGGCACCAGGTCACCCGTGTAGACGGGACGGCCCTCGAGCAGCGCCTTCGAGTCCTTCTTGGGCTGCTTGTGGGTGATCTGCTTGTACGCGACACCATCGCAGCTGGTGTCGTTGACCGGCAGCTCGGGCATCTCAAAGCCCACCTGCACGCCGGACTCGTTGAGGAAGCGGACGATGGCGCGCAGCTGGCTCTCGTAGCCGCTGCAACGGCAGAGGTTGCCGGCGAGCTGGCGCGACAGCTCCTCGCGCGTGGCGACGAGGCTCGGGTCCTCCTTGGCAGCGCGGGCGAGCGCCAGCACGTTCATGATAAGGCCGGGGGCGCAAAAACCGCACTGCTCGGCGCCTTCGGCAGCCATCGCACGGGCGAGCGCCTCAGACTCGGCCTTGAGGCCCTCGAGCGTAGTGATGGAGCGACCCTCGACGCGCGCGGCGGGAACCGAGCAGCTCAGCACCGGGTCGCCGTCGAGCCACACCGTGCACAGGCCGCAGTTGGTGGTTTCGCAGGCACAGCGCACCGACGCGCAACCCTGCTCGCGCAAAAGCGCAAAGAGCATGGTGTCGGGGGCAATCTGGACCTTGACCTTGCGGCCGTTGAGCGTAAAGGAAAGATCGATGAGTTTGGCAGCCATTAGCGCACCTCACTAGAATCGACGCCGGGCACGCGGCGGCAGGAATACTCGTCCGTGGCGAACTTAGGCACTTGCACGGTCTCGAGCTCGCGGGCAAGCGCGGCCGAAAGCTCGATGCCGGCGGCGCGACGCACAGCCTGGATGGCGAGCGGGGCCGAGATGCGGCGGCGGTAGTCGGCCGAGCCCCACAGGTTGGTGCCATAGCTCAGCGCGCGTACGGACGCGGCCAGGGCGCGTAGCTCGTCCTCGGAAGGCTGCTCGGCGGTAAGGCCGCATGCCTCACCCTGCAGCAGGGTCGCGCGCAGCGGGCGGGCGCCCACGGTGACATGCCAGCTGTTGTCCCACCAGGCGGCGGTGACGTTGAGCGAGGGGAAGTCGGTCGCGGCCTTGCGCACAGCCTCGTAGCTTGCACGATAGTCGTGCTTAACGACCACGATGTGCTCGATCACGTCGCGCACGTAACCCATGTCGACGAACTCGGCGAGCGGCACGCGGCCGGCGCCCGTCAGCTCAACATACGAATCGAGCGCCAAAAAGGCCGGGAGCACGTCCGAAAAACCAAAGCGGCCGTAGATGCTGCCGCCCACCGTGGCGGTATTGCGCAGCTGCACGCCCACGATGTCGTGGACGGCGAACTCAAAGACATTGTTGACAAGCGCGTTGAGCCCAGCATGACGCTCGAGCTGGCGCAGGGTGCACATGGCACCGATGCGAAACTCGGTCTCGGTCTCCTCGATCTGATCGAGTCCGCAGGCCGAAAGGTCAATCGCCGTCGCCACGCGACGCGAACCCAGGCGCATCCAGATGCCGCCGCCCACAATCTTGTTGTTGCGGTTCTTCTGTAAGAGCTCATAGGCTTCGGCCGCGTTTCCAACACGGACGTAGGTACCGAACTTGAGCACGTTCTCCCCCATCTCTTCACTTGTCCAGTACTTTTAAGTGTACCAAACGAGGGGCCGCACACCGTTTTAGGACAAAATCCTCCCACCCATCCATAACTTGCGGTGATATACGGACTGATTAGTCGTTCTGGAACGCAAAACAGTCCGTATATCACCGCAAGTTATGAGGAGTCCTCCGGGATAGAAAAGGCTCCCAGCCAAGATGACTGGAAGCCTTCCTCGATGCTATGTCGAGCGAAGAATTAGCAGACGCCCTGAGCGAGCATGGCGTCGGCGACCTTCAGGAAGCCGGCGATGTTGGCGCCCATGACGAAGTTGCCCTCCTCGCCGTACTCCTTGGCGGTGTCGTCCACGTTGTGGAACATGCCGCGCATGAGCTGCTCGAGCTTGCCGTCGACCTCCTCGAAGGTCCAGGACAGGTGCTCGGCGTTCTGGCTCATCTCCAAGCCGGACACGAGCACGCCGCCGGCGTTGGCAGCCTTACCGGGCATAAAGGCGACGCCGTGCTCCTGGAAGTAGGTCGTGGCCTCGATGGTCGTGGGCATGTTCGCGCCCTCGCCGACCACCTTGCAGCCGTTGGCGACGAGCGCCTGGGCGTCCTCGAGCAGCAGCGTGTTCTCGCGAGCGCAGGGCAGCGCGATGTCGCAGGGCAGCTGCCACACGCCGCGGCCGTCACCCTCGTGCCACGTGGCATTGGGCTTCTCGTCGACGTACATGGCGAGCGTAACGCCCTTGTCGTGGCCGGAGCGCTTCTTGTTGTAGACATGCTCGAGCACGGTGTAGTCGATGCCGTCGGGATCCTCGACCCAGCCATGGGTGTCTGAGCAGGCCAGCACCTTGCCGCCGAGCTGGGAGACCTTCTGGACCGCGTAGATGGCGACGTTACCGGAGCCGTGAACGACGACGTTCTTGCCCTCGAAGGAGTCGCCGCGGCTCTTGAGGTACTCGTCCACAAAGTAGGCCAGGCCGTAGCCGGTGGCCTCGGTACGGGCGAGCGAGCCGCCAAAGGAGAGGCCCTTGCCGGTAAGGACGCCGGTCCACTCGTTGGTCAGGCGCTTGTACTGACCGAACAGGTAGGCAACCTCGCGGCCGCCAACGCCCAGGTCGCCGGCGGGAACGTCGGTGTTGGGGCCAATATGGCGATAGAGCTCGGTCATGAAGGACTGGCAGAAGTGCATGATCTCGTTGTTGGACTTGCCCTTGGGATCAAAGTCGGAGCCGCCCTTGCCGCCGCCCATGGGAAGGGTGGTCAGGCTGTTCTTGAGGATCTGCTCCAGACCCAGGAACTTGAGCATGCCCAGGGTGACCGTCGGGTTAAAGCGCAGGCCGCCCTTGTAAGGTCCAATGGCAGAGTTGAACTCGACGCGGTAGCCGCGATTGACCTGAACCTTGCCCTGGTCGTCGACCCAGGGAACACGGAACATGACGATGCGCTCGGGCTCGACGAGGCGCTCAAGCAGGGCGGCCTCCTCGTACTCGGGATGGGCGTCGAGCGCCGGCTGGATGGTGCCGAGGATCTCGGTCGCGGCCTGGATGAACTCAGGCTGCTCGGGATAGCGGGCCTTGAGCTCGTCGAGAACTTTCTGCGTGTAGCTCATGCTTCCTCCAATGATGGGAAACGAAAAGTATCGGTCGCGGCACCCCATGCGCCGCGATCTTTATCGTGTATGGATAATATCGCACTGTTGCAGCAAAGTTTCGCATAAGCCGACGAGCAGATGTTTCGTTTTGATTACGATGCAGGTAGAAGCGTTTTTGAGTGCCTGACGTGCAAAACCCGTGTTTCAAACCTGTTTCGTCCACGTGTTCTAAACCACCACATTGGGGACAGGCACCTTTGTGGTGGTGTTGGTGGTTAGAGGACGAGCTGGTGGTAGTCGGCGGGGGTTACGCGGCCCTCGGTGGCGGCGCGGAAGGCGGCGAGGGCATCGCCCGAGAACGGCATGGCCCAGCACAGTCCGCAGCCGGCGGTGATGGAGCCGGGCAGCGGCATGATGCGCCCAGGAACACCGGCGGCAAGGCACAGGTGTTCGCATTCCATCACATCGAAGGTGCTGTCGAACGACACGATGATTTTGCGCTCATGGTCAAGAGCATCACCGGACGGGCCTTCGCGGCGTGCATCGCGATACGCCGCGGCGGCCGCTTCCTCTTCCGCAGTATGTCCACAGCCACCGCAACCGCAGGTACAGGGTTCGGACCCGTCGCAAGTGCAAGGTTCTCCCGTGTCGGGACAAATATCGTGAGACATGGCAACTCCAATCGTCTAGGCGAGTAACTCGGCCGCCGCAAACTCCTCGGGCGTATTGACGTTCTCGAAGCAGAGCGTCGAGCCGGCGACCGCGACAATCTGAGGCTCGTCCAAATACCCGGCATTCACCCGGTCGATCAGGCAGCGGATTCGCTGACGGTCATCGGCGAGCAGCTCTTGGGCAACCGGCGCACACGCGTCACGGCGCCAGACGGCGCAAAGCGGCTCAATCCCCCGCTCCTCGCGCGGCACGCACGCGTCGAGCGCCTCGGCCTCGACACAGCCAGCAAGGGCACCGATTAGCTCCGAAGAGACAAACGGCATATCACAGGCGACGATAGCAACGAGAGGCAGCCGGGCCGCAGTCAGCGAACTCGCGATGCCGCGCATGGCGCCCGCCGACCCTTCTAGGTCCGCCACCACACGCGGCACCAAGCCGCCAAACGCGCACTCCTCAAGAAAGGCAAGCTCGCTGGGACGCGACGTCGTCACGACCAACTCGCCGGCAACTGGCGCCAGCCGACCCAGCACACGTTCGATGAGCGGCTCGTCGCAAAACGCCATGCGAGCCTTATCGCAGCCCATGCGAGAGGACAGCCCGCCCGCTTGGACGACACAAGAAAGATCGGCACGTCTTACGGTAGTCATACGGCAAAACACCTCCATCGGCATGCTCAAAACCCGGCACACGAAGCCAAATACCGTCGCCGATAAAGCGGGCGGCACGGCAAACCTGTGTAAAAACAAAACAGCGCCTTTGCGGCACGCAGCAAGACCGCGAGCACAAAAGCGCTGGTAGCGTATGGCGGGAACGTATGTGAATCGAACACATCCAAGACGTTTTGCACGCCTCGCAACGGTTTTGAGGACCGCGGAGCCCACCGGAGCCCATCCGTTCCCAAGTGCGGCGGTATTTTACCAAACCGAGCAGCCGATCTAGCGCAGGGACCTCAGGCCGCCGGCATCCTTGTCGAGCACCGTAAAGCGCACGGCGTCTAGATGTTCCAGGATGCTGATAGCACGTTTGCGCGACACCCCCAGGGCCTCGCGCAGCACGCTCGTGGTGGCAGCGCCGCCGGCTGCCTCAATGGCGGCGGCGACGAGCTCGCGCGCATGGGCCTCGGCGGCAGCAGACAGGGCCACATCGCGCTCGACCTTCACGAGTGAGCGGTTGAGCGAAAGCTCGCGCAGGGCACGCGTCATGGTGTCGCGATCGAGCTGCAGCTGCTCGCCCACCTCGGGCAACGTCGGCGCATCGAGGCCGGCCTCATCCAGCAAGGCAACGATACGCTCGCAGGCATCGCGCACCACACGCGCCGCGGCGGCTACAGAGTGTGGGTCGAACACCTCGGCGCCTTCGGCAGCACAAACGCCGCGCGAGCAGCCCTCGGCAATCAAGGCCGCGGCAACGGCATCGTCGGCAGCAGGCCAGGCAGCATGGGCAACGGCACCGGGCGTAAAGCCCGTCTCCTTGGGAGCCGCCGCGTGCATGGCCGACAGGGTCGTCGCCAAGGCATCCATCGCGGCGTCGAGCGCGGAAGAATCTGCGTACAGCGAGCCATCCGAGCCAGCAAGCGCGCAAGCAGCGGCCTGCGCCACCAACCCGTGCAGTGCGGCATCGACCTCGCCGACACCAAGATCCAAAGCCTCGGCAACATCAACCGCCGTAACCGGCAGCGTCTGCAGCGCCAGCCAAGCGCCCACACCGTCCGCGATATCGCCGGACTCGAGCGCCGCATACAGCGCACGCTCTCCTTCGGCAAGCTCGCGCGAGCGACGGCAGCGCGAAAGTAGCACGCGCCCGCCGCCAATAAGCATCACGGGCGAATAGGACAGCACCACGGCATGGTCCCCGGCACGTAGCGGCAGCGAGTTATCCAAGCGCACCTGAACAATACGGGTCTCGCCCACCGCCATGGGGGCCTCGCCCTCCATGAACATGATTCGACCGACGACCTCGGCCGTACCCGCCATCACGTGCACACGCGCACCCGACTCGAGCACACGCGGCTTGGCGCCCTCGCGGCCCAGGTAGGTCAATGTCATCATAAAGCGCAGCGTCTGGCCAAAACGGCCTTCCACACCGAGCATCTCGCCGCGATCGAGCGAAGCGGCACCGTCGCCCACCAGGTTGAGTGCCACGCGCTGACCGGGCAACGCCCGCTGCGTGTCACCATGAACCTGAATCCCACGCACACGGCAGACCGTACGCGACGGCAGCGCGACCAGCTCATCGCCCACCGCGATCGGCGCGTCGTGGAGCGTTCCCGTCACGACGGTACCGGCGCCCTTGATCGTAAAGCAGCGGTCGATTGGCAGGCGCGGCGCGGCGTCGGTGCGCTCGGCGCGGTCGCGGCAAGCATCCCAACAGGCACCCACACACTCGTCGAGCGCGGTCAGCAGTGTATCAATCCCCTCACCCGTCTTGGAAGACACAGGGGCGATCGGGGCGCCCGCAAACACGGTGCCCGACAAAAAGTCATCGACGTCGAGCTCGGCAAGCTCGGTCATCTCGGCATCGGCAAGGTCGCACATCGTCAGTGCAACCACCATGTGCGTGACGCCCAACAGCTCCAGCACATGCACGTGCTCGCGGGTCTGCGGCATCACGCCCTCGACGGCCGAGACCACCAGCACGGCCACGTCGATGCCCGTGGCGCCCTGCACCATGGCGCGCAGATAGTGCGCATGTCCCGGCACGTCGACCAGACCCACGATCTTGCCGCTCGGCAGGGCCAACTCGCCAAAGCCAAGCTCCACGGTCATGCCGCGGCGACGCTCGACCTCCAAGCGGTCAGGATTCTTACCGGTCAACACCTCGATCAGCGCCGACTTGCCGTGGTCGACGTGGCCCGCCGTGCCCACGATGACGGGGCATTCCATCAGCGTTTGATCCTCACTCATCGGCGCGCCGCCTTGGCAACGCACGCGGCAAGCGTCGATGCCGCGGTCTCGATATCGCGATCGCCCACAAGCGTACGGACATCAAACAGAATACGATCGTGCGAGGTACGCGTGACGACCGGCGTGTCGAAGTCCTGGACGAGGGAGCGTTTGAGCGCGTCGACTGTCAAGCGCTCGTCAACAAGGCGCACGGCAACGCACATCGTCGGCAGCTCGACGGTGGGCAGCGAACCGCCACCGGGCGTCGACGACTCCTCGACGATCTCCAGCTCTACGGCGCACGGACAGCCGGCCTTATCGAGCCCGGCCGCCATAAGGTCGCGCAGCTTGCGTGCGCGACGCTCCAGATGGGCCTGCGGAAGCGTAAGCATGCTGAGCACCGGAATGTCGCGATGGGCAACATCGGCGCCGTCCATGTAGATGCGCAGCGTGGCCTCGAGCGCCGTCAGCGCCAACTTGCCCGGACGCAGGGCGCGCATGAGCGGATGTGCGCCGCAGGCCTGGATCAGGTCGCGACGACCCATGATGATGCCCGCCTGCGCGGCACCGAGCAGTTTATCGCCCGAGCACGACACGATGTCGAGCCCAGCGGCAACCGAGGTCGGCGTGGTCTCCTCGCCGCCGCGCACCAGGATGTCGTCGGGCAGCAACGCGCCCGAGCCCTGATCCTCGTAGAACAGCAAGCCATGCTTGTGGGCCAGCGCGGCAAGCTCCTTGGAGCTCACTTCCTCGTGAAAGCCCTCGATGCGGTAGTTGGAAGGATGAACCTTCAGAATCATGGCCGCGTCGGGCGTGATGGCGCGCTCGTAGTCGGCCAGGTGTGTGCGGTTGGTGGCGCCCACTTCGACAAGCCGGGCACCCGAGGCCTCCATGACATCGGGGATGCGGAAGCTGCCGCCGATCTCGACGAGCTCGCCGCGGCTGACGATGACCTCTTTACCCGCGGCGTGGGTGGCCAGCACCAGCAGTACCGCGGCGGCATTGTTATTGACGACGAGCGCGTCCTCGGCACCGGTGAGCGAGCGGATCAGCTGCGCGGCGTGCTCTTTGCGCGACCCGCGCGAGCAGGTGTCGACGCTGTACTCGAGCGTGCTGTACCCGCGCGCGACCTCGGCCACGGCCTTGGCGGCCGACTCCGCGAGTGGAGCACGACCCAGGTTGGTATGGATGACCACGCCCGTGGCGTTGACGGCCGGGCGCAGACTCGGCAGCGCAGAGCGATGCGCACGGAATTCGATGGCCGATGCCAGCTCGCGCTTGGAACGCGGGGCGGCCCCGGCGCGGATGGCGGCGCGTTCCTCGTCGAGCTCGGCCGTGACGGCAGCATGGACCACCGCGTCGCACGTCTCCCCCGCTGCCTTCACCACCGGCCACTCTGCAAGCAGCTCGTTGACGGAGGGAATGGCGCGCAGGCGGGCGCGCACCTCATCGGAAATGTTCTGGCTATCGCTCATGTGCGGCCTTTCAAAACAAACGTGGATCAGTCGAATGCATCGGCTGAGTCAATTACTCGTCATTATCCCCGCGCGGCGCAATCTTTTCCACGCGAACGGCGTTTTCCTGGGTGAGCGCGGCGCCCGTAATGGGATCCCAGCGCAACGGCGTGTGGTCGAGCGGACCGACGCCGAGCGCTTGGGCGCCATCCGCGCCAGCGCCAAACGAACGCCCGCCCGGAGCCGCCGACGTAAAGATACACGCCGGATGCAGATAGGGCGTGGTCTCCACGCGTACGCGGTCGCGGCCTATGTCGCTTACCAGCTCGACGACCTCGCCGTTGGAGATACCCAAGCGCGCGGCAACGTCGGCATTCATCTGCACGGCGTCCAGGTCGGAGCCCGCCTCGGCAGCACCGGCCGCTGCGAGCCTGCGCGACGTGTGCGACTCAAAGGGCCGGTTGCCGCTAATGAGGCGAAACATCCCCGGGCCAGGCTCCACCATGGGAGCGATCCAGTTGGGTACACGACCCAGACCGGCTCGTTCCCATACGTCACTTGCAAGCGCAATTTTGCCGCCGGCAAGCGGAATCACCGGCTCACCCGTGCGCGTCGGCAGCGCCATGCCCGTATCGGCCCAGCCGCGCTCCTTGAGCTCGTCCAGATCGATCCCAAACGGCGCCACCTGCGCAGCCGCCAGGTCGTCGGACGTAAACCGAAAGTACTCACCCACGCCGCAGGCCGCAGCCAAACCGGCAAAAATCTCCCGACCGGGACGCGTGTCGCCATGCAACACGGGCAACACGGCATTGCGGTAGAACACACGCGCGTCGTTGCGGCCCACGACCGTACCCACTCCGCGGTCGGCCTCCAGATACGTCACGTCGGGCAGCACGAAGTCGGAAGCGCGCGCCGTCTCGGACCAGCGAATATCAATTGTCACGAGCAAGTCAAGCTGCTGCAAAATACTCAACCAAGCCTGTGCATTGCCATAGCCCGCACCGGGGTTACTGGCATAGACGATGAGCCCACGTAAATCGCCGGCAAGAATCGACTGACCGATGGTCGTACACAGGCCGCGCACCGGATCGACCAGTGGATAGCGCTCGGACCCCAGCTTGGGCCCGCGTGGCACCGGCGGCGTCGCAAAGCGTGCGGGATCGAGGTCGCCCAACACAAGCGGCGTGGGCGGGTTGAGCGCGCCGCCCGCGTGTCCGATGCAGCCCAGCAGCACATCGACCAAGCAAATAGCGCGCGCGGTCTGGGTGCTATTGGCATACGCGATACCGATGCCGCCATGAAAGCCCGCGTCCACCACAGCGGCAGGCGCGGCGGCAGCGAGATCGCGCGCCGTGGCGACAATCTCTGCGGCCGGCACGTCGCACATCGACTCGGCCCACTCGGGCGTCCAAGCACGGGCCGCCTGCGCCAGCTCGTCAAAACCCGTGGTATAGCGGGTCACGAACTCATGGTCATACAGGTCCTCGGCAATCAAGACATGCGCAATGCCCAGCAGCAAGGCCAAATCGCATCCGGGACGCACGCGCAGCCAGCGGTCGGCAATAGCAGCCGAACCGCTGCGCCGAGGGTCAACCACGATAATCTTCGTCCCACGGCGACGGGCATCGTTGAGCGCATCAACGGCCCCCATCGTCGATGAATCGACAATGGAACGCCCCAGATACATGATGCAATCGGTGTGCGCGAGGTCGGAGGCGGGACTATAGCCCAGGCTGTGCTCCCAACCGGTAAGTCGGCTTACTTCGCAGGCACCGTCTGCACCGTATACGTTGGGCGAGCCCAGCGCATGCATAAAACGACACGCCCAGTAGCGGTCGAACGAGGGCACGCCGAGCGTCATGCCCAGCGCGCGCGGACCATGCCCGTCAACAATCCCCCCAAGGCGCGCAGCGATCTGCGCGAACGCCTCGTTCCACGAAATCACATCGAACCCCGAGCCATCAGCTCGTCGGCGCATAGGATGCAAAATCCGGTCGCGCTCGTCAAACGGCATTGCCAGGCGATGCCGTCCGCGGGCGCACAGGGCACGCGCCGCGCACGGATGCCCCGGCACCGGCAGCTCGGCCACCACGCGACCGTCCTCAACGCGTGCCGCAAAGGCGCAATCGGCATAGCATCCCCCGCATGTCGTCACCACGGAGCGACCGTCATGCATAGCTCTCGATGCCATCTCGATTATTCCTTCCAGCTCAGGGGTTCATGCCCCGCCGCACCACAGCCCTGCCACCAGCTGCCGCGACGCAAAGCCCGCTGCATCTACCGCAGCAAGACACGAAGAGCCTCCCAAAAGGCAAACGCCCCTCGGGAGGCCCGTACGTCATTCCAGCTTATTACGCCTCGGACTTCTTGGCGTAGATAAACCAGTAGCCGAGCGCGATCAGAACCGCACCGCCCACGATGTTGCCCAGCGTGGCGGCGGACAGGTTAAACGCAATGCCCGCGGCGTTGAGCGCATCGGCGCCGGCGACGTCGGCACCGTAGCCGCATGCATGCATCACGGCGCCCATAGGCAAAAAGTACATGTTGGCAACGCAGTGCTCAAAACCGCAGGCCACAAAGGCGGCGATGGGCAGCAGAATGCCCACGACCTTATCGACCACAGTCTTGCCGGCGGTACCGATCCACACGGCCAGGCACACAAAGATGTTGCACAGGATGCCGCGGAAGAAGATCGTCACCCAGTCGATCGTCACCTTGCCGGCGGCGACGCTCACCATGGAATTGGCGACCGCCTCGCCGTTGAGCTTGTAAATGCCTGCCATGTACACCAAAAAGACGATGAACAGGGCACCGACAAAGTTACCGACCCACACGACGACCCAGGCCTTGAGCATCTGGACCAAGGTGATCTTTTTGCTCTTGAGCGCGCAGACCATAAGCGAATTGCCAGTGAACAGCTCGGCGCCGCACACCAGCACCAGCACCAGGCCCAGGCAAAAGCACAGGCCGCCCACGACGCGCTGGGCACCCCAGCCCAGCGTGCTGTCGCTCAAAAACACCGTAAAGAACAGGCCGCCGAAGGCGATAAACGCACCGGCGAACATTGCCAACAGAAAGGCCTTGGCGACCGGCAGGTTAGCCTTGGTCACGCCGGCGGTCTCGGTCTTGGCCTCGATCGCGGCGGGCGCCAGGCAATCGGGAGCGGGGTACTCCACCTTGGAATCTGCCATGTCAATCACTTCTTTCCTATTCAGCAGAGGCAAGCGCTGCTATAGCTCCTGCCCCAAGCGGACAAAGTGGGAAAAGTCGTTGGCGGCCACGGCGTCGTACACGGCGTCGACGGCGTCAAAGACCTCCGGGGACATGGGGTTATAGAACTCCGTATCGCCCGGCTGAATCCCTATGAAGACGATATCTTCGCACGATTGCTCAATCTCTTCGATCAGAATCGACAAGGGAAGCGAATGCGTGGTGAACATCGACTTGCGCGCGACGTCGGTCTTATCGAGCAGGCGGATGGCACCGACGGGCAGCGCCATGTCGGCGGCATCGACCAACACCAGGCGCGGCGGACGCTCGCGCTTGACCTCGATGATGTCGTCCTCGGGTGTTTGGCCACCGTCGATGGTGTACCAACCGGCAATGGGCGCGTCCTCCATCTTTTTGGAGAGCACGGGGCCGGCGGCATCGTCGGCACGCAGCACGCTTCCCGCCGTGAGCACGATACCCGCAAACGGGGCGCCGTTCACACGTCCATCCACAACGCGACCCATTACTGCAACCTTCCCGTCAGGTACACGCCCGACACATCGCGCACGCGCTCAACCAGATCGCGGAACTTCATCAGAAACGCGACCTGCTGGGCATGCAGGCCAAAGTCGTCGTCGAACACCGAGATGCCGGCCTTGGCCGAGCCGCGAAAACCGCGCTCGTCGAGCAGTGTGTCGCAGGCCTCGAGCAGCGACGGCACCGCCGCCTTGTCAAGCTGGCACTCGCCAAAGGAGCGGATGGCCTCGAACTTGGTCTTGGCCTCCCCCTCCGGCAGCGCATCGACGAGCGAATAGAAGACATCCACCGGCACCGACAGGCGCGGCTCAAAGCAGTCGAGCACGCCGGTGTGGTGGCCCACGGCGAGCGTGTAGTACAGCACGTCGCAGGCCTCCTGGGGAACGTCTTCCTCGGTCTCCACAAACTTACGCGTGAGCTCGTAGAAGACCACCTGGTCGGGCGCGTGGCCCAGACAGGGGTCGGCGACGCCCTCGGCGGCCTCGTCGCTTGCGCGCGAGGCATCGCCAAAGGAGCCGCCGAGCATACCGGGACCCGCAAAGTAACCAGAGCGGTCCGTGAGCTCCATCTAGTGACCTCCGGCCAGCACCAGATCCTGCAGCGCCGAGTAGACCTCAACGCGGCGAGGATCATCTTGCTTGTCGATGAGCAGCGCCATAGCACCGCGGATATCGCCCTTGGGCGCGCCCTCGAGCGTATCCATAAACTCATTGGCCAGGTCGCGGCCGTAACGGTAGCCGCTCATGGCGCGAGCTTCGCGCTCGATGGCAACGCGCAGCTTGTACGGCACGCCGGGGTGCAGGATATCGGCCTGCTCGCCGGCGGCCTCCACCGTGGTCTCGGCATGGAGCTTTTGGTCCAGCAGACCGAGCGCCATGGCAAAGCCGTAGATGGTCTGCGCGGGGCTAGGCGGGCAGCCGGGGATGTAGACATCGACCGGCAGAATCTTGTCCGTGCCGCCCCAGACGCAGTAGTTGTCGTAGAAGATGCCGCCGGTGCAGCCGCACGCGCCATAGGACACCACGATCTTGGGATCGGGTGCGGCCTCAAAGGCGCGCAGGGCCGGCATGCGCATGGCACGCGTCACGGCACCGGTGTACAGCAGCACGTCGGCGTGACGGGGCGAGGGCACGACCTTGATGCCAAAGCGCTCGACGTCGAAGACGGGCGTGATGGAACCGAAGATCTCGATCTCGCAGCCGTTGCAGCCGCCGCAGTCGACACGGTAGACGTACACCGAGCGCTTGATCTTCTTAAGAAGGGTCGCCTTGGCCTTCTCGATGCTCTCGTCGAGCTCGATCTTGGTCGGGCGGTACTGGAGCCGCTCGGGCAAAAGCGTGGGTTCGGCCATGGTTACTCCTCCTTCGTTTCAAAATCCATGATGATGCCCTCGACCGGCGCCGGACCGGCGGGAATCTCGGGCGCATCGGGGTTGAGCTCGCGGTCGATATACTCCGGGTTCACGCCGTGGCCGCCCAGATACTCCATGCCGGGGCCCTGGGGCTCGCCGGACGCAAGCGTCTCGTTAGCAGCCATGCCAGCAGCGTTGCCGGTCTTTACGGCCGAAGCGGCGCGCAGGGCGTCGAGCTCGCGCTTGCACTCCTGGCACATGCCGACGGTACGGGCGGCCTGCTCGGCCTCCATGCCGCCGGCCTTTTGCAGCAGGCGCTTGGCGTAGTCGATCTCCTTGTGCGGGGCAAACGGCTTGCCGCAACGCGAGCAGTGCTCGAGCGTGTAGACGCTCTTGCTGGTGAGGTCGTCCTTGCTCATGACGGCCAGCTCAAACTCCTCGGTGAGCTTGATGGCCTCCATGGGGCAGGCTTCCTCACAGCGGCCGCAGAAGATGCAGCGACCGTAGTCGATCGACCAGGTGATGGTATCGTCCGCAAGGTCGGTGTCCATGCGAATGGCATCGGCCGGGCACGCCACGCCGCAGGCACCGCAGGCGATGCAGAGCTCGGCGTTGTGCTCGGGCTTGCCGCGCATGTCCTTGTTGGTGGGGAACGGCGCAAACGGGTATTTGACCGTCGCGTCGCCGGCCTTGGCGTTGACCTTCCAAAGCTTCAGCATATTAGAGCGCCTCCTCATCGAGCGGAGCGGCCGTGGTGCCCTCGCCCGCAAGCGGAGACTTGTCGCGCCAGACGTTCTCGAACTGCTCCTTGTCGAGCACGTGGTCGCGCTTGGCGGCAACATCGGTCACCGTCACGCGGTCGGTGCAGGAGTAGCACGGGTCGAGCGAGCCGACGATCAGCGCCGCGTCGCCCACGGTGTTGCCGCGGAACATGTAGCGCAGGACCGGCCAGTTGCTGTACGTGGCCGCCTTGGCGCGCCAGCGGTAGCACTTCTGGTTGTTGCCGAGCATGGCCCAGTGCACGTCCTCGCCGCGCGGCGCCTCGGTGGCGCCGATGGCGTACTTGTGCGGGGTGTACTCCCAATCCGTGGTGAGGATGGGGCCCGACGGGCAGTTCTCGAGCATGGTCTCGATCATGTCGATCGAATCGTAGACCTCCTGGATGCGAACGGCGGTACGGCCGAAGGCATCGCAGGTGTCGGCCGTAGCGGCGTGCATCTTTTGGACATCCGGATCGGCGTAGCCGTCGAAGGGATGATCAAAGCGCACGTCGCGGGCATAGCCCGAGCCACGCATGAGCGGGCCGACCGGCGAGAAGTCGCGTGCGATCTTGCGGTCCAAGATGCCGATGCCACTCGTACGCTCAATAAAGTTGGGCGTGGAGAGCAGCACGTCGACGAGCTCCTGGACCTCGGAGCGCAGCTGGTGGATGGTCGTGAGCGTGGAGAGCTTCTGCTCGGCCAAAATGTCGCGACGCACGCCGCCGATCACGTTGAGACCGTAGGTCTTGCGGTGACCGGAGAGCTTCTCGGCCAGGTCCATAGACTTCTCGCGGACGCGGAAGAACTGCTGGAAGCCGGAGTCGAAGCCGGTGTAGTGAGACGCCAGGCCAATGTTGAGCAGATGCGAGTGCAGGCGCTCGACCTCAAGCATGATGGCGCGGATGTACTGGGCGCGCGGCGGGACATGAATGCCCTGGGCGCGCTCGACGGCCTCGGCATAGGCCACCGAGTGAGCACAGCCGCAGATGCCGCAGATACGGTCGGCGAGGAACGTCACGGCGTCATAGTTCAGGCGCGTCTCGGCAACCTTCTCCATGCCGCG
This sequence comes from Collinsella sp., assembly GCA_018377855.1. Lineage (GTDB taxonomy): Bacteria > Actinomycetota > Coriobacteriia > Coriobacteriales > Coriobacteriaceae > Collinsella. The sequence continues at coordinate 13,563 of JAGZYM010000019.1, read as the reverse complement.
GTGCACGTAGAACAGACGGTAGTCGGCGTCGACGATCGTCTCGCCCTCGACGAACAGGCGGAAGTGGCCGGGCTCGTCGGAGGTAATGTGCAGCGGGCCCATGGGGACGAGCGTGGTCTCCTTGCCCTTGGTGTCGGCCAAGAACTCGTAGTTTTCCATGTCGCTCGCGGGAGCGGGACGGAAGCGGTAGTCCATGGAGTCCTTGCGCAGCGGGTACAGACCGCTGGGCCAATCGTCGGGCAGTACCAGGCGACGACGATCGGGCAGGCCCTCGGGGATCAGGCCGAACATATCGCGCAGCTCGCGCTCGCCCCACACGCAGGCGGGGACGAACGGCGTCACGGACGGGAACGTCATCTTGGCGGGATCGACCTCGGCACGGACGGTCACCCAGCCGGGATCCTCCCCCTCCATGGAGATGACGTAGTACACGGCGTAACGGCCGCACAGGCTGCGCTCATCGTTGCCGATGATCACAGGAATCCAGCCGTAGCGCTCGTAATACAGGTAGTGGACGGCCTCGGGCAGCTTGTCCTGCTTGACGGTAATCGTCAGCTGGTCCTCGCACTGCCACTCGACCTTCTCGATGCAGCCCGGAACGGCGCGGCGCAGGGCCTCGACATGGCTCTCGCAGCGACGGGCGTAGACCTTCTTTTCAGGTTCTGCCATGGCGCTAATTCACCTCGCTTGTCTTGGTCTGGGAGCTAAACACCATGCGGTAGAGAGGAACCTCGTGGAGCTCTTCGACGCTCTGGTTCAAAACGACGGACGTGGCATCCTCGACGCCGCTCGTGATGGCGACCGGCGTGGCGATACCGAACCACATGACCACGATCGCAAGGGCAATCTCGGGGATGATCATGAGGGCGGGCACCTCGTGGCGCTTCATGCCCTCGGGCGCCTTGCCGAAGATGGACTTCAGCGCGATGCCGGTAAGGGCAAAGTACACGCCGGTGAGACCGATGGCCACGAGCACGACCACCCAGATGGGACCGGACTGGACGCCGGCCACGAAGGTGAGGAACTCGGAGATGAACAGGGCGAACGGCGGGAAAGCAGCGAGCGCGAGCAGAGCGACGATGGTGAGCGCGGCCGTGATGGGCGCGATCTCGACGACGCCCTTGATCTTGTTCAGGTCGCGGGTGTGGTAGAGGTGCTGGATGTTACCGGCCATGCAGAAGGCGAGCGCCTTGGTGAAGCCATGGAAGATGCAGTGCAGCAGACAGGCGGCGATACCGAGCGGACCACCGATACCCAGGCACAGCGCGACCACGCCGACGTTATCGACGGAGGAGTACGCGAAGCGGCGCTTGATATCGTCCTGCTTGAAGATGCACAGGGCGGCCACCAGGATGGACAGCGTGCCCAGGATGAGCAGGAGCGTTCGCGGATAGGTGTCGCCCACCGTGATGATGGACAGGGAGTAGAAGCGGATGATCACCAGCATGGCGCACTTGAGCAGCACGCCCGAGAGCAGCGCGGAGACCGGGCTCGGAGCCTGGGAGTGTGCGTCGGGCAGCCAGGTGTGCATGGGGAACAGGCCCGCCTTGGTGCCGAAGCCGATGACGATGAACGCGAACGCGAGGCGCACGAGCATCGGGTCGAACTGGTCGGCGTAGGGCATGATGGAGGTAAGGAACGCGGCCTCATGCGCGTTGGGCATGATATCGGCGGCGTTCGCGTAGATGAGCAGTGTGCCGAACAGGCCGAAGGCCACGCCGGCGGTGCAGACCATCGCGTACTTCCAAGACGCCTCGAGCGCCTGCTTATTCTTGTAGATGCCCACGAGGAACACGGTCGACAGCGTGGTGGCCTCGACCGCCGCCCAGGTGAGGATGATGTTGTTGGACAGGCAGGCGAGCAGCATCGTAAAGACGAACAGGCTGAACAGCGCGTAGTACTGCTTGGCGCGCTCGGCCGGCATGGTTTTCTCCTCGATATCGATCTTGATATAGGAGATGGAGTACACGCCGGTGATGAACCCGATGATGCCTACCAGAAGGACGAAGATCGACGAGAGCGAATCGAGATGGAGCCACAGGCCCAAAGCGTCGATATTCTGCCCGCTCGAGAGCATGGTTCCCGCGGTGACGACCGAAAGGACGAGGGTCGCCGCGACGGAGATGGTGTTGAGCCCCGCGAAGACGTTGTAGGACGTCATCTTGGGGAGCGCAGCCATGACCAGGGAGAACACGAGGGGACAAGCGAGCAGGGCGACCGTCAGCATTGAAACATCCATGGCCTACCCCTTCAATTCGGTCAGGTCGTGCGAGTCGAGCGACTTGGTGTCGTTCCAGATCCTCACGACGACGGCGGACATGATGATGACGGCGAAGATGGCGTCGGTGGCGATACCAATCTCGATGATCTCGGGGGCCGTGGGCGCGAGCAGGGCGAGCGTCACGTGGCTACCGTTCTCCATAAGGCAGTACCCGAAGATCTGCTTGAGGATGTTGCGCTGCGAGATGATGCACGTGAGGCCGACGAAGAAGTGCGCGAAGCTGATGGCCAGGGCCGGAGTAGCCACCTCGGCGGTGGGCAGGCTCAGGCGCGTGACCACCGCGAAGCAGATGGCCACCTCCAGACCGGTGAGGATGATGGTCCAAGCCGGCTTGATGGAGGAGGTCAGCGTGCTATCGGCAGGCGAACCCATCTTCTTGTAGGCACGGTTGAGAATGAACGGAACGAGGATCACCTTGGTGACGAAGGCCGACGCGGCCCACATGAGAAGCTCGGTGGCACCGGTGGTGAGGCCCAGGGTGAGCAGCACGCCCACCAGGACAACCGACTGGATCGCGTACCACTTGATGGCGGACGGGATGGTCTTTGAGACGACCACCATGGTGGAGGTCACGATCAGAAGACCGCCCAGGATATTGACTAACGAATAACCCATGTCCTACCTCCTAACCCATCCAACTAGAGGACAGAGGACCGGCGACGACGACCATGATCATGAGGACGACGAACACGAACGCCATGGCACGCGGAAGGGGCTGGCCGGCGGCCACGGTCTCGCTCGGCTCACCGGGCAGGACCTTACCCATCCAACGCAGGAACCATGCGAAGGTGGCGACGGTCTCGACGACCATGACGCACACGAGGACGAAAATGACCGTGTTGGTAGCACCAACCGCGAAGCCACCGGAAATGATCTGGAACTTGGAGAAGAACGTGCTCATGGGGGGCACGCCGGCGATAGCGGTCGCGGCGACCGCGAAGCCCACGCCCGTGACCGGGTACTTCTTCATGAGGCCCTGGATCTTGGGCAGCATACGGGTTCCCAGCGTGAAGCTGAGGGAGCCGGCGATGAGGAAGAACAGGGTCTTGGTGAACGCGTGGTTGAAGATGTGCTCGACGGCGCCGTTGAACGCCATCTGGCTTCCGAACACGGAGAGGCCCAGGCCGAAGAACACGTAGGCGAGCTGCGCGATCGTCGAGAAGGCAAGCAGGCGCTTCATATCCTTCTGGGGCAGGTACATGAGGAAGCCGAAGAGCATGGTCACAACGGCGTCGATGATGGCGACCCAGCCGACGATCTCGGGGATATCGCCGGCGCTCGCAAGAGCGCGGGCGAACACGCACACGCCGACCTTAACCATGGACGCGCCATGGAGGTAGGCGGAAACGGGCGTGGGGGCCTCCATTGCGGAGGGCAGCCACATGTAAAGCGGGAACTGGGCGGACTTGGCCCAAGCGGCGAAGAGGATGAGCAGCAGCACGACGGTCTTCATACCGGCGTCGAGCTGAGAGATCGCGCTCAGCGCGAACGTGCCGGTTCCGGCGAACAGAAAGGCCGCGCCGATGTAGAGTCCCAAAGCGCCGATGTGGGTGATGATGAGCGCCTTCATACCGGCCTTCTTGGCCGTGGGCGTCATGTAGTAGCTGATGAGGCCCCAGGAGCACACGCCGGTGATCTCGAAGAAAACGAGCTGGCCGACGATGGTGGAGCTGTAGGCGAGACCGGCCATGGCGCCGATAAACGTGGAGAAGTACACGTAGAAGCGGCGACGGGGCGCGTCGGGATGCTCCTTGTTCTTATCGCTCATGTACGGGAACGAATAGATTACGACGAGCAGACCGATAGTGACGAACGCGGGTGCGAGCAGCGTGCTCATCCGGTCGAAAATGAAGCCCATGACCAAGGTCTGGCCCATACTCGCCCAGGTTACATCGACCGCGTTCATGCCGTTTCCGGCAAACGTCGCAGCCAAGCCAACGGAAGCGACCGTGGCGATGCCGCCGGCGAAGGCGCAGATCCATTTAGCGTAGGGACGCGGCAGCATGACGATGAGCAGGGAGCCCAGCATGGGGACGGCGATCGCCACCATGGCAAAGAGGGACAAGCTCAATTCGATTGACATAGTTTCTCCCTTCTCCCTACACGCCTACGACAACGAAGACGAACGCGAGGACCGCGATGCCGACGACGGCCCAGGTCTGGTTACCGAGCACCTTGAAGCGCGAACGGGAAACGGAATTCTCGAGCACGCCGCAGACGACGAAATCGACCAGGCACTTGACGAGGAAGACGACGGCGCCCACGAGAGCGGTGACGCCGATGGTCGCGGGCTCTCCCCAGGGGATGAAGATGGAGGTGAACCAAGCGACGACCACGACCTGCTTCATGCCCATGGCGAGCTTCATCATGGCCAGGGACGGGCCGGAGAGCTCGGCGAGCGGGCCCTCCTGGAGCTCCTGCTCGGCTTCGGCCTGATCGAACGGAAGCTTGCCGAGCTCCATGTAACAGGCGGCCGCAAAGGCGACGCCGGCGAGGATGACGGCAACGACGCTCGAGACGTTGCCCGTAACGATGTGCTGACCCATGGTCGCAATGTCCGTGGAGCCGCACACGATGGCGACGGTAAACAGCGCGATGAGCATGGACGGCTCGATGAGCACGCTCATGAGGAGCTCGCGGATACCGCCGAAGCCCGCGTAGGCGTTGGAGGAATCCACGCCGGACAGCGCGAAGAAGAAGCGGGACAGCGCGAGCGCGTACATGATGGTGATGGCGTCACCGAAGACGGGCATGGGGCTCTCGAGCGTGAACATGGGCAGGCCCATGGCGAGCATGAACGACACCGCGAGGAACAGCGGCGGCATGATGCGCAGCACGAAACTCGAGTCGGAACTCACGGACTCGGGACGCGCCATGAGCTTCGCGAGGTCCCGGTAATCCTGAAGGATGGACGGACCGCGGCGATTGTGCATCTTCGCGCGAATCACACGGGCGAGGCCGGAGAAGAAGGGCGCGACCAGCATGACCACGAGGCCCTGCGCTATCGCAAGAACGATGTTCATAATATCCTCTCCCCTCTCTAGACCATGACCACGGCGAGCACGAGGAAGACCACGAGCGCCGCGACGATGTAGCAGATGTATACGGAGTAGTTGCCGCCCTCGATCTTGGAGGCGAGGCCGGCCAGCTTGTCGGCACCCTCGCTCGGTGCATCGACCAGGAAGCGGTCGGGCAGGGGCTCGACGCCCTGGGCGACACCGGTGAGCTTCTGGAACACGTGCGCGATGGACCAGCAGATCTTGGTGCATACCTCGCGCAGGGTATAGAGCGGGCCCATGAAGAGCTCGACGTCGGACGCGAAGCTCGTGGCGACGACGGGCATGTGCTCGTTGGGCTCATAGCCACACGCCCAAGGGTCGGTCTTCTTAGCGGGGGCCTTGGTGCCGAGGCAGGACCTCAACGCGAACGCGAGGCCGGTGAGGACCACGAGCGCGATGGCGATCGCGGGGGTGGAAGTAGCGGCACCGGAAATCTCATTCACGAGAGAGACGCCCGAGGTGGCTGTGACGGCGGAGCCGGAAAGCACGCTCTGGGCGACGTCGCCCAGAACCGGGGCGATGACGGGAGAGCCGATTCCCAGCACCACGCAGATGGCCGCGAGGAGCATCTGCGAGAACAACATCGGAGCCGGGGACTCCTTGGCGTTCGCAGCCTCCTGGGAACGAGGGCTGCTCGCGAACGAGACGCCGTAGGCCTTCACGAAGCACGTGACGGCCAGGGCACCGGTGATGGCGAGGGCGGCCGCGGAGGCGACGGCGAACACCATGACGACCGGGTCGGAGAGCGTCGAGATGTTGAACAGGGACTGGTAGGTAAACCACTCGGAAACGAAGCCGTTGAGCGGCGGGATGGCCGAGATGGCAAGGGCACCGATGAGGAAGCAGACGGCCGTGACCGGCATGCGGCGGAACAGACCGCCCATCTTCTCCATGTTGCGCGTACCCGTGGCATAGAGCAGGGAGCCCGCGCCGAGGAACAGTTCGCCCTTGAACATGGCGTGGTTGAGCGTGTGGTAGAGGGCGGCCATGAGCGCGATCGTCGCGATGACGTCGTTGCCCAGGGCGTGCGCCGTCATGGACGCGCCGACACCGAGCAAGATGATGCCAATGTTTTCGACGGAGTGGTAGGCCAGCAGGCGCTTGATGTCGTGCTCGTGGAGAGCGTAGACGACGCCCAGGACCGACGAGATGGATCCGAACACCAGGACCATGAGGCCCCACCAGAGCTGGACGCCCGAACCCGCGAGCAGGTCGAGACCGACCTTGAGGATTCCCAGGATGCCGATCTTAATCATGCCGCCGGACATGAGGGCGGACACGTTGGACGGCGCCTCGGGGTGCGCCTGGGGCAGCCAGGAGTGCAGCGGGATGATACCGGCCTTTGCACCGAATCCGAAGAACGCGAGGACGAAGCACACGGAGGAGACGGCGGGTCCAAAGTCATGCGTACGGAAATCACTGAAGCTGAAGGAACCGCCCACGCCGTTGGTCATGAGCAGGAAGCTCGCCATGATGAGGACGAAGCCCACGTGCGCGATGACGAAGTAGAGCCAACCGCCCCTAATGGAGTTCTTGTTCTCCTCGATGACGACAAGGAAGTAGCTCGTAAGCGACATGAGCTCAAAGGCGACCAAGAACCAGAACACGTTGTCGGCCGTGATGACAAGCATCATGGAGGCGACGAAGGTGTTCATGAAGAAGCCGGCGCGCCCGACCTTGCCCGGGTACTCGTCGAAGTAGGACAGACCGTAGATGAAGCCCGCAAAGGCGAGGATCGAGATGAGGACCACGATCAGGCCCGCAAGGCCGTTGAGCAAGAGCTCGAGACGGGCGAACGGGAAGAAGAAGACCGTGTTGAGGGACGTAACGTCGCCAAGCACGGCCTCGAGGCCCGCGATGAACGACAGCGCGGCCGCGACGGCGCCGATCAGGCAGCCGGCGGTCTTGGCGGCGTTATCGGCGCGAATCAGCAGAACCGAGGCGAGCGCACCGATGCACGAGACGGCAAGCGATGCGATAAACAGCGTCATGCTATCCATTGTTTACGCTCCCTTCTGCTTTCTCGGACAGACCCTGGGCCACAGCCGACACGTCGACGGCAGGGCCGTTCTGAATCGAACGCAGGCGCTTGGCCTCGTCGAGTTCGCGATCCGCCGCGCCGCCCATGACGGTGAGCGCCTTGGTGGGGCAAGCCGCCACGCAGTGCGGACCCTCGGGGTCGAAGGCGCACAGGTCGCACTTGACGGCACAGGTGTACTGGCCGGGCGCCCACGTAAGCAGGCTGCTCAGGGACTTAGGGTACGAAGGCGTCGGGTCGCACATGCCTGCGACACCGGCAATAGACGTGCCGTCCGGATGGATGGCGCCGAAGGGGCACGCGATGGCGCACAGCCTGCACCCGATGCACTCCTGCTCCTTAACGTGGATGCGGTCGCCATCGTGCTCGATGGCGTTCACCGGGCAGACCTCGGCGCAAGGGGCACCCTCGCAATGGTGGCAGGCCAGGGCGGCCGAGATGCCGCCGGTCTTCACGAGCGCCAGACGCGGCGTGTCCTGAAGACCCTGCATCCGGTGGGCATCTGCACAGGCGGACTGGCATGTTCCGCAGCCGATGCACCTCTCCGGGTTGATATCGATGAAGCGGTTCATCCCCACTTCCTTTCAAAATAACGGGCCGGGCGTCCGATGCGCTTGGACGCCCGGCCCAAAAAGCCAACGAGAACGGGACTACACGATTTGGTTCACGTGCGTCTCGTCGTCGAACTTGGCGGCGCCGGGCTCAACATCCTGGGGAGCGGCAGCGTCCACCAGAGCCTGCTTAAGCTCGGTGTACTGACGCTCCACCTCGCCCTCGGCCCACACCTGGTCGGCGATGGCGTCGACCTGGCAGGCAGAGAACTTGTCCTCGGGCGTGTGCGAGACCGGGTCGACCTTGTGCATGGTCAGCTCGTTGCACTTGCCGATCCACCACTGGTAGGTCATATAGACCGTGCCCTTGTTGATACGGTCGCTCACGTCGGCGCGGCTGTAAACCTGGCCGCGACGGCTGTGAATCGAGACGATGTCGCCATTCTTGATGCCGCGCGCCTCGGCGTCCGCGGGATTCATGCGGACAAAGCCGGGCTCGTCGGCAAGCAGTGCCAGCGTCTTGCAGTTGCCGGTCATCGAACGGCAGCTGTAGTGGCCGACCTCGCGGACGGTGCAAAGGATGAGCGGGTACTCATCGTCGGGAAGCTCGGAGGGCGCCTCCCAATCGTGCGCCATCAGGTTGGCACGGCCGTCCTTGGTCGTGAACTTGCCGCCCGCGAACATGTCGGGGGTGCCATGGTCGTTCACATCGGTGCTCTTGACAGGCCACTGTGCAAAGCCGCCCTCGGGAGCCATCTTCTCGTAGGTCGCGCCCACAAAGTTGGGGCACAGGCTAATGCACTCGTTCCAGATCTGCTCGGTGTTGTCGTAGTGCATGGGGTAGCCCATGCGCGTGGACAGGTCCGCGAAGATCTCCCAGTCGTGACGGCACTCGCCCTTGGGCGGAACAGCCGCATCAAAGTGCTGGAAGCTACGGTCGGATGCGGTAAAGACACCCTCGTGCTCGCCCCAAGAGGTAGCGGGCAGGATAACGTCGGCGAGCATGGTCGTCTGCGTCATAAAGATGTCCTGGCAAATGAACAGATCCAGCTCGGAGAGCGTCTTGCGCATACCGGCCGAATCGGGCTCGGTCTGCACCGGGTCCTCGCCGTAGTTGTAGAAGCAGTGCACCTTGCCCTCGTCGACCAGGTGGCCCAGGTCGGTGAGCTTGTAGCCCTCCTCGAGAGGCAGCTTCTCCTCGGGCACACCCCAGGCCTTGGCGAACTTGGCGCGCGCGGCCGGGTCGGTGACCTTTTGATAGCCAGGGTACAGGTTGGGCAGCATGCCCATATCGCAGGAGCCCTGGACGTTGTTCTGGCCACGCACGGGCGCGAGGCCGGAGTTGGGTTTGCCGATCTGGCCGGCAACGCAGGCGATGGAGGCGATGGTGTGCACCGTCTTCAGGTTCTGCTTCTGCTGGCATACGCCCATGCCCCAGCCAATGATGGCAGAAGGCTTCGCCGTGGCGTACATCTCGGCAGCTTGGTGGATCAGCGCGGGTTCGACACCCGTGATGTCCTGTACGGATTCGGGAGTGTAGTTCTTGATGGTCTCCCACCACTCGTCAAAGCCGTTCGTGTGCTCGGCGACGAATTCCTTGTCGTAGAGGCCATCGTTAACCAAGCAGTTGGCAAAGGCGTTGAGGAACGCGACATTGCAACCGTTCTTGATCGGAAGGTAGATATCGGCGATACGCGCGGTTTCGATATGGCGCGGGTCGGCGACAATGATCTTGCAACCCTTTTCTTTGGCTCGCACGATACGCCTTGCGACGATGGGGTGCGAATCGGCAGGGTTATAGCCGAAGAGGAAAATGCAGCCCGCATCCTCCATACCGGGGATGGAGCATGACATGCAACCTGAACCAACCGTGTCCATCAGACCGAGGACAGTAGGGCCGTGTCAAGTACGGGCGCAGTTGTCTACGCTGTGGGTGCCGATGCACGCACGCGTAAACTTCTGCATGACGTAGTTCGCCTCATTGCCGCCGCCTCGCGAAGAGCCGGTGGTCATGACAGCGTTAGGACCATATTCGTCAATTATGGCCTGCATCTTAGATGCGGTGAAATCCAGTGCCTCGTCCCAGCTTACGCGCTCAAGATCCGCGCCCTTGGTGCGGCGGATCATCGGGTGCAGCACGCGAGGAGTCAAGATCTTGGTGTCGTTGATGAAGTCGTAGCCGCTCATGCCTTTAAGGCACAGCTCGCCCTGATTGGTGGTGCCGTTGAGCGGTTCGGTACCCACGACCTGGCCGTTTTGGACCAGGAGGTTAAACTGGCAACCGGCGCCGCAGTACGGGCAGATCACTTTATGCTTCTCCATGACACCCTCCTTCCTTTCTCTGCTACCGAATGCTCGGTACTTATTTGACAATCATTGGGCCTGTCGCCCGACGCTTACGCCTCGTTTTCGATGGTGGCGCGGGCACGCTCGGCAGTCAGCTCCGCCAGGCGCTCCTCGTCTACCAGGGTGAGGCCCTTGGTCGGGCACGCCTCGGCACACGCCGGACCGCCGGGACGGTCCACGCACAGGTCGCACTTGAGCACGAAGCTCTTAGTCTGCGAACCCACGCGCACGTCACCCATCAAGACGGGGACCTGCGTGGTCGCCACGCTCACGGCGCCAAAGGGGCAGGCCATGACGCAGCTCTTACAGCCGATGCAGTTGTCCTCGTTAACGCCGATACGATGGTTCTTTGGATCAAAGAACAAGGCGCCCGTAGGGCAGGCCTTGGCGCACGGGGCATCCTCGCAGTGATGGCAAGCCACCGGTGCGGAGATCTCGTACGTACGCGTCACGCGCAGGCGCGGCGCGGCGATGTTGCCGGGAATGTCGTGCGCCTCGATACACGCAGCCATGCAGGTTTGGCACCCAATGCAGCGCGAAGAATCGGCTACGACTCGTTTATTGCCCATGTTGTTCACTCCCTCCTGAATCCCATGCCGGAGAGATCCTGTCGACATTGACCCAAGCCGCCCGTGGACTGGCATCGACGTATCGAATGCATGCGGCGAAACATACACTCGATAGAATTCCTCCAACGATATACAGGTTAAATATACGCAGTTGCAGGTGGCAAACTTGAGCATACGCCCTGCAATACGGGTGTATTGCAGGGATTTTGGCAGGTTGGAATTATTCTCTAGAGGCTATAAAGGTGAGTGTATTACATGCGTACACCTCAGAGATTTTTACGCGCTCTCATTTTAGATGTACTACGCTTGTATTCAAGTTAATGGTTATTTACTTGAGCGAAATAAAGTAATCGTTATAAGATGCTCAAGTATCGGCACATGCGGCATTTGACCGACTATATTGCACGCTCATTAAGGGGGCCAGTGATGTCATCGACGCAAAAACGAGCCATCCTGCAGGTGCGCATTCGCGAAGAGGACAAACAGCATGCCGAGCGCCTCTAAGACGCCATGGGCACATCACTCGCCGAGGCTGTCCGCCTTTTTGTCGCGCAGAGCATTTTGATGCGCAAGCTTCCCTTTCAGCCGGTCGCTGTGCGCTCAAAGGACGGCACCGCCGCCTATGGATCGCTCAAAGCATATGGGGACCCCAATCGCCGCTCCGAGGAGCGCAATGCCTGGATTGAGTACCTTGCTACAGAAAGCGACGATTCGATTTTGGGTCCCGAGGAAGTAGATATCCATGAGTAGCACCATCATCGACGAGACCGTCATCCTACGCTACCTGCTCGACGACGACGAGGTCCTGTCGCCGCGCGCCGCCAAGGTCATCGCCACGCGCACCGCTCGCGTCTACCCCGAAATCATCACGCGCGTCGTGGTCACGCTGCGCGACGTCTATAAGGTTCCCCGCGTTGAGATTGCTGCGGCCATGAAAAGGCTGCTCGATGACGTCATGGTCGACGAGCCCACCGTTGTCGCCCTTGCCGTCAAACTCTTTGGCAAGACCCATATGGACTTTACCGACTGCCTCCTCGCAGCCCGAACCGCCATCTACAACGATGATGTCGTGAGCTTTGGCAAGCCCATCATCCAAGGCATGATCGATTACCGCCGCAAGCGCCAAACCGCGGCCGACGCTCGCGACCGCGCCACCGAAGCCCGCAGCCGAAGCACCGACTCCACCATCGACAAGCTCCGCCACCAATCCCGCCACTAACCGACAGGCAACGGCATCGCCCGCCACTCAGCCCCATCCCCACCTGAGTTGCGGTGAAATAGTTCCTGGATTTAGGCTTATTCGAGCCTTTCAGGAACTATTCCACCGCAACTTTCTGTAAGGGTGGTTTTTAGTGCCGCCGAGGGGCACTAATCAACCGTTTGCCGATATGTTTGGCTACGACTCATGACTCTGACCTGCCCCGTCAAGCTTTTGGTCAGTTCATGGCAAGGTCAGGCGGGCCAAATATGGGATAGCGTAGTGTCATTCACTCCCCCTCGAGACCATGGGGTCGAAAATGAGTCATGATAAACGCTGTACCAAACCGCAATTAGAGCTATTCTTCCGGTTATTCGAGGCCCATCATGGCGGGCACCTGTTTGTAGCTACCAAAAAATGGGATGAACGCTGTGCCTACGCGCTCATGCAAAAAGAGATGATTATTCGACTCTACAACCATGTCTACGCTGATCCCGCGTATTGGAATGACCTCGGCGTCGAAGATCGCATCTTTCAATTGGCATCCGCTATTGCGGTCGTTGAACCGAATGCCGTGTTTTGTGGAGCAACGGCGGCACTGCTCTATGGCATCGGTTCTGCATATTCGCTTCTCGACAAGGTGCAAGTGCTGTTGCCGCGTTCCACCAGACGCGATATGTACGAATTCGTTGAATACCGACGCTGGCGGCCGGGCGACGTATGGCAGCTCGGTCCTTTTACGTTAACGAATCCATATCGCACGGTGGTCGACATCGCCCGAACTAACGCTTTTCGATATGCACTAGGCTATGTCGACGGGTTGGCTCGTGAGTACGGTGTCGAGCGTGAAGAATTGCGTGCATATGCACAAACGAACTGCCGCGGACTGCACGGCATCGCGCGCGCATTTGACGTTTTTGAACACATGGATGGCAGATCGGATAACGGTGGAGAATCCGAAGCACGGGCGGCAATGATTCTGGCGGGAGTTGCCGCTCCCGAACTTCAGGTTGAAATCACTCGACCGGGAAACGCCGGCTATTATTTGGCAGATTACGGCTGGCAGATGCCAAACGGCTCATGGATGCTGGCTGAGCTGCATGGACTAGGCAAGTTTGAGGACGATGCCCAAAATGATCCGGAACATACTGCGGCAAAAACCTATCGAGCTGCCCTCATGCGCGACACGAACCTGCGTGCCATGGGCCACAACGTCATTCATTTCAAGCTCTCAGACACCTACGATGTCAAAGCGTTCGGCTCCATGATGCGCGGCTACGGTATACCAACCACAAAACCCTACGCAGACTCCTGACCGGCTGTCTTCATCTTCTCGACAACAGAACCCATCATCGACCCAGCCCGCTCGGCCTCAATAAGTTGCGGTGAAATAGTTCCTGGATAACAGCTTTTGCGGCTAATCGGGGGTGCGGACAGAAAGTTGGACCGCGGGGCGGTCCGGACTGGAGGTTCGCATGTACAGCAGGGAGAAGGTCGAGCTCTTCCTCCTGGCGACGGAGG